>NZ_CP046508.1:2079000-2393000 GCF_017161115.1 Variovorax sp. RKNM96 | reverse complement strand
GTTGCCGCTCATTTTTGTATCGCCTTCTCCTGGCCCATGAAGGCCCCGAGTGTGCCGCGCCGAAGCGGTGCATGCCATAGGGCGCATGGCATACGGAAGAGGCCTGGCCGGGCATGGCGCGCCCGCCCCGAAATTCCCCTGCCGCCCGAATGTTTCTGTCGCTGAAACCATTGAAACATGCGCCCGGGATAGTCTCGCGCCTCTACACAAACACACGTCCAGAGGTTCTTCCCATGGCTGACGATTCGGCTTCGCAGGGGTCCTACCTGCCCCAACTCCTGCGCCGGGGCACGGCGCTCGCCGCGGCCGGCTGCGCCTTCGTCGCGGGTTGCAGCGCCGCCGGCGGTGGCGAGACACGCTACGAGAACTCGCCGCAGTTCCGGGACGGCGTGTTCCAGAACATGGCCAACCCCGACGAGAAGCCCTCGGCCAGCGCCTGGCGCATCTGGTCGCGCTTCATCGTCGGCAGCAAGGTCGACACGGTGCCGGTCGATGCGATTCCGGTCCGTGAGATCAGCGCGAAGGACCTAGACGCGCTCGACACCAAGGCCAACCACGTGGTGCGCCTCGGCCACTCGTCGCACCTGCTCAAGCTGCGGGGCAAGTACTGGCTGATCGACCCGGTGTTCAGCGAGCGTGCATCGCCCGTGCAGTGGGCCGGGCCGAAGCGCTTTCACAAGCCGCCGATCGCGCTGGAGCAACTGCCGCCTATCGAAGGCGTGATCCTTTCGCACGATCACTACGACCACCTGGACGTAGCGACCATCGAATACCTCGCCAAGAGCGTCAAGCGCTACTTCGTGCCGCTGGGCGTGCGCTCGCGGCTGGTGGTGATGGGCGTACCCGCCGAGCGCGTGACCGAGCTCGACTGGTGGCAGGACGCCGAGCACGACGGCCTGAAGCTCACCGCCACGCCGGCCCAGCACTTCTCGGGCCGCACGCTCTCGGACCGCGGCCGCACGCTGTGGGCTTCATGGGTGCTGCAAAGCGGCGACCAGCGCATCTTCTACAGCGGCGACTCGGGCTACTTCCAGGGCTTCAAGCAGATCGGCGAGCGCTTCGGCGGCTTCGACCTGGCGCTGATGGAAAACGGCGCCTACGACGCCTACTGGCCCGGCGTGCACATGACGCCCGAGCAGAGCGTGCAGGCCTTCGAGGACCTGCGCGGCAAGGTCTTCTTCTCGGTGCACAACAGCACCTTCGACCTCTCCTTCCACACCTGGCACGACCCGCTGGACCGCATCGCGAGCCTCACGGAGGCCAAGAAGATCGAGCTGGCGACGCCGGTGATCGGGGAGGTGGTGACTGTGGGGCAGGCGCGGCGGACCAATACGCGGTGGTGGCAGGGGCTGCGCTAGCCCCTCCCCCTACCTGCCGCTTTCGCGCCGCTCGCGCGCCCGGCGCACCTGCCGGGTCTCGATGGCCTGCGCCGCGATGCGGTCCTTCTCGCGCCGCTTGGCGGCGCGCTTCATCCGGAAGTGCCGGCCCACCAGGAAGCTGGCGAGGCCGGTCACCACCGCGATGAACAGGCCGATGACGCTGATGTCGATGCCGCCCATCACAACACCCGCACGATGCTGGCCGGCTTGAAGCCCAGGTCGGCCGCCTTGCCCTTGCGCGCACGGGTGCCGCGCGCGTTGTTGAGGGTGCGGATCTCCAGCGTCTCGTCGCGCTCCTTGCCGCCGCGGCCGATGCCCTCGATCTTCACGCTGCGCGTGTAGGCCGCGGCACCCGCGAGGGTGTCCTTGGGTTCCAGGTCGATCAGCGTGAGGCCGCGGCCGCCCTTGGGCAGGCTCTTGAGCTCGGTGATGTCGAAGGTCAGGATGCGGCCGCCCGTCGAGGCGCAGGCCACGTGCGTGGCCGCCGGCATCGGCTCTGCGCCGCTCGCGCCGCCCACCAGCGAGGGACGGCAGAGCTGCTCGCCCTCGCCCACGTCGATGAAGGCCTTGCCGCCGCGCTGGCGCGACATCATGTTCTCGACCGTCGCGATGAAGCCGTAGCCGCCGGTGTTGGCCAGCAGCACGCTCGCGCCGACCGGACCCGCGAAGAAATGCGTGACGTGCGTGCCGGCATCGAGCTCGACGAGCGTGGTGACGGGCTGGCCGTCGCCGCGCGCACCGGGCAGCGAGGCCACGGGCACGGTGTAGACGCGCACGCTCTTGTCCTTGGCGGAGCCGAAGACCAGCAGCGTGTCGACGCTGCGGCACTCGAAGGCGCCGTAGAGCGAATCGCCGGACTTGAAGCTGTACTCGGGCGTCGAGGAGCCATTGCCACCGTTCGCGCCGGCCTTCTCGCTCGCCCAGCCCTTCTGCGCGCGGACCCAGCCCTTCTGCGACACGATCACGGTGACGGGTTCGTCGACCACCTTCACTTCGGCCACGGCGCGCTTCTCGGCCTGGATCAGCGTGCGGCGTGGGTCTTCGAAGGTCTTGGCGTCGGCTTCGATTTCCTTGATCAGCAGGCGGCGCAGCGTGGCGGGGCTGCCGAGGATGTCTTCGAGCTTCTTCTGCTCTTCGCGCAGGCCCTTGAGCTCCTGCTCGATCTTGATGGCTTCGAGCCGCGCGAGTTGGCGCAGGCGAATTTCAAGGATGTCCTCGGCCTGCCGTTCGCTGAGGTTGAAGCGCGCGATCAACGCCGCCTTCGGATCTTCCGCCGCACGGATGATCGCGATCACCTCGTCGATGTTCAGCAGCACCAACTGCCGGCCCTCGAGGATGTGGATGCGCTCGAGCACCTTGTTCAGGCGATGCCGCGAGCGCTTCTCGACAGTGATCTCGCGGAACGCGATCCACTCGTTGAGCATCTGGCGCAGCGACTTCTGCGTGGGCTTGCCGTCGATGCCGACCATCGTGAGGTTGATCGACGAGGAGGTCTCCAGCGAGGTCTGCGCGAGCAGCGTGGTGATGAATTCTTCCTGGCTGATGCGCGAGGTCTTGGGCTCGAACACCAGCCGCACGGCTGCGTCCTTGCTCGATTCGTCGCGCACCACATCGAGCACCGACAGCATCGCGGCCTTCAGCTGTGTCTGGTCGGCAGAGAGCGCCTTCTTGCCGGCCTTGACCTTCGGGTTGGTGATTTCCTCGATCTCCTCGAGCACCTTCTGCGTGCTCACGCCGGGCGGCAGTTCGTTGACCACGAGCTGCCACTGGCCGCGTGCAAGGTCTTCGATCTTCCAGCGTGCACGCACCTTCAGCGAGCCGCGGCCGGTGCGGTAGGCGTCGGCGATGTCGCTCGGGCCGCTGATGATCTGCGCGCCACCGGGGTAGTCGGGGCCGGGCACGATGGCGAAGAGTTCTTCTTCGCTCAGCTTGCCGTTCGACTTGATCAGCGCCACGCAAGCGTCGGCAATCTCGCGCAGGTTGTGGCTCGGGATTTCGGTGGCCAGGCCGACCGCGATGCCGCTTGCGCCGTTCAGCAGCGTGAACGGCAGCCGCGCGGGCAGGAGGCGCGGCTCCTCGGTGCTGCCGTCGTAGTTGGGAATGAAGTCGACCGTGCCTTCGTCGATCTCGTCGAGCAGGAGGCTGGTGATGCGCGCGAGGCGCGCCTCGGTGTAGCGCATGGCCGCGGCGCCGTCGCCGTCGCGGCTGCCGAAGTTGCCCTGGCCGTCGACCAGTGGATAGCGCTGCGAGAAGTCTTGCGCCATGCGCACCAGCGCGTCGTAGGCAGCCTGGTCGCTGTGCGGGTGGAAGCGGCCGAGCACGTCGCCGACCACGCGCGCGCTCTTGACGGGCTTGGCGCCCACGGTGCCGTTGGTGCCGCCGAAGCCCAGGCCCATGCGCGACATCGAGTACAGGATGCGCCGCTGCACCGGCTTCTGGCCGTCGGACACATCGGGCAGCGCGCGGCCCTTGACCACGCTGAGCGCGTATTCGAGGTAGGCGGTCTGTGCGTAGTCGGCCAGCGTGAGGGTGGTGTCGCCGTCGGTGGGGCCTGCGAGATCGAGCGGAGGTTGGGAGTCGTCCATGAAGAAGAGAGAAAGAAAAACAGTTGCTGCAGGCCGCGCGCTTGGGTCGCGCTCAGCCCAGTGTGAAAGCCTCGTGCACCGCGGACTGCACGGCACCGCCGAGCACCGCGCCGCCGCCGGCCACGTAGATGAAGTCGCCGATCACCGCGGCACCGACGGCATGGCGCGGCGTGGTCATCGGGGCATGGCGCTGCCAGGTGTCGTCCACGGGATCGTAGCTTTCCATCTGGCCGAACACCTTGGCCTGGCGCGGCACGCCACCCACGAGGAAGCCGCCCTCCCCGCCCATGGCGAAGAAGCGGCCCCGGTACACGACGAGGCCATGGCCCGAACGCGCGGTGGGCAGCGGCGCGCGCAGCTCCCAGGTGTCGCGCGTAGGCAGGTAGACGTGGTGCAGGTCGGTGTTGTATTCGAAGGTGTTGAAGCGCCCACCGATCACATGGATCTGGTTGCCGTGCGAGACGCAGCCCACGTGGTCGCGCGCGCCGGGCAGCGGCTTGCGCGCTGACCAGCGATCGGCCTTCGGGTCGTACACCTCGTGCCAGCCGACGCTCGCGCGCTCGGCCGCGGGCTCCGAGGCACCGCCAATCAGGTGCAGCGAGCCGCCGAGCATTACCGCGGCGGCCGCACCGCGCGGTCGCGGCAACGGCGCAATCGCGGTCCATCGGTTAGCGGCGATGTCATAGACGTAGGCGTTGGTGTCCGACCGGCGGTTCTGCTCGACGAAGCCGCCGAGCGCGTAGACCCGGCCGTCTTCGGCCGTCACCGCGACGTGGTTGGCGCCGCGCGGCAGCGGCGCGCCGTCGAGCCAGCGGTCGGCCTTGGGGTCGTAGATATGGTGGTAGTCGCGGTTGACCGCGCCTTCGCCGTAGCCGCCGACCACGTGCATGCGGCCCATGGCGGCGGTCGCCCAGGCCATTTCGCTGCGGGGGATCGGCAAGGCGGCGCGGGCCACCCAGCGGCCTTGCGGGCCAGCCGGTGCGGGGCTGTCTGTGACGCGCTGCGATTCCTGCTCGGGCGTCATGTGGTGCGGCACGCCGCCCTGCAGTCGCGCGTAGGGCTCCTTCGACGAAGGCGCGGCAGGCAGCGTGTCGTGCGTGGCCGCATGCTGGGCGCGCGCGGCGCCGGTCACCGCGCAGGCAGCGGTCGCGAGGACGAAGCTTCGACGGTGCATGGCGGACTCCTCTTCAGGACACCGGCGACTCGGCCGCGCTGGCCGGTGCCAGCGATTGATCGTCGGGGATGTCGGGCATCGCCGGCATGCCGCCGGGCGAACCGGGCGGCATGTTGCCACGGCCCACGGCCCCGCCCTTGGGCACCACCAGTTCCATGCGGATGCGTCCCGGCGTCTTGCCGCCGCGCGCGCCACCGCCACCCGTCGCCACCGAGGGCTTGAGGTAGGCGTAGAGCTGCAGCACCGTCTGCACGTAGTTCTGCGTTTCCTTGTAGTTCGGGATCTTGTTGCCCGCGCGCTGCACCGCACCCTCGCCTGCGTTGTAGGCGGCGAGGGCCAGTTCGATCTGGCCCGGGAACATCGCGATCAGGTCGCGCAGGTAGCGGGAACCGGCGGCGATGTTGATGCGCGGGTCGAACAGCTTCTTCTCGATGCTCGTTCGCTTGTCCGCCGCGACGCCGTAGCGCTGCGCGGTCGCAGGCATGAGCTGCATGAGGCCCATCGCGCCCTTGGGCGAGACGGCCTGCGCGTCGAAGCCCGATTCGGTGGCGACCAGCGCCTGCAGCAGTTCGTAGTCGATCGAATGCTTGTTCGAGGCATCCCGCAACGCGGCCTTGGCGGTCTTGTAGCTGGGCGAGGCCTCGAAGAGCGCCAGCAGGCTCTGCGCCGCCGGCGGCACCTTGCCATCGAGCTTGCGCCCGCTGCGCGAGAGCGGCGAGATGCCCTTTGCCGTGTCGAAGCTCTGGCCACCGCGGAAGAAGACCTGGTAACGCTCGTCGACTTTTTCGGCGGCAAAGTGCGCAATGCCGTTGCTGTCGATGTAGCCGTAGATATCAGCGGCGTGCGCCAACCCCTGCTGCAAGCACAGCAGCAAGGCCAGGAGCAATGGACGCATGAAGTCTGGAAGGGTCACGGGGGTCAAACATCGATGTCGACGTCGTCGGCGCGCAGTTCCATCAGTTCGCGCCGGGCGGCCGCTTCGCCCTTGCCCATGAGCTTGGTGATCTCGCCCTGGGTGGAGGTGAAGTCGAAGCGTCCCAGCTGGACCTGCATCAGGCGCCGGGTATCCGGATTGAGCGTGGTTTCCCACAATTGTTCCGCGCTCATCTCGCCCAGACCCTTGAAGCGGCTGATGCTCCAGGCGCCTTCGCGCACGCCGTCTTTACGCAGTTTGTCGAGCGTGGCGGTCAATTCCCCCTCGTCGAGCGCGTAGACCTTGGAGGCCGGCTTCTTGCCGCGCGCAGGCGCATCGACCCGGAACAGCGGCGGCTTGGCGACATACACGTGGCCGGTTTCGATGAGTTTGGGAAAGTGGCGGAAGAACAGCGTGAGCAGCAGCACCTGGATGTGCGAGCCGTCCACGTCGGCATCGGAGAGGATGCAGATCTTCCCGTAGCGCAGGCCGCTCATGTCGGGCGTGTCGTTGGGGCCGTGCGGATCGACGCCCACGGCCACCGAGATGTCGTGGATTTCGGTGTTGGCAAAAAGTCGGTCGCGCTCCACTTCCCAGGTGTTGAGCACCTTGCCGCGCAGCGGCAGGATGGCCTGGCTTTCCTTGTCGCGGCCCATCTTGGCGCTGCCGCCGGCCGAGTCGCCCTCGACCAGGAAGACCTCGTTGTGGCTGATGTCCTTGCTCTCGCAATCGGTCAGCTTGCCAGGCAGCACGGCCACGCCGGAGCCCTTGCGCTTCTCGACCTTCTGGCCCGCGCGCTGGCGGGTCTGCGCGGCCTTGATCGCCAGTTCGGCGAGCTTCTTGCCGTAGTCGACGTGCTGGTTGAGCCAGAGTTCGAGCGCGGGGCGCACGAAGCTCGACACCAGGCGCACGGCATCGCGCGAATTCAGGCGCTCCTTGATCTGGCCCTGGAACTGCGGATCGAGCACCTTGGCGCTCAGCACATACGAGGCGCGCGCAAACACGTCTTCGGGCAGGAGCTTCACGCCCTTGGGCAGCAGCGAATGCAGTTCGATGAAGCCCTTCACCGCGGTGAAGAGGCCGTCGCGCAGGCCGCTCTCGTGCGTGCCGCCGGCGCTGGTGGGAATCAGGTTGACGTAGCTCTCGCGCACCGGCTGGCCGTCTTCGGTGAAGGCCACGCACCAGTCGGCGCCCTCGCCTTCGGCAAAGTTGTCGGCGTTCTTGTCGGCGTGGCCGCTGCCTTCGAAGAGCGGGATCACCGGGTCGCCGTTGAGCGTCTGCATCAGGTAGTCGCTGAGACCGCCCTTGTAGAGCCACTGCTGCGTTTCCTTGGTTTTCTCGACCGTCAGCGTGACGCTCACGCCGGGCATCAGCACGGCCTTGCTGCGCAGCAGGTGGGTGAGCTCACCCATGGGAAGCGCGGCGGTCTCGAAGTACTTGGCGTCGGGCCACGCGCGCACGGTGGTGCCCTGCTTGCGCTCGCCGGCCTCGAGCTTGCGGATCTCGAGCGCCTCGATCACGTCGCCGCCGCTGAAAGCCAGCCTGGCGATGGAACCTTCGCGATGGGTGGTGACTTCGAGCCGCTTGGAGAGCGCATTGGTCACCGACACACCCACGCCATGCAGGCCGCCCGAGAAGCTGTAGGCGCCGCCCGAGCCCTTGTCGAACTTGCCGCCCGCGTGCAGGCGCGTGTAGACCAGCTCGATCACGGGGGCCTTCTCTTCGGGATGCAGGCCGAACGGAATGCCGCGGCCATCGTCTTCGATGCTCACCGAGTTGTCGGCATGCAGCGTGACCTTGATCTTCTTGCCATGGCCGGCGAGCGCTTCGTCGGCGGCGTTGTCGAGCACTTCCTGGATGACGTGCAGGGGGTTGTCGGTCCGGGTGTACATGCCCGGGCGCTGCTTCACGGGCTCGAGGCCCTTGAGCACGCGGATGGAGCCTTCCGAGTAGCCGGAAGCGGAATCTGAGGTTGTCTTGGGAGGAGTCGCCATGGGGGCGGATTGTAGTCAGTCAGCGCAAAACAACTGGATACCCATACAGGCGCATGAACGGCGCTGGAGGGCGGGGACACCCGGGGCGCCCGTGCGGCGCAGGGTGCGGGCCCGCCCGCCACGCGGCGTTGGCGGCTGGGCCCGTCTTTCTTCTTTGGTCCTGGCGCTTACTTGGCAGCCGTGACGGTGCCGGTGTAGCTCAGGGACCCGAGCTCGGCCTTGGCCTTGTCGGCCGATTCGAGTTCGATGACCACGCGTCCGACCAACAGGCCCATCGACGGGGAAGTGCGCAGGTATTTGACCTCGTTGGCGGCGAGCGTGAAGCTGGCCGTCTTCTCTGTCTCGGTGGAGGATGCCGCCACGTAGTTGCCGGCGGGCCGGTCGACGTAGAAGAAACCGCCGGGCTTGGAAGTGCCCACGACGACGTTGTTCAGCCGGATCTCGGGCTGGACCGCAGCGCCGAACATCGAGGACGAGCGGAAGAAATAGATGCGGCCTTCGCCCGCCTTGACGCTGGGCATCGAACTGGCCATGTCCTGGTACTTGACGCCGCTCGCGCAGCCTGCGGCAAGAATGGTCACGGCCGCGAGGGCGGCGAATTTCAGAACGGTTCTTCTCATGGTTGTGTTCCTTTTGGAAGCGGGACAGGGGGAGTGAGCGACGAATAGCGCGCTTCGGCCGGCAGGTAGAAGCCTTGCAGCGTGCTGTTGCGAACGACGAGCCAGGCCTCGTGAACCTGCTGGCCTTCGATGCTGAACACGAGGTCGACCGGGCGATACACCAGCCCCTCGTTCAAACGACCGGCCGGCGCCCAGCGGCTGTCGGCAGGAATCAGCCTGCTGTAGCCGGTTTCGAGCCGCAGCTGCAACGGGGCGGTGAAGCGCAGGTCGGAGGGCTTGGACGCGGCCTGTTCGGCGGCGATCAGCTGGGTGGGTACGCTGCGCACCGCGGGCGCGCAGCCCGCCAAGGCGGCGCCGAGCGCCAAGAGCATGCGTGCGGCATGGCGATTCGATCGGCTCATGAATTCCCTCCGTTGCTATTTCTTGACTCGAATGTAACCAAGTTTATTTAAGGGTTAACGAGCAGGTCTGTGCAATACGCCCGCTTTGATGCCGTCACGGCATCAAATTCGCCTCGATAAATCATCAATGGCTTTGGCCGCCCGCGCGCCTGCCGCAGCACGCAAGTGGCTACATTCGACGCCATGCAAGCTCCCACGCCCGCCCTGTCGCCCACCCTCTCTATACGGCAGGTGCTTTTCTGCGGCGCCATGATCGTCACGCTCTCGATGGGCATCCGCCACGGCTTCGGCCTCTGGCTGCAGCCGATCACGCAGGCCCAGGACTGGAGCCGGCAGACCTTCTCCTTCGCGCTGGCGATCCAGAACCTCTCGTGGGGCATCTTCGGGGTATTCGCGGGCATGTTGGCCGACCGCTTCGGCGCGTTTCGGGTGCTGATCGGCGGCTCGGTGTTCTACGGGCTGGGGCTGCTGGGCATGGCGCATTCGCCGACACCCCTGCTCTTTACGCTGAGCGCGGGCGTGCTGATCGGCGCGGCGCAGGCGGGCACCACCTACGCGGTGATCTACGGCGTGATCGGGCGGCAGATTCCGGCCGAGCGGCGCTCCTGGGCGATGGGCGTGGCAGCTGCCGCCGGCTCGTTCGGCCAATTCCTGATGGCGCCCATCGAGGGCCGCCTGATCGGCAACCTGGGCTGGCAAAGCGCTTTGGCGGTGCTGGCCGTGCTGGTGCTGGTGATCGTGCCGCTGGCCTTCGGCCTGCGCGAACCGCAGCGCGAAGCACTGGCCGGGCACCGCGACCAATCGGTGCTGCAGGCGGTGGGCGAGGCCTTCCGCTACCCGAGCTTCGGCCTCCTGATGGCGGGCTATTTCGTCTGCGGCTTCCAGCTGGCCTTCATCGGCATCCACATGCCGACCTACCTGCGCGACCGGAGCCTGTCGGCCGACGTGGCCGGCTATGCGCTGGCGCTGATCGGGCTCTTCAATGTGTTCGGCACGTACACCGTCGGCCTGCTGGGGCAGACGCTGGCCAAGCGGAAGATCCTCGCGGCGATCTACTTCGCGCGGGCGGTGTCGATCGCCCTCTTCCTGATCGTGCCGATCTCGCCGGTCAGCGTGTATGTCTTCTCGGCGGCGATGGGCTTCCTGTGGCTCTCGACCGTGCCCGCGACCAATGCGATCGTGGCGGGCATCTTCGGCGTGGCGCACCTGTCGATGCTCAGCGGCTTCGTGTTCCTGAGCCACCAGGTCGGCTCGTTCCTGGGCGTGTGGCTCGGCGGCTACCTGTACGACACCACCGGCAGCTACGACATCGTCTGGTACATCGCGATCGCGCTGGGCGTGTTCGCGGCGCTGATCAACCTGCCGGTCAAGGAACACGCGATCCCTCGCGCGGCCCGGCCGGCTGCCGTGCCGGGCTGATGGCGAGCAGACAATCGGGTCATGACTCCGCAGCTGCGCCACCACCTCGCACACGCCGGCTGGCTCGCAGCCGCGCTGGCTGCGCTGGCGGGGGTGTTCATGCTCTATACCCATCCGGGATTTCTGGTGACGCTGGTCGACCAGGTGTGGTCCTGCTTTTGAAGCCGATCGACTTGCCATGAAAGATGCAGCGACGTCGCACGGCTCGGGTTCGCCTTCGGAATGGATCGTGCGCTGGTCGCACCTGCTGGCCGCCGATGCGACGGTGCTCGATGTGGCCTGCGGCGCGGGCCGGCACATGCAGTGGTTCGCCGGACGCGGGCATTCAGTCACGGGCGTCGACCGGTCGCCGGAAGCGACCGACGCCGCCGGCACGTTCGGCCAGACCATCACGGCCGACATCGAATCCGGTCCCTGGCCCTTCACCGGCCAGACCTTCGGCGCGGTGGTCGTCACCAACTACCTCTGGCGCGCCCGCATGGCCGACATCGTGACCGCCGTGGCGCCGGGCGGCGTGCTGCTCTACGAGACCTTCGCCGCCGGCAACGAAACGGTGGGCAAGCCGTCGCGGGCCGACTTCCTGCTGCAGCCCGGCGAGCTGCTGGCCGCCTGCCAGGACCTGCGCGTGGTGGCCTACGAGGACGGGTTCCTGCCCGAACCGGCGCGCTTCGTGCAGCGTATTGCCGCCATCCGTGCGCCCGAGCCCCTTGCGGGACATCCGCTGCGCGCGCTCCTCAAGGGAAAGTGAGGGGGCCGGGCCCGCTGCCTTGGCGGTGCCCGGAGTAAGTAGAATCGGCGCTTTCGTCCACCGACAAAGAGATTCCCCCTTGGAGCAACTGACAGGCAGCATCGTCGCGCTCGTCACGCCGATGCACGACGACGGCAGTGTCGACTACCCCGCCCTGCGGCGACTCATCGACTGGCACATCGACGAAGGCACCGACTGCCTCGGCGTGGTCGGCACCACCGGCGAATCGCCGACGGTCGATGTGGAAGAGCACTGCGAAATCATCCGCGTCTCGGTCGAGCAAGCCAAGGGCCGCGTGCCCGTGATGGCCGGCTGCGGCGCCAATTCGACCAAGGAAGCCATCGAGCTCGCCAAGTTCGCCAAGGGCGTGGGCGCCGATTCGCAACTGCAGGTCGTGCCCTACTACAACAAGCCCACGCAAGAGGGCCAGTACCAGCACTTCAAGGCGATCGCCGAGGCCGTGGGCGACCTGCCCATCGTGCTGTACAACGTGCCCGGCCGCACCGTGGCCGATATGGCGCACGACACCGTGCTGCGCCTGGCCCAGGTGCCCGGCATCATCGGCATCAAGGAAGCCACCGGCAACATCGAACGCGCCCAGTGGCTCATTCGCGACCTGCCCAAGAACTTCGCCGTTTATTCGGGCGACGACCCGACCGCCGTCGCGCTCATGCTCTGCGGTGGCCAGGGCAACATCAGCGTCACGGCCAACATCGCGCCGCGCAAGATGCATGAACTGTGCGTGGCCGCCCTCGCCGGCGACGTGAAGCGCGCGATGCAGATCCAGTTCGAGCTCATGCCGCTGCACCGCAACCTGTTCGTCGAACCCAATCCGATCCCGCTCAAGTGGGCCATGGCCCGGCTCGGCCTCTGCGGCGGCACGCTGCGGCTGCCGCTCACCGAACTCGGCGAAGCCAGCCGTCCGGCGGTCGAGGGCGCCCTGCGCGCCACCGGCCTGCTCAAGAACTGAGCCCATCCCCAACACACGCCTGCGATCCGCTTTTCCCTGGCCGCAACAAGGTTAAGCAACCTTTTGCCCGAACTGTGCTCAGAGATGGCGGGCACTGCGGCCCATAGATTGACCGAACCATTCCAACAAGGAAGACGACGTTGAAGAACCTTTCGCAACTTTCGCGATATGCATTGCTGGCCACCCTCGTTGCCAGCCTCGCCGCCTGCTCCGTGCTCGAGAGCGACAAGATCGACTACAAGAGCGCCGGCAAGGCCCCAACGCTCGAAGTCCCGCCCGACCTGTCCCAGCTCTCGCGCGACAACCGCTACGCGGTGCCCGGCGGCGCAGTCACCGCCAATTCTTACCAGACCGGCATC
This sequence comes from Variovorax sp. RKNM96, assembly GCF_017161115.1. GTDB lineage: Bacteria > Pseudomonadota > Gammaproteobacteria > Burkholderiales > Burkholderiaceae_C > Variovorax. The sequence goes on along the minus strand of NZ_CP046508.1, from coordinate 2,380,438 downwards.
GCCAATGCGCCGGGCGTGCCCACCGCCGTCTCCAACATCGGCGACGTGCGCATGGAACGCGCGGGCACGCAGCGCTGGATCGTCGTCAACCGCACCCCCGACCAGCTCTGGGACCCGGTGAAGGACTTCTGGCAGGAAAGCGGCTTCCTGCTGACCACCGAACAGCGCAACCTCGGCATCATGGAAACCGACTGGGCCGAGAACCGCGCCAAGCTGCCGCAGGACATCATCCGCGGCACGCTGGGCAAGCTGGTCGACTCGGTCTACTCGACCGGCGAACTCGACCGCTTCCGCACCCGCATCGAACGCACGACAACCGGCACCGAGATCTTCATCAGCCACCGCGGCATGCAGGAGGTCTACAACAACTCGCGCCAGGACCAGACCGTGTGGCAACCGCGCCCGAGCGATCCTGAACTCGAGACCGAATTCCTGCGCCGCCTGATGGTCAAGCTCGGCGTCTCGCAAGAGCAGTCGAAGATCCTGGCCGCCACCTCGGCACCGGCGAAGACCGCGACCATCGCGAGCGTGGGCAACCAGCCTGTGGTGCAGATCAGCGAGGGCTTCGATCGCGCATGGCGCCGCGTCGGCCTGGCCCTGGACCGCACCGGCTTCACCGTGGAAGACCGCGACCGCAGCGCCGGCATCTACTACGTGCGCTACGTGACGCCGAACCCCGACAAGAAGGAAGAAGGCCTCTTCAGCAAGCTGTTCAGCAGCTCGTCCAAGGACGAAAAGCCGATCAAGTTCCGCATCCTCGTGAAGAGCCAAGGCGAATCGACCACCGTCTCGGTGATGAACGAAGCGGGTGCGCCGGAAACCTCGGCCAACGCGCAGCGCATCGTCAAGGTCATTGCCGACGACCTGAAGTAACCCGCATGCTCCGCTTCCGAAGCCTCGGCAGCGGCAGCACGGGCAATGCCGCGCTGGTCGAGGCGACCAGCGGCGGCCGCACCTCCCGACTCCTGGTCGACTGCGGCTTCGGCATCCGGCAGCTCGATCAGCGCCTGGCCCTTGCGGGCCTCGCCGCCGGCGACATCGACGCCATCTTCATCACCCACGAGCACGGCGACCACATCGGCTGCGCTCACACGCTCTCGCGGCGCAACCGCATTCCCGTCTGGATGAGCGAAGGCACCTGGCTCGCCACGGGCGGCCGCGACTTCGAAGGCCGCCTGAACCTGGCGCGCGACGATGCGGAGTTCGCCGTCGGCGATATCAACGTGCAGCCCTTCACCGTGCCGCACGATGCGCGCGAGCCGCTGCAGCTGCGCTGCACCGATGGCGCACGCACGCTCGGTGTGCTGACCGACCTGGGGCATGCCACCGCGCACGTGCTGAACCGTCTGAGCGGCGTGCATGCGCTGCTGCTCGAGTTCAACCACGACAGCGACCTCTTGGCCAACTCGGCCTATCCGCCCTTCCTCAAGCTGCGCGTGGGCGGCAACTATGGGCACCTGTCGAATGCAGCGGCGGCGGACATCGCGCGCGCGGTGCGCCACGACGGCCTGCGCCATGTGGTTGCGGCACACCTGAGCGAGCAGAACAACCGGCCCGACATCGTGCGGCGCCTGATGGCCGAGGCGCTGGGCGGCCATGAGGCGGAAATGCTTACCGCCACCGCCGCCGAGGGCTCGCCCTGGCTGGATGTCTGACTGCCAGCTGACCTGTCGAAAGTCCAAGTAGAAAAGCCGCCCTGGGGCGGCTTTCTACTTTGTGAAGGACCCGGCTTATTGCTTGGGTGCCTCGTTCTTCTTCGCTGCCTCTGTCGCGGCATTTGCAGCGTCCAGCGCCGACGAAGCAGCGGGCGAAGGTGCGGTCGCGGCCGGGTCGGCGGAAGGCGCCGGTGCGGCGGCAGGCGGTGCTGCGGGCTCGGTCACGGGCGCAGGCGGAGGCGTCACGACCGCGGGGGCAGCGTCCTCTTTCTTGCCGCAGGCAACGAGTGCGGCAGCGGCGATCAACGAGGCAATGAGGACGGACGACGACTTCTTCATGAGAACTCCTTTGGCAAAGAATGTCTGGAACGAAAAAATTCTAGACCCGCATCTCCGCCTGAATGTGTCTCGCGGCCGCATTCGCGGCATTGGCTTACAAGCCGAGCGTCGATGCCGGAAATGCCGGCCGGCCCAGGCGCCAGCTTTCGTCGATGGCTTCGCGCAGTTCGCGGCGGGCGCGCGGATCGACGCCGCAGACACCGCGGCAGCGATCGGGGTCGATGCGGTGCGCGAACCAGGTGGGCGTCCAGATCGCGCTCGGCAGCTCGGGGGAACCGGCCGCCTTGCCGGTGGCGCGGCATTCGATGATGTGGTCCCACATGCGGCGCCACGGCACGAAGCGCGCGTGGCCGCGTTCGATCACGTCGAAGCGCTGGGCCAGCAGCACGAAGCGGCGGCCGCTGGCCGACCAGGCCTGCAGCGCCTCGATGCTGGCGCGTTCGCCCAGGGGCCAGTCGGCGAAGTCGGGATCGCTGAACACGATTTCCTTCCAGCCCTCGCGCGCGGCCGTCGACAGTGCATTGCGCACGATCGCGCCGAACACGTCGCGGCCGTCGAAGCGGCCTTCGGGCAGCGGTGGCGCGTCGTCAGTCGGCATGAACCCAGCCCGCCTCGCACCACTCGCCCAGCAGCGCCAGTGCCCCGTCGCTGGCCCGCGCCAACTCGCGCGGACCGAGCGCGCGCCGGTCGGCCAGCCGGCGCATCAGCGTCGCATCGGCACCGCCTGCACGGAAGCTCTCGCCGTTGATGTAGATGTGGCGCGTGTCGTAGAGCATGCGCGTGCGACGGTCGAGCGCCACGTGCTGCATCGCATCGGGCACGTCGCCGCCTTCGTCGAACCAGATGTTGGCCTTGGGCTCGGTCAGCGATTCGCCGAGGGCGCGATCGATGGCGTCGGGATCGCGCAGCGCGGCTTCGACGGCCTTGCGCGCGAAAGCCTGCAACGCGGCGGGCATCGCAGCCGGGGCATCGACGGCGGGCTGCGTTGGGTCGCGGTAGCGCGCCAGTTCCGCGGGGCCGGCGTCCTCGAGGTCTTCCGAATAGGCCTGGGCCATGCGCGCGAGCAGGTCGGCGCCGAGCTCGCCCATGGCGGAGGAACGCAGGCCGATGGAAAAGGTCATGCAGTCGTCCCCGACCGCCACGCCCTCGTGGGCGTATTTCGGGGGCAGGTAGAGCATGTCGCCGGGCTCGAGCACGAAGGTCTCTTCCGGCTCGAAGTTCTCGAGAATCTTCAGCGGCACATCCGGCTGCAGGCGCAGGTCGCCCTGCTTGCCGATGGACCAGCGGCGGCGGCCCTGCGCCTGCAGCAGGAACACGTCGTAGCTGTCGAAATGCGCGCCGACGCCGCCGGTGTCGCTCGCGTAGCTGATCATCAGGTCGTCTAGGCGCGCATCGGGCAGGAAGCGGAATTGCCGCAGCAGCTCGTGCACGCCCTCGTGGTGCAGGTCGACGCCCTGCACCAGCAGGGTCCAGGCGGGTTGCTTCAGCGGCGGCAGGGCACGCCGCGCGAGCGGGCCATGCTTGAGCGACCAGCCGGCCTTGCCGTGGCGGATGAGGCGCGATTCCACCTCCTCGCGTTCGGCCAGCGCAAACAATGCGTTGCGATCGATCGGTGGCACCATGGCGGGAATGGCCTGGCGGACCAGCAGCGGCTTTTTCTGCCAGTACCGCCGCATGAACTGCGCGGCGCTCAGGCCGCCGAGCAACGGCAGCGGTTGGGTAATCTCCATGGGAGAATTCTGCAATGGAAATCTCTGAACAATGCGTGGTCGGTTTGACCTGGACGATGAAAGACACGCTCGGCGACGTGCTGGACGTGCTCGACGAGCCGGTGGAATTCATGGTGGGCGGCGACGATCTCTTCGACGTCATCGAGGCCGCCCTGCAAGGCCATGAGCCCGGCGCCCGTGTGCAACTGCAGGTCGAGCCCGAACAGGGTTTCGGCGACTTCAATGACCAGCTGCTCTTTCTCGAGCCGCGCTCGCTGTTCCCCGAAGGCACCGAAGAAGGCATGACCTTCGACGGCTCCGCGCTGCCGAAAGGCGTGAGCGACGCCATCCCGCGGGACGCTCTCTACACGGTCGCCGAAATCTACCCCGACCACTTGGTGCTCGACGGCAACCATCCGCTGGCCGGCATCGCGATCCGGCTCGACATCACCGTGCGCTCGGTGCGCGAGGCGACGGAAGAAGAAGTCGGCCGCGGCACCGCCGGAACGGCCTTTTTCAAGGTGCCGCCGATGGCGCCAGGCAACCAGATGCTGCACTGAGGACTGCAGACGTCAAAAAGCCGGGCAGTGCCCGGCTTTTTCGTTTGTGCCCGCTGGGCAGCTTACATGCGCGAAATCTGGCCGTTGTCGATGCGCACCCGGTCGCCGATGCGCAGGTCGCCCGGGCTTTGCACGTCGAAGGCCCGGTAGCCGCCGCGGTCGGTCTGTACCGACACGCGATAGGTTTCATAGGCGCGTGGCCCGTTCTGTTGGGCCTCGATGGTGTTGCCCAGCAGGGCGCCGCCCACGATGCCGAGTGCGGTGGCTGCCGCACGGCCATTGCCGCGCCCGAACTGGTTGCCGACCACGCCGCCGATGACGCCACCGGCGACAGCACCGCCGCCAGAAGTGCCTGTGCCGGCCGTTTCGCTGCGCAGCACCTCGATGTTGGCCACATGGCCATACTCGACGTAGGACGCCTCGCGGTACTGGATCGCCTGCGGCGGTGCCTGATAGGGATAGCGCGAGGTCTGGTAGACCGGCATGGGTGCAACGCACGCCGTGAGCGTGGCCAGGGCCAGCACGGAGGCGGTGACGGATACGAAGCGCATTGAGATCTTCATGTTGAGGCTCCTCGAATAGAACGGCGCGTGGAAGGTGCGCCTGCCTGTGACTAACGCCGCAGCTTTCGCCGCGATGACGCAAGACACATGCTGAAACTTTCGAGCGCGGCGGCGCTACGGCAGTTCCGCTCTTTACCCCTCGCTTACTTGGCAGTTACTCAGGCTCGCTTCAGCTTTCGGTGCTGATTCAGTGCTTGCCGGTGGAGCCGTAGCCGCCCTCGCCGCGCTGCGACGCCGCAAATTCCGTGACCACCCTGAACTGGGCCTGCACCACCGGCACGATCACCAGCTGCGCGAGCCGCTCCATCGGCTGCAGCACGAAGGGCGTGTCGCTGCGGTTCCAGGCGCTGATCTTGAGTTCGCCCTGGTAGTCGCTGTCGATCAACCCGACGAGGTTGCCCAGCACGATGCCGTGCTTGTGGCCCAGGCCCGAGCGCGGCAGGATCAGCGCCGCGACCGCCGGGTCCGCCAGGTGGATGGCGATGCCCGTGCCCACCAGTTGCCAGCCGTTGGGCTCCAGCGTGATCGGTGCATCGAGGCAGGCCCGCAGGTCGAGGCCGGCGCTTCCGGGGGTGGCATATGCGGGCAGTTGATCCACCATGCGCGGATCGAGGATACGGACGTCGACTTTCACTTACTTGCCTTGCTTTTGTTGCTGTTCTCTTTGCCTGCGGGCGGCCTCTTCGAGCACCTGCTGCCACTTGGCCACGCCAGGCTTCAGCTTCAAACCCTTGAAAAAACTCTTGCCGAACCAGGTGGCTGCAGCGAACCCCGCGACCAGCACGAAGAACGGCACGCCGATCGACCAGAGCACCAGGAACACCAGCGCTCCCACGGCGCCCAGCACCTTGAGAAGCATCGGGTCGAACGAGCCCGGCTCCCGCTTGGGCACCTCGCCGTTCGGAAGGTCGGCGCGCTGCATCGCGGCCGTGACCGGACCCTGACCCTGCTGGCCGGGCGACTGCGTCATGCCGACATCCAGCCCGGGCTCCCCCGGCTGCGCTGGCCGTTTCGGCAGTGCCGCTCGCGCCGAAAGCTGCTCCACGTAGCGGGCAAAGTCGCCATTGGGCGGCGTGTTCGATTCGGTGTTCATCAGACCCTCCAGTCGGGAAGTCGTGCGGCAATCTCCGTCATCAGCTCGCGCGCCAGCGTGAGCTTGGGCGCGCGGGGCAGCTCGCGCACACCCTTGGCGTCCACGAGCAGCAGTGCGTTGTCGTCCTGCCCGAAGGTCAGCGGGCCGATGTTGCCCACCAGGAGCGGAATGCCCTTGCGCTCGCGCTTGGCCTTGGCATGTTCGACGAGGTTCTCGCTCTCGGCCGCGAAGCCGACGCAGAACAGCTTCTTCGCCTGCGCCCGCTCGCTCTTGGCGACGGTGAGCAGGATGTCGGCGTTCTCGACGAAGTTGAGCACCGGCGTCTTGCCGCTGCCGTCCTTCTTGATCTTCTGGTCGCTGTGCGTGGCCGGACGCCAATCGGCGACGGCGGCGGTAGCTACAAAAATGCTAGCACTCTGCGCAGCGCGGGTGGTGGCTTCGAGCATGTCCTGCGCGGACAGCACATCGACGCGGGTCACGCCGCGCGGCGTGGGCAGATGCACCGGACCGGCCACCAGCGTGACTTCGGCGCCCGCCTCCCGGGCGGCCCGTGCGATGGCAAAGCCCATCTTGCCGGACGAGTGGTTGGTGATGCCGCGAATCGGATCGAGCGCCTCGAAGGTCGGGCCGGCGGTGACCAGCACCTTCTGCCCCGCCAGCAGCTTGGGCTGGAAGAAGGCGGTGATGTCCTCGAGGATCTGCGCCGGCTCCAGCATGCGCCCGTCGCCAGTCTCGCCGCAGGCCTGCCAGCCGTTGCCCACGCCCAGCACGGTCGCACCGTCGGCCGACACCTGCATCAGGTTGCGCTGGGTGGCCGGATGGACCCACATCTCGCGGTTCATGGCCGGGGCGATCAGGAGGGGAATGCGGTCCATCGGGCGCGCGAGGCACATGAGGCTCAGCAGGTCGTCGGAGCGGCCCTGCACCAGTCGCGCGATGAAATCGGCACTGCACGGCGCCAGCACGATCGCATCGGCCTCGCGGCTCAGGTTGATGTGCGGCATGTTGTTGGGCTCGCGGGCATCCCACTGCGAGGTGTAGACGGTGCGCCCGGAGAGCGCCTGCATCGTCACCGGGGTGATGAACTGCTCGGCCGCCTCGGTCATCACGACCTGGACCGTGGCCCCCGCCTTCACGAACAGCCGGCACAACTCGGCCGACTTGTAGCAGGCGATGCCGCCCGTGAGGCCCAGGACAATGTGTTTTCCGGCGAGATCTTGCATGGGCCGTATTGTTGCTCATAGGTCATCGAACAAATGGCAACAAGCCCTTGGCGAGAGGTGTCGCAAAGGGCACACCTATAATCGCAATTTCCCACTGCCCGGATTCACGCATCCGGAACTGGCATGACCAAATTTGTCTTCGTCACCGGTGGTGTCGTATCTTCCCTTGGCAAGGGAATCGCCTCCGCCTCTCTCGCCGCGATCCTCGAATCGCGCGGCCTCCAAGTCACCCTCATCAAGCTCGATCCGTACATCAATGTCGACCCCGGCACGATGTCGCCCTTCCAGCATGGCGAGGTGTTCGTCACCGACGACGGTGCAGAAACCGACCTCGACCTCGGCCACTACGAGCGCTTCATCAACACGCGGATGCGCAAGGCCAACAACTTCACGACCGGCCAGATCTACAAGACCGTGCTCGAGAAGGAACGCCGTGGCGACTACCTCGGCAAGACGGTGCAGGTGATTCCGCACATCACCAACGAGATCCAGGAATACATCAAGCGCGGCGCCGGCATCGGCACGGCGCACGAGGTGGACGTGGCCATCGTCGAGATCGGCGGCACCGTGGGCGACATCGAATCGCTGCCCTTCCTGGAAGCCGTTCGCCAGATGAGCCTGCGCATGGGCCCGAACAACTCGGCCTTCGTGCACCTCTCCTACGTGCCCTGGATCGCCGCCGCCGGCGAACTCAAGACCAAGCCCACGCAGCACACCGCCAAGGAACTGCGCGCCATCGGCATCCAGGCCGACGCCCTCCTGTGCCGCGCCGACCGCCCGATTCCCGACGACGAGCGCGCCAAGATCTCGCTGTTCTCCAACGTGCCCGAATGGGGCGTCATCTCCATGTGGGACGTGGACACCATCTACAAGGTGCCCCGCATGCTGCACGAGCAGGGCCTGGATGGCCTCATCTGCGACAAGCTGCGCATCAACACCCCGCCCGCCAAGTTGCAGCGCTGGGACGACCTGGTCTACGAAGTCGAGCATCCGCAGCAGGAAGTCTCGATCGCCATGGTCGGCAAGTACGTCGACCTGTCGGACAGCTACAAGTCGCTGAACGAAGCGCTGCGCCACGCCGGCATGAAGAACCATGCCCGCGTGAAGATCGACTACATCGACTCCGAAACGATCACGGCGCAAGACGTGTCGCGCCTCGCGAAATACGATGCGATCCTGGTGCCCGGCGGCTTCGGCCAGCGCGGTGTCGAAGGCAAGATCGCGGCCGCCCGTTTCGCCCGCGAAGGCAAGGTGCCTTACCTCGGCATCTGCCTTGGCATGCAGGTGGCCACCATCGAGTACGCGCGCCACGTGGCGGGCCTCAAGAACGCAAACAGCACCGAGTTCGACCCCGAGACGCCCACCCCCGTGATCGCGCTGATCACCGAGTGGAAGGACGCAGACGGCACCGTGAAGACGCGCGATGCGAAGTCCGACCTTGGCGGCACCATGCGCCTGGGCGCGCAGAGCTCCGACGTCTCGCCCGGCACGCTGGCCCACAGCATCTACGGCGACGTGGTCACCGAGCGCCATCGCCACCGCTACGAAGCCAACGTCAACTACCTGGACGAACTGCGCGCGGCCGGCCTCGTGATCTCCGCGCTCACGCAGCGCGAGCACCTGACCGAAATCGTCGAACTGCCGCAGGACGTGCACCCCTGGTTCATGGGCGTGCAGTTCCACCCCGAGTTCAAGTCGACGCCGTGGGGCGGCCACCCGCTCTTCAACGCCTTCATCAAGGCGGCGCTCGAACACAAGGACCAGGGTGCGGGCAGCACCAAGACACTGAAGGCTGTGGCATGAAACTCTGCGGATTCGACATCGGGCTGAACCAGCCCTTCTTCCTGATCGCCGGCCCCTGCGTGGTCGAATCCGAGCAGCTGCAGATGGACACCGCCGGCACGCTGAAGGAAATCACCTCGGCGCTGGGCATTCCGTTCATCTTCAAGAGCAGCTTCGACAAGGCCAACCGCTCATCGGGCACCAGCTTTCGCGGCCCGGGCCGCGACAAGGGCCTCGAGATTCTGGCCAAGGTGAAGCGCGAGCTCGGCCTGCCCGTGCTGACCGACGTGCACACCACCGAAGACATCACCGAGGCCGCCAAGGTAGTCGACGTGCTGCAGACGCCCGCGTTCCTGTGCCGCCAGACCGACTTCATCTACGCCGCGGCGCAGTCGGGCAAGCCGGTGAACATCAAGAAGGGCCAGTTCCTCGCGCCGCACGACATGAAGAACGTGATCGACAAGGCACGCGCTGCCGCCAAGGAAGCCGGCCTCGACGAAGACAGCTTCATGGCCTGCGAACGCGGGGCGAGCTTCGGCTACAACAACCTCGTCTCGGACATGCGCTCGCTCGCGATCATGCGAGAGACCAAGGCGCCCGTGGTGTTCGACGCCACGCACTCGGTGCAGCTCCCCGGCGGCCAGGGCACGACCTCGGGCGGCCAGCGCGAGATGGTGCCGGTGCTCTCGCGCGCGGCCGTCGCCGTGGGCGTGGCGGGCCTCTTCATGGAGACGCACCCCGATCCCGCCAAGGCACTGAGCGACGGCCCCAACGCCGTGCCGCTCAAGCACATGAAGGCCCTGCTCGAGACGCTGCTGGCGCTCGACGGGGTCACCAAGAAAAACGCTTTCCTCGAGGACGTGTTTCAGCAATGACAAGCGCCTACATCATCGCTAACGTAGAAGTCACCAACCCGGTGCAGTATGAGGACTACAAGAAGTGGTCCACCGAAGCCATGAAGGCACACGGTGCCGAGGTGTGCGTGCGCGGCGGCAAGGTGGAAGTGCTCGAGGGCGACTGGGCTCCGCAGCGCATCGTGATCCTCAAGTTCCCGAGCGTCGAAGCCGCCAAGAAATTCAATGAATCGCCCGAATACGGCAAGGCGCGCGACTCGCGCCAGGGCGCCGCGATCATGCGCATGATCGTTGTCGAAGGTCTGTGATCCGTTTTATTTGAGAAAGAGAAAAAGATGAGTGCAATCGTTGACATCGTCGGCCGCGAAATTCTCGACAGCCGAGGCAACCCCACCGTCGAGTGCGACGTGCTGCTCGAGTCGGGCACCATGGGCCGCGCGGCCGTGCCCTCGGGCGCATCGACCGGTTCGCGCGAAGCCATCGAGCTGCGCGACGGCGACAAGAGCCGTTATCTCGGCAAGGGCGTGCTGAAGGCGGTGGAGAACATCAACACCGAGATCTCCGAAGCCGTGCTCGGCCTCGATGCCAGCGAACAGGCTTTTCTCGATCGCACGATGATCGACCTGGACGGCACCGACAACAAGGCACGCCTGGGCGCCAACGCCACCCTCGCCGTGTCGATGGCCGTGGCCCGCGCCGCGGCCGAAGAGTCGGGCCTGCCGCTGTACCGCTACTTCGGCGGCATGGGCGGCATGCAGCTGCCGGTGCCGATGATGAACGTCATCAACGGTGGCGCGCACGCCAACAACAGCCTCGATCTGCAGGAATTCATGATCATCCCCGTGGGCGCCAAGAGCTTCCGCGAGGCCGTGCGCTACGGCGCCGAAGTGTTCCATGCCCTGAAGAAGATTCTGGGCGACCGCGGCATCAGCACGGCGGTGGGCGACGAAGGCGGCTTTGCCCCCAGCGTCGAGAGCCATGAAGCGGCCATCCAGCTGATTCTGGAAGCGATCGACAAGGCCGGCTACACCGCGGGCGAACAGATCGCACTGGGCCTCGATTGCGCAGCCAGCGAGTTCTACAAGGACGGCAAGTACGTGCTGTCGGGCGAGAACCTGTCGCTGTCGGCCGAGAGCTGGACCGACATGCTCGCCAACTGGGTCGACAAGTACCCGATCATCAGCATCGAAGACGGCATGCACGAAGGCGACTGGGACGGCTGGAAGCACCTGACCGAGCGCCTGGGCAAGCGCGTGCAGCTGGTGGGCGACGACCTGTTCGTCACCAACACCAAGATCCTGCAAGAAGGCATCGACAAGGGCATCGCCAACTCGATCCTGATCAAGATCAACCAGATCGGCACGCTGACCGAAACCTTCGCCGCCATCGAGATGGCCAAGCGCGCGGGCTACACGGCCGTGATTTCGCACCGCTCGGGCGAGACCGAGGACAGCACCATCGCCGACATCGCCGTGGGCACCAACGCCGGCCAGATCAAGACCGGCTCGCTCTCGCGTTCGGACCGCATCGCCAAGTACAACCAGCTGCTGCGCATCGAAGAAGACCTCGGCGACATCGCCAGCTACCCGGGCCGCGGCGCGTTCTACAACCTCAAGTGATGCCAGCCACCCGGCTCGCCAGGCCGCGCACCTCGCCGCTCCCTCCGGAACGGCAGCGCGGCGGCCTCGGCGTGCGGGTGGCGTAGACAGACGTTCATGCGCGCGCGCTTCGTTCCCCCCATCGTCCTGCTGCTCCTGCTGGCCGTCCTTCAGTGGCAGCTGTGGAACGGGCGCGGGAGCGTGCGCGACGTGCAGCAACTGCAGACCAAGCTGACCGACCAGAAGGAAGCCAACGCCAAGGCCACGATCACCAACGAGCGGCTGGCCTCGGAGGTCAACGACCTCAAGGACGGGCTCGAAATGGTCGAAGAACGTGCAAGAGCGGAACTCGGCATGGTCAAGCCGAACGAAGTGTTCGTACAGATCGCACACTGACCCTCCACTTCCCCGCCTGCTGATGCCCGAGCTTCTCTCGGCCCCTGCCTTTGCGCTCTGGGGCTCCCCCGTCAGCTGGCTCGAACTCGTGGCCGCCGTCCTCGCGCTCGCCATGGTCGGCTGCAACATGCGCGAGATCCACTGGGGCTGGCCGCTGGCCATCGTCAGCTCGCTGCTCTACGTCGCGGTCTTCGCCAAGGCGCGCATCTACGGCGATGCATCGCTGCAGGTGTTCTTCGCCTTCGTTGCGCTGTGGGGCTGGTTCCAGTGGCTGCGCGGCCATCGCAGCGACGGCAGTGCGTTGCACGTCAGCCGCCTGTCGCCGCGCGGCATCGCGCTCACCCTTGCGGCCTGCGCCATCGCGTGGCCCGCGGTCGCCCTCTTTCTTCGCCGCTTCACCGACACCGACGTGCCGTGGTGGGACGGGTTCGCTACCGGCCTCAGTCTCGTCGGCCAGTTCCTGCTCGGGCGCAAGTTCATCGAGAACTGGCTCATCTGGCTGGCCGTGAACGTCGTGAGCGTGGGCCTGTTCATCCACAAGGGTCTGTGGCTCACCGTCGGCCTGTACGCCGTGTTCGCGGTGCTCAGCGTGGCCGGCTACCTGGCATGGTGCCGGCGCCTGCCGGAGGCGGAGCGCGCATGACGCCGATGCTGCCGACCGGCTGCGTCATCGCGGTGCTGGGTGCCGAGAGCACGGGCAAGACCGAGCTGGCGCGCGCCATCGCACAGCGCCTGCAGGAGCGCGGCATTCCGGCGACGTTGGTGGGCGAGTACCTGCGGGAATGGTGCGATCGCGAGGGCCGCACGCCCCGCCCCGACGAACAGCAGGCCATCGCCGACGAACAGACCCGTCGCATCGAAACCGCCGCCGCGACAGGCGTGGTGATCGCAGACACCACCGCGCTCATGACCGCGGTCTACAGCGAACAGCTCTTCGACGACCGCTCGCTCTACGCGGACGCCCTCGCTGCCCAGCGGCGCTGCGCCATCACGCTGCTCACCGCGCTCGACATCCCCTGGGTCGGCGACCACCTGCGCGACGGGCCGCATGCCCGCCAGCCGACCGACACGCTCGTGCGCGCCGCGCTGACCGGCGCGAAGCTCTCGTTCACCGTCGTGCACGGCACCGGCGGCGAGCGCCTGGCCAACGCATGGAACGCGATCAACTCGATCGCCAGCGGCGAAGACCGCGAAACCCGTGCACGCGCGCGCGGCAAGGCCGACGCAAAGCCCGCCGCGTGGACATGGCCTTGCGAGAAGTGTTCCGACCCGGAATGCGAACATCGGCTTTTCACAGACCTGATCGGGCGGCGCGAATAAGCAAGCCGCCGTTCCTCACGGAGACCTGATGCCCCTGCACCCCGCCCCGCGCACCGCCTCCCTCCTGCCCCTCTTCCTCGCCGCGCTGCTCTCTGCCGGCCCGGCGCTTGCGGCCCCCGTCGCCGCCACTGTCGAGAACGGCACCACCCCCACCGCCTGCGCCGAGGAAGATAACGTCTCCATGGTGCTGCGCGGCGACGGCATCCGCCACATGCGCATCGAGGCGCTGCAGCCCGGCTACCTCGACAAGATCGGCAACGACGTCACCGCGCCCGACTTCTCGGGCTGCAATTTCGACGGCGGCGCGCACCCCACCGACCCGGCACACCGCTTCAAGCAGCGCACCGTGGTGCTGCTGGACAACGCCGAGTGGCGGGTCGTCGGCATGACGCTGCCCACCTTCTGGCGGCCGCAGCGCGTGCCGGTGCAGGTGGGTGCGCGCAGCGATCGCGGCTTTCATCTGCTGCAGGTGTTCAAGAAGGAGAACGGCAAGGCGCTCGAGGCGATCGTGCTGTACCCCTCCGACGGCTACTGGCGCCTGAAGCCGCTGCCCGAAGCGCGCTTCGGCGATGGCGTGTACGGCTCGTCGTTCCTGCTCGGCCCGGTCGAGCAGGCCGGGCGGCCGGTGGTGAACATCGCGTCGATCCGCGTGGTGACGAAGCCGCTGGCGATCCATCTGCGCTTCACGAACGGTGGCAGTGCGGTGGCACGCGTGGACGAGATCAGCCGCAAGCGCACGGCGCTGGACGTGACGCTGTCTAAACCCACCGCCAGCGCACAACCCTTCGCCGTGCTTCGCTCGATGTACGTCACGCCCGACAACGCGGACATGAGCGAAGTGCGCTGGCAGGAATCGCCGAATGCCGCATCGCAGGCCAGGCCGCTGCCCGAGGTGAAATCGCTGAACGCCACGCAGGTGCGCTTCGGCCGCAGCCTGCCCTCCAAGCACAACACGAGCGCACCCGACATCGAGTTCAGCGGCTTCGACGACGAAGCCCGCTAGGCAGAACTAGCCCGCGCGCCGCACCTCGCCCGGCGTCACGCCAAGCACGCGGCGCATGCAGCGCGCCATGTGGCTCTGGTGCGAGAAACCACTCTCCAGCGCCACAAGGCTCGCCGGCATTTCGCTTCGTAGCAGCAGGCCGCGCGCGCGGTCCACGCGCCGGTGCACCACGTACTCATGCACCGGCAAGCCGGTGGAGCGCTTGAACTGCGTCTTCAGGTGCGAGGCGCTCAGGCCCGCGATGTCCGCCAGCGCAGACAGCGACAGATCGCCATCGAGATTCGCCTCGATGTATTCCGTCACACGCCGCAGCTGCAGCCTCGACAGCCCTTGCACGGACGCCGTCTCGATCTTCTGCCCGGCGATCAGGTGCACCGCCAGCGCGGTGCCCAGGCTGTCGGTGTAAAGCGTGCCGTTCGGAAAGCCGGCGCGCCGCTCGGCATCGAGCGCGAGGGCGATGTGCTCGATCTGCGCATCGCGGAACTGGTGCCGCTCGCCGAGCCGCGCGCGCTCGGCCGGAAGGCCCATCTCGTCGGCGGTGCGCTGCAGCAGCGAGGGCGCCATGCGCACCACGATCGATGTGCTGGGCGCCTCCTCGTGCCAGACGTCGGTCGCGCCGGCCGGCACGATGTCGAGATCACCGCGCGTGTAGAGGAACTTGTGCAGCCGGCAGGCGCCCGGCACCGGTGCGCCTGCGTGGAGCTTGATGCGGTGGTCGGGCAATGCCTCGTAGCCGACCACGCCGGCCGGCGTCTGGCGCATGTCGACGCGCAGGCCGGAGGGGACGGGCATCACGAAGCTGTCGGCCGTCAGTGCCAGGTCGGTGTAGCTCATCGGGAAGATTATCTGCCGCGACAGCGCCGCATGCCATCGTCCGTTTGTGCTCGGGCACGGCCGAATGTGCGCGACCGTTCGCCCGGCAATCCCGATCATTCGCAGCCATGAACTCCACTCGTTTCAAGGCATGCGAATCATGAACAAACCCTATGCGGGCAAGAAGGCCGTCATCACCGGCGGCACCATCGGCATGGGCCTGGCGACGGCGCAGGCGCTGCTCGAAGGCGGCGCCGAGGTGCTGGTGACCGGGCGCAATCCGGAGAACCTCGAAGCGGCACGCCGTACGCTCGGCCCGGGCGCGCATGTGCTGGCATCTGACACAGCCTCGCTCGCCGACATCGACACCCTCGCCGCGACGGTGCACGAGCGCTTCAGCCACATCGACCTGCTGCACATCAACGCGGGCATCGCGACGCTGGAACCGTTCGAGCAGGTGACCGAAGCGGGCTACGACCGCGCCTTCGCCATCAACACCAAGGGCCCGTTCTTCACCGTGCAGCGCCTCGCGCCGCTGATGCCGCCGGGCAGCGCGATCGTCTTCACCTCGTCCATCGCCGACGAGGGCGGCATGCACAGCATGAGCGTCTACAGCGGCACCAAGGCCGCGTTGCGCTCGTTCGCCTCGGGCTTCGCGGCCGAACTGGTGACGCGCGGCATCCGCGTCAACGTGGTGAGCCCCGGCTTCATCGACACGCCCACGCTCGGCATCGCCGACGCGACGGCCGAAGAGCGCGCGGAGTTCATCCGCATCGGTGACCAGATCACGCCGATGCGCCGACACGGCACCGCCGCCGAGGTGGCGCGCGCCGTACTTTTCTTCGCATTCGAGGCCACCTTCACGACCGGGGCGCGGCTCACCGTCGATGGCGGGCTGGGGCAGAACCTCACGCCGGCTGCGGACTGAAATCAACACCCAAGGAACACACGACATGACAGACGTTTCCCTCATCGGCCTCGGCCCCATGGGCATGGCCCTTGCGCGCGCCCTTCAATCGAAATTCACGCTGACGGTATGGAACCGCACCGCCGAGCGCGCGACGCCCCTGCTGAACCAGGGCACGGTGCTCGCGCCGACCGCGCTCGCCGCAGTGCAGGCCAGCCCCGTCGTGCTGGTCTGCGTGGCCGACTACACGGCGTCGCGCGCGATCCTCGCCGCGCCCGGCGTGGCCGATGCGCTGCGCGGCAAGGTGCTGGTGCAACTGAGCACCGGCACCCCGCAGGACGCGCGCGAAGACTGGGCCGCCCTGAGCGGTGTGGCCTACCTGGACGGCGCCCTGCTCGCCACGCCCGGCCAGATCGGCCGGCCCGATACGCCGCTCTTCATCTCCGGCGAGGAACGCGCCCTCACCGCCTGCCGGCCGATGCTCGAAGCCATTGCCGGAAACATCCAGTACATGGGCGAACCCATCGGCAACGCGGCGGCGTGGGATCTGGCCACGCTCTCGTGCATGTTCGGCGCGATGAGCGGGTTCTTCCACGGCGTGCGCATCTGCGAGGCCGAAGGGCTGGGGGTGGACGCCTTCTCGCAGATGATCGGCGCGATCTCGCCGGTGCTCGGCGAAATGATCAGCGCCGAGGGCCAAGCCATCCACGCCAACCGCTACGGCGAGCCCGAGAGCTCGATGGCCACTTGCGCGGGCTCGGGCCGGCTTTTCGTGAAGCAGGCGCGGGAAGCCGGGCTCGATGCGAGTTTTCCGGATTTCCTGATGGGGTTGTTCGACCGATCGCTGGAAGCAGGTTTCGCGAACGAACGCTTGGCCGCGATGGTGAAGGTGATGCGCTAATTGCTCGAACGCGACGCGCGGCCGAAAGCAGCCGCGCACCCCGAAGTGCTTCAAAAAGTCGCACTCAGATTGAGCCCAAGCGTGCCCTTCGCCGTTCGATAGCCCTGGGGCTTGCTGATGGGTGCGCCGACGAAAAAGTCGTAGCTCAGCTTGCTCCACTGTCCACGCACGCCGACCACGGCACCTGCGAGATTACGGCCAAGCGTGTCGATGGTGGAGCGCCCGCCGACATGTCCGTAGTCCATGCCCGCATAGAGCTCGGCGCCGCTCTGCCCCATGGCCCAGCCGATATCGTTGCGCAGCAGCCAGCCGCGCTCGCCCATGAGGTTCGTCTCGCCATCGAAGCCGCGCACCGTGTAGCGCCCGCCAATGGCGAAGCGGTCTTGCGGCGTCAGCGGCGTGCGGTTCCACTGCGCGCGGATGAGGCCCGAGTAGCGCAGCTTCTGCTCGCCGAGCTTGAACGGCGCGTTGAGGCTGATGTCGGCCGTATAGAGTCTCAGGCGCGAAGTGCCCTCGCCGAACTCTTCTTCCGGTGCGGTGCGCGAGCCGAAGCCGCCAGTGCCGCGCTTGTAGGCCAGCGTGCCTTCGAGCGTGGCTTCGCCGATGTATTCCTTGTGGCCCAGGCTCAGCTCCCAACCGCCGACCACGCGGTGCTGTACCTCAATCTCCTGGTCTTCGATGAAGCTGCGCGACTCGCGGCGGAAGCCCTTGATCGCCACCGTCGTCTTGCGGCTCTGGTCGCGGTAGACCAGGCGTGAGAGCTTGACCTCGGCATTGTTGGTCTTGCCGGCATAGACGATGTCGCCGTTCAGGCCAGCAACGCTCTGGTGGTACTGGCTGTTCGTCGCCGTGAAGCCGAGCATCCAGTAGCCGAAGGGCAAGGAATAGTGGGCGACCTGACCTTCGGTGCCGTAGCTCGGCTCCGAAAGGAAGTGGCTGTTGATGCTGTGGTTGGCGCTGAGGTAGAACAGATCGTTCAGGCCCAGTGGGTTGTCGAGCGAGACGGTGACACCGGCCTGGTTGCGACCCGTGGCCTTGGTGCCGCTGTCGTCCAGGCTCAGATTGACGCGCCATTTCTTGGACTGCACGTACTTGACGACAAGATCACTGTCGCCCGGCCTAGCGTTCGGCGCTGTCGATGGTTCGATCTGGATGTCGGCTTCGGCGGTGGGGGCGCGCTTGAGATTCTCCAAGCCTTGCTCTATGTCGCGCAGATTCAGCAGATCGCCGGGGCGTGCCGGAATGGCCGTGGCCAGCAAGGCGGAGCTGTCGAGCAACGTGGACGAAGAATCGGACGTTGTCCGAATAGCTGCGATACGGCCGGGCACGAGCGACAGGGTCAGGGTGCCGGTAGACAGATCCTGCGGTGCGGCCAGCACGCGGGTCGTAACGTAGCCGCGGGCAATGGCGGCTTGCTGGGCTCGTGCGAGGACCACGTTAACACCGGCTGTGCCGAGACATCGGCCGATGGGCGAGTCATTGCCCTCGGGTCCTGAAAGATCGGCAACGACCCATTGGAAAGCGTCGGCCTGCTCGCCGACCAACAGCACACGGTCGATGCGAAAGCACGGGGACTCGGATTCGGGGATGCGTTGGGCGGGCGCTGGCGGGGCCGCCTGCGGGCGTTGGTCGGCAGCGCGTTCGTTCAGCTCGCGCAAGGCGCGTTCACGCTCCTGCTGGCGTTGCTGCTCGACGAAGGGCTGCGGCGTTGTTGAGGATTGCTGGGCAAAGGCCAGAAGTGGGCTGGCTGCCATAGCAGTCACCAGCAGTTTGCGTTTCAAATCAGACTCCCCTTTATTATTTATTTCATTTCAAATTTCAAAGCAAATTCCCCCCTCGATTCCTCTTGAGGATTTTATTTAAAATCAGATCAATTAATCAAATCTCAACAACCATAAAGGCAGTGTCCAATTTCTCAATGCTTTCCAGGTTCATCCATGTTTCATTTTCACGCTTCTTGTGAAACGTGAAGGTCACATCGGGGCCAAACTCTTCTTCGGGAGGAGTTATTCCAAAATAAATCACAACATTTTCATCAGATCTTCGCCTCCAAATTTTCACGAACTCCTCAAAAAATAAAAAGCCAATAGGGATTGTAGATTTTTTCTTGTCGCAAAAATCCTGCAAATGGAATCCATTTACGGATGCTTCGCATCTTGATCTGTTGCCATATCGATGAAAATTAAACTTCCCTCTCGATTCTGGTTTTACTAGATAATCGAAAAATACGCAGCCCTGCAGCTCGAAAAAAGGAAGACTCAAAAAAGTTCTCTCCAATTTATCTGGGATCAAAGGGCGAGGGCGATTTTCGAAAAAATACCCTTCCATTAGTTTGCTTGTAAATATTTTCATGATCTCTAATCATATTTGATGCCAAGAACATCCATGGCTTTCTTGATGCCTCGCTCAAATGTGGAATTCTCAAGAAGCTTTTGAATCTTTCTAGGGGCAACAATAGTGGTATTTTCTTCGTAAAATTTTTTCGTATTTGTGTCATAGTAATATTTTTTACTGCTCGATGCTGCCTAACTGCGTCTGCGCATTCGTGCGGCTGTTGTTGAAGATCGCGCCGTTGGGTCCGACGTTCAACTGGTTGAAGACGTTGCGCGAAACACCCGCTGCCGAAGGCGTCTGAATGTTGATGAGCGGCACGCCGTTGGGTGCCACCAGCACGGTGGGACGCAGGTTGCCGGGAACGTTGGGGGCACCCACGATCTGGGCCTGTCCGGGTAACGCCACCAGCGCGCCGAATAACACCACGGCAGCCGCCACCTTCGCTGGTGCTGTTGCTGCCGATCCATCCGTTGCCTTATTGGTCCCCTTGCCGTCGCTTGCCGCTGTTTCTTGCACCACCATGCGAATACCGCGCGCACGGTTGAAGACGACTCTATAAAGCGACTTGTTCATGTTTCTTTTTTTCCCTGGGATCGCGCAACGTGACAGCCAAGCGCGGCGCAGGCGCAACATGCTGGCCCACTGACACTGGCATCAATGGATCCGAATTTTTCCGAGGACCTCCGCATAGCAAATGTCAACAAGATTCAACGCGCAGAGATTCACACGGCATGCGCAATAAATGTCACGCCGTCGAATCAATCGGTGAGTCTTTAAGTTGTATCGACGTGATCGACTGTGGCTCGACTGCTACCGTTCCACAGGTAGCTCAAGCGACTTTCCCCCTCGCACTCCTGGGGCTACTGTTCAGTCCGTCAAGGCGTCTCGCGCTCGGCAGGTTTCTTTTGGCATTGACTCCACGACGTGCAGGAAGTCGCCCATTAAGTAGTCTCACGCGGACCGGCGTGAGCGACCCGGCATGGCGGGTCGCTCGCTGGAAGTGCTGCCAAGCCGGACTCGAATCGGCACGCAACGACATAGCCATCGGCGGTGGCGTCTTGCGCACCTCCGCTGACATCAGTGCGACTTACTGAACGATCGGACTGCCCGGAATCTGGTCCGTCGGCGGCCTGAAGATCTGCGCCGCATCGATCGCGTCGAAGCGGTACTGCTTGCCGCAGAAGTCGCAGCCCACCTCGATGTCGCCGCGCTCGGCGAGGATTTCCTCGGCCTCTTCGACGCCGAGCCCGCGGATCATCTGCGCCACGCGCTCGCGGCCGCAGGTGCATGCGAAATGCGGGCCCAGGAGACCAGCCTGCGGCTCGAAGCGCAGCAGCTTCTCTTCCCAGAAGAGGCGCCGAAGGATGGTCTCGATGTCGAGCGTGAGCAACTCGTCGCGCGTCAGGCTCGAGGCCAGGATCGAGATGCGGTTGTAGTCCTCGTTTCGGCCGATCTGGTCTTCGTTGGCCTGGTCGCGGTCCTTGTCCGAGGTGCCTTCGAGGTTGCCCTCGCCCTTCACCGGCAGGCGCTGGATCAGGAGGCCCGCCGCCACCTTGTCGTCGGCCGCGAGCACCAGCGTGGTGTCGAGCTGCTCGCTCTGCAGCATGTAGTGCTGCAGCACGTCGCTCAACTTGCCGAGCTTCTCGCCTTCGTCGCCGAAGAGCGGCACGACGCCCTGGTACGGCGTGGCACCCGGGAGCTTGTCCTTCGGGTCGAGCGTGATCGCGCAGCGGCCCTTGTTGCTCACGTTGACCATGTCGGGCAGGCGCGCATCGGCCGGCAGGTCGCCGATCACCTTGGCGGTGGCGCGCAAGCTGAGGTCGGGCTTGGCCTCGGCCACGGCCACCTTGACCGGACCGTCGCCGAAGATCTGCAGGATCAGCGCGCCGTTGAACTTGATGTTGGCCTGCATCAGCGTGGCCGCGGCGGTCATCTCGCCGAGCAGCTCGGCCACGGGCGGCGGGTAGGCGCCGGTGGCGGTGTTGGAGGCGCGCCGCGCAAGGATCTCCTGCCACGCATCGGTCAGGCGCACGATCATGCCGCGCACCGGCAGGCCATCGAACAGGAATTTGTGCAGCTCGCTCAAAACGGATTCTTCTTTCTGTTGGGCCTGCGCGGGGTCAGGCGATTTTCTTGAGGCCCTTCGCGTAGCGAACGGCGTTTTCGACGTAATGGTCGGAACCGTGACGCAGCCGGGCAGCGTCTTCGTCGCTGATCGTGCGCATCACCTTGGCGGGCGAGCCGAAGATCAGGGAATTGTCGGGAAACTCCTTGCCCTCGGTCACCACGCTGCCGGCGCCAACGATCGAATTGCGGCCGATCTTCGCGTTATTCAAGACCACCGCCTGGATGCCGATGAGCGAGTTGTCGCCGATGGTGCAGCCATGCAGCATGACCTGGTGGCCGATGGTGACGTTCTCGCCCACGGTGAGTGGGCTGCCGGGATCGGAATGCAGCATCGACATGTCCTGCACATTGCTGTTGCGGCCGATGGTCATGGTCTCGTTGTCCCCGCGCAGCACGGCGCCGAACCAGATGCTTGCGTTCTCGCCGAGCTTCACGTTGCCGATCACCTCCGCGCTGTCGGCGACCCAGGCGCCGGGGGCGAGTTGCGGCGCAACGCCGTCGAGTTCATAGAGGGCCATCGTGGGGTCTCCGGGGGCAAAAACTAGAATTGTAGGGATGCACCCCCGATTGAGCGCGCTGGCCGCGCTGCGACTGACCGATCCTGAACAGAAGGTGGCCGCAACGCGCGCCACGGCGGCGCTGGCCGCTACCGATTCCATAGCAACCGACCCGATCCGCACCGAAGGCGATGATGTGGGCGTTCCGGGCCGCCCCGAGAAGCCCGAGCGCGTGTCCGCCACCGCGGTGCAGAAGCGCTCGCCCTTCACGCCCGAAGGCCGCGCGTCGCTGATCCATTCGATCTGCCACATCGAGTTCAACGCGATCAACCTCGCGCTCGATGCGGTCTGGCGCTACGACGGCATGCCCGAGGCCTACTACCGCGACTGGCTGCGCGTGGCCGACGAAGAGGCTTTGCACTTCACGCTGCTGCATGCGCACCTGCAGGACATGGGCTACCGCTACGGCGACTTCCCCGGCCACGATGGCCTCTGGAACATGTGCGAGAAAACGAAGGACGACGTGCTCGCCCGCATGGCGCTGGTGCCGCGCACGCTCGAGGCGCGCGGGCTCGACGCCACGCCGCTGATCCAGGCGAAGTTGAAGCGCGTCAACACGCCCGATGCACTGCGCGCGGTGGAGATCCTGGACATCATCCTGCGCGACGAGGTGGGCCACGTCGCCATCGGCAACCACTGGTACCGCTGGCTCTGCGAGCGCGCGGGCCTCGATGCCGAAGCGAACTACCCGGCGCTCGTGGCGCGCTACGACGCGCCACGGATCAGGCCGCCATTCAATCTCGAAGCCCGCGAACGCGCCGGCTTCACCGCCGAAGAGCTGCGTGCCTTGACCGGCGGCAACTACACATGAACGTGACCACCGCCTCCGTGATTTCCGACCAGACCTGGTCCCGCGCCGACCTGCTCGCCTGCCTGCAAGACCGCGAAGCGCCCCTGCATTTCGAGCGCTGCGACTTCGACGAAGCAGACCTTTCCCGGCTCGACCTGCGCGGCGCGCAGTTCACGCTGTGCCAGTTCGCCGAAGCATCTTTCGAGCGTGCCCTGCTGTCGGAAACGCGCTGGACTGGATGCAGGGCGCGGCAAGCCGACTTCGGTCTCGCAGACCTCACGAATGCGCGCTTCCAGGACTGCGATCTGAACAACACCCAATGGACGCGCGCCAAGCTCGCTTCCGCGCTCTTCACGGGCGTGAAGCTCACGGGCGCGCACTTCGCCGAAGTCTCGGCACTGGGCATCGTCTTCAAGGATTCGCTGCTGGTCGATGCCCATCTGCGCAGCTTGTCTTTCCGCAAGCAGACGCTCGCGCAACTGGACTTCTCCGAAGCCGACCTGTCGGGCTGCGATTTCCGCGAGGCGGTGTTCGAGGGCGGGAGCCTGCGCAATGCGCACCTGAAGCTCGCGCGCTTCGAAGGCGCGGACCTGCGCGATGCCGACCTGGGCGGCCTGCGCCTTGCCAACGCCGCGCAGTTCAAGGGCGCGACCATCTCGCACCGGCAGGCCGCATCGCTGGTCGAAGAGCTGGGCCTGCGCGTCGTCTGAGCCCGAGAGCTCAGCCCGACACAGGCCGGCTGTGCACCACCAGCTTCGGCGTGAAGTACTGAACCACCTCGCCACGCTGGTTGCGCGTCTGGCAGCGCATCGTCACCATCGCGCGGCCGGGCTTGGAGCGCGAGGGCGTGATGTCGACCACCTCGCTCAGCACATGCAGCACGTCGCCGGGCCGCGTCGGCTTGGGCCACTGCAGCTCGCCGCCCGAACCGATGATCCCGTCGGCCAGCGGCACACCGCTTTCCACCAGCAGCTTCATCGTGAGCGCCGCGGTATGCCAGCCGCTCGCCGCGAGGCCGCCGAAGAAGGTGTTCTTCGCGGCCTCTTCATCCGTGTGAAAGGGCTGCGGATCGAACTGCAGCGCGAAGGCCTTGATCTGCGCCACGTCGAGCGCGTGTTCGCCGCTCTGGAAACGATCGCCGACCGAGAGGTCTTCGAGGTACAGCGCGCGCCTGGCGCCGGTGTCAGTGGGTGCGGCCATGAGGTCTCCTTGTCGTGCCTTCGCACATTCTCAACTTTCCGTCAGACGCGTTCGAGGATGGTCGCGATGCCCTGCCCGCCGCCGATGCACTGCGTGGCCAGCGCGTAGCGGCCCTTCTCGCGCACCAGCAGCGACGCCGCCTTGCCCGTGATGCGCGCACCGGTCGCGCCCAGCGGATGGCCGATGGAGAGGCCGCCGCCGTCGAGGTTGATCTTTGCCGGGTCGAGGCCCAGGTCGCGGATGCACGCGAGCGCCTGCGACGAGAAGGCTTCGTTGATCTCGATCACGTCGAGGTCTGCCGCGGTCAGCCCCGCGCGTGCGAGTGCCTTGCGGGTCGCAGGGATCGGGCCGATGCCCATGATGGCTGGGTCCACGCCCACGGTCGCGAACGACTTGATGCGCGCGAGCATCTGCAGGCCGTGCTTGGCGGCAAAGGCGTCGCTGGTCACGAGCACGACGGCCGCGCCGTCGGTGAGCGGCGACGAGGTGCCGGCCGTCACCACGCCATCGGGGCGGAACGCGGGCTTGAGGTTCGCCAGTGCTTCGGTGGAGGTCGCCGGGCGGATGCAGCCATCGGCATCGACCACGTCGCCCGAGGCCAGGCGCACCGGCACGATCTCTCCTGCGAGCCGGCCTTCGGCGCGCGCGGCGGCAGCCTTGCGATGCGATTCCACCGCGAACGCCTCCTGGTCGGCGCGGCTCACGTTCCAGCGCTGCGCGACGTTCTCGGCGGTCTCACCCATCGAGATGTAGGCGTCGGTATTGGCCAGCAGCTCGGGGCTGGGCGAGAAGTTGAAGCCGCCCTGCGGCACCATCGTCATCGACTCCACGCCGACGCACAAGAAGGCCTCGCCCATGCCCGCCTCGATCTGCGCCGCGGCGATGTGCACGGCCTGCATCGACGAGCCGCAGAAGCGGTTCACCGTCATGCCGCCCACCTCGTGCGGCAACCCGGCCAGCAGGCCGACGATGCGCGCCACGTTGTTGCCCTGCGAGGCCTCGGGGTAGGCGCAGCCGAGAACGATGTCTTCGAGTAGCGCGGGGTCGAGGTCGGTGCGCTGCAGCAGACCCTTGACCACACCGGCGGCCAGCGTATCGGGGCGCACCTCGGCGAGCGCGCCCTTCTTCGCGAAGTGGAAGGGCGAGCGGGCGTAGGCGGAAATGACGGCTTTCATGGATGCTCCTTGCGTTAAAACTACCATCCAATCGGTAGGCTATGAGATTAAAAAATAAGCACGCCCTGGCGTGCCTGCGATGCCGCCCGGCCATCAGCCGGGCAATGAACTCCTGAGTTGCGCGATGGCTTCGTCGAAGTCTTCGACACGCCCCGTCATGCGCGATGCGAGCAGCGCGCCCTGGCACACCGAGAACACATAGCTGGCCTGCGCAGCGACCGGGGAGGCGCCTTTCTTCCGCGCCCCTGCCGGCGCCAGCGCGCCCAGCACGCCGGTAAGCCACAGCACCTGCGTGTGGCGCAGCTCCTGCACCGCCTGGCGCAGCTCTTCGTTGATGCAATCCCACCCCGGCGCCAACGACCCTGCGGGGCACATGCCCGAGCCGGCCTTGAGTGTGTTGCGGTACATGCGGAAATACGAGTCGAGGGCGTCCTCGGGCTTTCGCTCGCGGGCCGCATCCCAGTCCTTGAAGTACTGGGTGGCCTGCCGGATCACCGCGACGCCCAGCGCTTCCTTGGTCGGAAAATGGTGGTACAGGCTTGCCTTGCGAATGCCGACCGCATTGGCCACGTCCTGGAAGCTGAAGCCCAGGTACGAGCGGGTCTCGATGAGGCCGCGCGCCACGCCGAGGATCTGGTCTCGGGTGCTGCCGGCAGCAAGTGCGGCGGAGGCGGAGGCGGCGGCGGCGGCGGCGGCGGCGTTGTTCATCTACCTACTATAAGGTAGGGAAATTCCAACCGCAAGCCGCAGGGTCATTCGTCAATCCGCCTTGATGTTCGCGGCCTTCACGATGCGCCCGTTGCTCTCGAACTCCGAGGCGATCTCCTTGGCGAAGGCCGCGGCCGTGCCGCCGGTCGGCACGTTGTCGGTGGCAGTGAGCTTGGCGCGCAGCTCGGGGCTGGCCAGGGCCTTGTTGATCTCGGCGTTGTATTTCGCGATCAACGCGGGCGGCGTGGCGGCCGGTGCGAACACGCCGAACAGCGAATTGATGTTCGCCGCGTTGTAGCCCAGCTCGCCCAGCGTGGGCACCTGCGGCAGGCTCTCGAGCCGCGCCGGCGCGCCCACGGCCAGCGGCCGCAGCTTGCCCGACTGGATGTGCGAGGTGAGCGTCGGGCTCGCGTTGGTCGACAGGATCTCGAACTGCCCGCCCAGCGCATCGTTGAGCTGCTGGCCGCCGCCCTTGTAGGGCACGTGCGTGATGTCGACACCCGTCGTCGCCCTCACCTGCTCCAGCACGATGTGCCCGAGCGACGCCGGCCCCGAGGTGGCCCAACGCACCGCGCCGGGCTGCGCCTTGGCATCGGCAATGAGCGCGCGGAAATCCTTGGCCTTGCTGGCGGGCGTGGCGATCAGCAGCACCGGCGAATACATGACGCTCGCGACCGGCGCGATGTCCTTGAGCGGATCGAAGGGCAGCTTGCCCAGGTGCGGGCTCAGCACCAGCGGGCTGATGGCCGAGAAGCCGAGCGTCGCGCCGTCGGGCGCGGCCTTGGCCACCGCATCCATGCCGATAGCGCCGCTCGCACCGGCGCGGTTGTCGACGATCACCGTGGTGCCCAGCTGCGCGGCGAGCCTGTCGCCGAGCGCACGCGCGACCACGTCGCTCACGCCGCCGGCGGGGTAGGCCACGATGAGGCGGATGGTCTTCGGAACGGTTTGGGCCTGCGCGCCGGCAGCACAGAGCGCGGCAACGGCGAGAAGCCACGACGGCTTGAACTTGAAATGCATGTCTGTCATGAGAAAGGGGTCAGTCGAGTTGCAGCTTGCGCTCGCGGATGAGCCTGGACCACTTCTCATTGTCCGCCTTGACGAAGGCCGCGAACTCGACCGGGCCGAGCGAATGCACCTCTGCTCCCGCAGTCGCGAACTTGGCCTTGATCGCCGGCTGCGCCAGCGCACGGGCCAACTCGTTGGAGAGCCGGTCGACCACGTCCTTGGGCATGTTGGCCGGCCCCACCAACCCCTGGAAGCCCACCGACTCCATGCCCGCCAGGCCCAGCTCCTTCACCGTCGGCACGTCGGGCAGCTGCGGATCGCGCACCGGCCCGGTCACCGCCAGCGCCTTGAGCTTGCCGCCCTTCACCTGCGGCAGCAGCACGCTGCCCGCGTCGATGAGGATCTGCGTCTGCCCGCCCAGCAGATCCTGCACCGCGGGTGCGCTGCCCTTGTAGGGCACGTGGGTCATGTCCAGGCCCGTCACCTGGTTCATCAGCTCGCCATTCAAATGCGTCGAGGTGCCGTTGCCGCCCGAGGCGAAATTGACCTTGCCCGGCTGCCCCTTGGCCCAGACGACGAACTCCTTGAGGTTCTTGGCCGGATGGTCAGGCCGCGCCACCGCGATGTAGCTGCCCTGGCTGATCTGCCCGATGTACGTGAACTGCTTGATGGGGTCGTACGGCGGCTTGCTCTGCAGGTACGGCGCAATGGCAAAGGGACCGGTGTTGGCCAGTAGCAGCGTGTAGCCGTCAGCCGGCTGGCGCGTGAGCTCGGTGGCCGCGATCATCCCGCTCGCGCCAGGCTTGTAATCGACCACCAGCTGCTGCTTGAGCGCCTCCTGCAGCGGCACCTGCACCGTGCGCGCCGCGAAGTCGATGCCGCCGCCCGGCGGGTAGCCGACGATCAGGCGGATCGGCTTGGCGGTGGGGAAACCTTGCGCCACGGCGAGCCCCGCGGCGGCAGCCAGCGCAACGCCGGCACAGAGTCTGTTGAAGTTCATGGTGTTGTCTCCTCGAATGAATCAGCGATTCTGAAGCAGCCGCGCCAGGGTCATCGCATTGCCGACCGCCTCGCCGCCTGCCGTGTTGTCGAAGATGCACCAGCACGCGGCGCCCTCCTCGCGCGCGAGCCGCAGACGCGATGCGAGCCGCTCGAGCAGCGCATCGTCGTAGGCCGACCAGTAGCGGCGCGGCGATCCATGCAGCCGCAGATAAACGAGACCGGGCCACCCGCCGGGCGCCGCAGCCTCCTCGAACAGCACCGGATCGGCCAGCACGCGCCCGACCTGAAAGCGCGACAGCAGCGATTCGGCCGCGGGCAGGAACCAACTGCGATGCCTCGGCTCCAGTGCCACAGGGCCGGCGTGCCTCTTCCGCACATCGGCGAGAAAGCGCCGGACCACAGGCGCGTCGAAAGCGAGGCTCGGCGGCAGTTGCACGACAAGGCAGCCGAGCCTGTCGCCCAGCCCTGTCACCTGCGCAAGGAATTCATCGAAAGCCGGCATCGCACCGGCAAGCCGCTGCTCGTGCGTGACGGTCTTCGGCAGCTTGACCGCGAAACGGAATCCGCCGGGTGTCGAAGCGGCCCACCGCTCGTAGGTCTCGCGCCGGTGCGGCCGGTAGAACGAGGTATCGATCTCGACCGCATCGAAGCGCTGCGCGTAACGCTCGAGGTGCGAGCCCTCGGCGGGAAACGCCGGCCACAGGTCGCGCGGCAGGCTCCAGCCCGCGCACCCGATGCGCGGTATCTCGGGAATGATCTGCGTCATCCCCGCATCGTAAGCACTGCGACCGATCAGCCCCAGGGCATCGTGAACGTCTTGCCGTTGGTGAACGACTTGATCGCTTCCTGCACCCCTTCCTTGTAGCCCAGCCCCGAGTCCTTGATGCCGCCGAAGGGCGTGAGCTCGATGCGGTAGCCCGGCACCTCCCACACGTTCACCGTGCCCACCTTCAGCTCGTTGGCGAAGCGGGTCGCGTAGTCCATGCGGTCGGTGCAGATGCCCGACGAGAGGCCGTAGGCCGTTCCGTTCGAGATGGCGATCGCCTCGTCGATGCTGCCGAAGCGGATGATTGGCGAGACGGGGCCGAAGGTTTCCTCGCGCACCACCGTCATCTCGGGACGCACTTTGTCGAGCACGGTGGGCGAATAGAGCGCGCCTTCGCGCCGATTGCCCACGAGCAGCCGCGCGCCCAATGCCACGGCCTCGTCCACCAGCAGCTCGAACCGACGCGCCGCGGTTTCGTCGATCACCGTGCCCATGTCGTTGCTCGCATCCGCGGGGTCGCCGTATTTCCAGCGCCTGGTCTTCTCGACCACGCGCTCGGTGAACTCGCTCGCCACATCCTTGTGCACCAGCATGCGCTTGACTGCCGTACAGCGTTGGCCCGAATTCTTGTACGAGCCCTGCACCGCGAGGTCGGAGGCGCGGTCGAGGTCGGCGTCCTCCATCACGATCAGCGGATCGTTGCCGCCCAATTCCAGCACGATGCGCCGGTAGCCTGCCTTGGCGGCGATGTACTTGCCGATGGCCACGCCGCCGGTGAAGGTGACGAGGTCCACCTGCGCATTCGTGATCAACTCGTCGGCGATCTCGCGCGGGTCGCCCGTCACCACCTGGAACATCTCGGGCGGCAAGCCTGCTTCGTAGAGGATGTCGGCCAGGTAGAAGGCCGAGAGCGGCACTTTCTCCGAGGGCTTGAGCACCATGCGGTTGTTGGTCGCGATGCTCGGCACCACCTTGTGCGCCACCTGATTCATCGGGTGGTTGAACGGCGTGATCGCGGAGATCACGCCCAGGAGCGGCTCGCGCAGCGTGATGACCTTGCGCTTCTTGCCGTGGGCCGTGAGGTCGCACGAGAAGACCTGCCCGTCGTCGCGCAGCGCCTCGGTCGCGCCGAAGGTCAGCACCTCGGCGACACGGCCGATCTCATATAGCGCGTCCTTCTTGCACAGGCCCGACTCCATCGTGATGATCGCGGCCCCTTCTTCGGCGCGTGCACGCAGCAGTGCGCAGGCCCGCTGCAGGATGCTCGCGCGCTCGTAGCGCGACAGGGTCGAGTGGTACGCATGGCCGATGCGGAAGGCCTCGCGCACATCGTCCACCGAAGCGAGCGGCACGGTGCCCACGCGCTCGTTGGTGTACGGGTTGAACACATCGAGTGTGCGCTCGCGCCGCACGCGCTCGCCGCCGATGCGCAGGGACTCGGCGCGAAAGGCCGCGCTGTCACGATGAGGTGGATGGGGTGTGGCAAGTGTGGTCATGCCTGGTTCTCCGCGAAGTCGTTGCCGATGAAATTCTTGCCGCGCGCCCCGCCCTGCGCATGCAGCAGCATCTCCCGGGCTTCGTCGTCGCCCACGCCGTAGTCGGCGAAGCGGGTCTTCACGCCCAGCGATTCGATGAAGGCCGCCAGCTGCTGCGGTGCCTCTGCGAGCGGCATGCCGAGCGCTTCGTGCAGCACCGCGTCGCGGTCGGCGCGCCGGCCGATGGCGCGCTCCAGCACCATCGGCAGCAGGAATGAGCAGGCGATGCCATGCGGCAGGCCGTAGCGCAGCGTCATCTCGTAGGAGATGGAGTGCGCGAGCGCCGTCTTGGTGTTGGAGAACGCCATGCCGGCCTTGAGCGCCGCGAGCGCCATGCGCCCCCGCAGTTCGACGTTGTCGAGCTGTCCCATCAGCTGCGGCAGCACCTCGAGCGTGTCGCGCACGGCCGAGACGGCGAAGGTGTCGGACAGCGGATTCGCATTCACGTTCCAGATGGCTTCGAGCGCATGCGACAGCGCATCGAGCCCGCTCTGCAGCGTGACGGCCGCGGGCAGCGACAGCATCAGCTCCGGGTCGACCACCGCATAGCGCGGCCAGGTCTCGGGCAGGTGCAGCGAATACTTCTTCTGCCGCTCGCGGTCCCACACCGTGGCCCAGGGCGTGACCTCGCTGCCGGTGCCGGCGGTGGTGGGCACGGCGATCAGCATCTTGCTGCGCGTGGGAACGAAAGGCCGCTCGCCGGCAAGGCCTGCCACGAGATCGGAAAAACTCGCCGCATCGTTCGCGACCATGAGCGCCTTCGCGGTGTCGATGGCGCTGCCGCCGCCGACCGCGATGAGCACCTCCACATCCGCATGGTCTCGCCAGAACCACTCGTAGAGGCCGGCCAGTTCGGCGACATCCGGGTTGGGCCGCGTCTGGTCGATGGTGCAGGCCAATGCGCCCTGCAGCACCGATTCCAGCCGGCCCAGCAGGCCGATGGCACGGGCCTCCGGAAAGGTCACCAATGCGGCGCGGCGGCCGTCGAGCAGTTTCGGCAGGGACGACAGGGCCCCTGCCCCGTACACGCTCTGTACGGGGTTGTGGTAGTTGGCGCTCATGGATGTCTCGTCAGGTGGCGGCGGGTGTCGCCGGGATCGCGTGGTTCAGGGCCAGGTCGAAGATGTCGAAGTTGCGCAGTCGCCGCTTCGGATCGACACCCTGCAGTCGCCGGTTGAACAGCAACGGCACCTTCTGTTCGGACAGCCCGCCGTGCGAGCGCAGCGGCACCGTGAGGCCGCTCAGGTCGTGCTCCGAGGCGCGCGTGCCGATCACGGCGAGGTGGTCCGACACCACCACGAGATCGCCGATGCGGTCCGGCGGCAGTTCGAAGCGCTGCGCCGCTTCGTCGCGCGTGAGCACCTGCTCGATACCGTCGGTGGCCCTCAGCGCCTCGACCAGCGCGGGCACATCCACACCCGCTTCAAGGTAGACGGTCGCGAACGAGCCGAGCGCGCCGTGGTGCACCACATACGGATCGGTGATCGGCAGGATCACCCGGCCGCGTCCGGTGCCGAGGCGCGCATCGAGCACCTCCTGAAGGAACACGATGCGCGGATTGCCGGCCGCATCGGTCTTCGGGCTCATGCCGTGGTCGGCGGTGAGCGCGATGGTGGCGCCCAGCGCATCGAGCTGCGCGAGGTAGCCGTCCATCATGGCGTAGAAGTCATTGGCGCCGGCCGTGCCGGGCGCGCACTTGTGCTGCACATAGTCGGTGGTCGAGAGGTACATGAGGTCGGGCCGCTGCGTCTCCATCAGCTTCACGCCGGCCGCGAACACGAACTCGCTCAGATCCGCGCTGTAGACCGAGGGCACGGGTTTGCCGACCAGCGCCAGCACGTCGTCGATGCCGCCGTTGGCGCGCGTCGCCTGGTCGGCCTTCTCGGCCGAGAAGCAGATGCCTTCCATGCGGTGGCCCAGCAGCGTGCGCAGCTTGTCCTTGGCCGTCACCACCGCGACCTTCGCGCCGGCCTTGGAGAACACCGCCAGCAGCGTCTCGGCGCGCAGGTAGGCCGGGTCGTTCATCATCACTTCCTTGCCCTGCGCGGTATCGAGGAAGTAGTTGCCGCAGATGCCATGCACCGAGGGCGGCGCGCCGGTCACGATCGAGAGGTTGTTCGGGTTCGTGAAGCTGGGCACCACGCAGTCGCCCACCAGCGAACTGCCCGCGGCCAGCATCTTCTTCATGAAGGGCGCGACACCGGCCTGGATCGCCTGCGTGATGTAGTCGGGCTCGCAGCCGTCCACGCACACCACGACGACGGGCTGCGAGGGCGACTTGTAGCTGCGGCCGTTCACCGAGATGCCCGGGAGGGTCGGCTTGTCCGTCATTGATGCGCTCCTTGTTGAATCCATGCGCGCAACTTGGTCGACAGGTAGTCGGCGGTCATCACCATGACGACGATCACCAGGATGCAGGTTGCGGTGTCCTGGTACTGGAACAGCTTCATGCTCCCCACCAGTTCGAAGCCGATGCCGCCCGCGCCCACCATGCCCAGCACCGTGGCCTGGCGCAGGTTGGTCTCGAAGCGGTAGACGATGACGCCGATCCACGCGGTCACGACCTGCGGGATGACGCCGAAGATGATGGTCTGTATGGGCCCTGCCCCGGTGGCACGCAATGCCTCGAGCGGACCCTGGTCGATCTCCTCGATCGACTCCGCGAAGAACTTGCCGAGCATGCCCGCGCCATGCAGCGCCAGGGCCAGCACGCCGGGGAACGGCCCGAGGCCCACGGCCGCCACGAAGATCAGCGCGAGGATGATCTCGTTGATGCCGCGCGTGATGTTCAGCACCTGCCGCATCGCATGGAACACCGCGATGTTCGGCGAGATGTTCCGCGCCGCGAAGAAGCACAGCGGCACCGCAAGAATCACCGACAGCAGCGTGCCCCAGAGCGCGATCTGCACCGTCTCGATGGCCGGCTTCACCAGCCGCTGCATGAACTCCCAGTTGGGCGGCAGCATGCGGCCGAGGAAGTCGGCGATCCACGGCATGCCCTTGGCCAGTTCGCTGAAGCTGACCTGGCTGCCGATGGCGGCCCACCACATCACGGACAGCAGGGCCAGTCCGGCAAGGGCGTACTTCCACCAGCCCGGGTTGCCGCCGCTCTTGGCGACCAGCAGGTTGTAGCGTCCGATGGCGATCATGATTGCTCCAGGGCGAGTTGCTGGGCGGGGCGCACCGCGGCCACGGGAGCGGCTGCAGGCGATGCGGCGGGTGCGGGCGGCTCGATGGGACCGTCCTCGAGACCACCCGGGTAGATGCGCTGCAGCACCTCTTCGGTCAGCTCGTCGGGCCGGCCTTCGAACACGACACGACCGGCCGCGACACCGATCACGCGCTGCGCGAATTCGCGCGCGTAGTCCACCTGGTGCAGGTTGCAGATGACGGTGATGCCCGCCTCGCTGCTGGCCTGCTTCAGATAGTTGAGCACCTTGCGCGAGGTCTTCGGGTCGAGGCTCGCCACAGGCTCGTCGGCCAGGATCACCTTGGGCTGCTGCGCCAGCGCCCGGGCGATGCCCACGCGCTGCTTCTGGCCGCCCGAAAGCGTGTCGGTGCGCAGGTCCGACTTGTGGTCGAGCTCCACGCGGCGCAGGCACTCGCGGGCGATGGCGATGTCCTTGGCGGGAAAGATCTGGAACCACGAAGCGATCGCCGGCATCGAGCCGAGCCGCCCGGTCAGCACGTTCTTGAGTACCGACAGGCGCGGCACCACGTTGTAGTGCTGGAAGATCATCGCCACATCGCGGCGCACCTTGCGCAGGCCGGCGCGGTCGCCGCGCGAACGCTCGCCATCCACATGGATCTCGCCCTCGCTCGGCTCGGCCAGGTGGTTGATGCAGCGAAGCAAGGTGGACTTGCCCGCACCCGACGCGCCGAGGATGACGACGAACTCACCCTTGGCGACCGTGAGGTCGACGCGGTGGAGCGCGGTGAAGTCGCCGTAGCGCTTGCACAGGCCTCGGATTTCGATCATTTCATCTTCCTCAGGTCGAGGTTCAGCACCTTGGCCGTGTCGCGGATGATGTTGTAGGCCGCGTCGTTGGTCGGGTGGAAACCGTTGAGCTCGCCCTGGTCGGACCAGGGGATGTTCTTCACCTGCAGGAAGGCGGCCTGCACGCGCGTCTTCAGGTCCGCGGGCAGGTCCTTGCGCCACACGGTGGGCGACTCGGGAATCGGGTCCGACTTCCACACCTCGACCAGGTCTTCGCGCTTGACGAGACCCTTGGAAACGGCGGCATCGAGGATGCGGTCGGCAATGGCCGCGGCGTCCACCTTCTTGTTCTGCACCGCGATCGCGCTCGAGTCGTGCGAGCCCGAGAAGATCACGCGACCGAAGTCCTTGTCGGTGTTGAAGCCCAGCTTCATCAGCCCGGCCTTCGGGAACAGGTGGCCCGAGGTCGAGCTCGGGTCGACGAATGCGAAGGTCTTGCCCTTGAGGTCGGCCACTGTCTTGATGCCGGTGTCCTTGTGCGTGACGATCTGGCTGTAATAGAAGGTGCGCCCGGCCTTCTTGGTCTCGGCGACCGCGAAGGCCTCGATGTCGGCGACAGTCGCGCCCAACACATAAGAGAACGGGCCGAGGTAGGCCACGTCGAGACGCTTTGAACGCAGCGCCTCGATCACGCCGTTGTAGTCGGCCGCCACGAAGGGCTTGACCGGGAAACCGAGCGCCTTGGACAGCATGTCCATCATGGCCTGGCTGTTGGCGATCATGGCGCGCGAATCCTCGGAAGGAATCAGCCCGACAGTAAGAACCTGCTGTGCCCGTGCCATCGGCACGAAGGCGGACGCTGTGACGGCTGCAGTGCCGAACAGCAACTTTCTGCGCTTCATCATGGTTGTCTCCAGTGGTCTGTGTTGCATGAATTCCTCCTGGTGGTTTCGAAGGGCAAAAGCGCCCGTTCCGAGTCTTCCAGTGCTTCGTGTCGTGGTCATGACATCGAGAGGATTTCGGGACGTCCGGCGTTTGTCTGTCGCTGCCTGGTCCGTCTTGAAGCGGAGTAAATCACCGAGCCATGTATCGAACAAATTCAAATTTTTTCGATGATCTATATACTGAATCTATAGTTCGAAAAGAGGCCTTGCCATGCGTCTGACACAGCTGCGTTCCTTCTATGCCGTGGCCCGCGAGGGCAGCTTCACCAAGGCCGCCGAACACCTGCATGTGAGCCAGCCCACCATCACCACGCAGGTGCGGTTTCTCGAAGAGGCCTACCAGGTCGAGCTCTTCCACCGGCGCGGCCGGCGCGTGCAGCTCACCGAAATCGGCGAACAGCTGATGCAGCTCGCGCAGCAGATCTTCAGCCTCGAAGGCGATGCGGTCGCGCTGCTCGGCGATGCAGGCACGCTGCGCACGGGCCACCTGCGCGTGGCGGCCGTGGGGCCGTACCACGTGACGAAGATGCTGGTCGACTTCAGCCTGCGCTACCCCGGCGTGAAGGTGACGGTGAGCACCGGCAATTCGCAGGACGTGCTCGACAGCCTCGTCGACTACAGCGCCGACGTCGGCGTGCTCGCACAGATGGTGCGCGACGACCGCTTTCTCTCGGTGCCGTTCAGCCAGCACCCGGTCGTGATGTTCGTGCCGTCAACGCACCGCTTCGCGCGGCGGCGCAACATCCGCCTGGCCGAGCTGCAGGGCGAGCGGCTCATCATGCGAGAAGAAGGATCGACCACGCGCAAGGCGCTCGAACTCGCGCTCGCCAAGGCGAAGGTCGAAGTCGACGTGGTGATGGAGATCAGCAGCCGCGAGGTGATCCGCGAAGCCGTCGCACAGGGCCTGGGCATTGCGGCGGTGTCGAGCGTGGAGTTCGTGCCGAGCCCCGACCTGCGCATGGTCGGCTTCAGCGACACCGAGATCTTCACGTATGCGCACGTGCTGTGCCTGGCGGAGCGGCGCGAGATGCGCATGGTCAGCGCGTTCTTCGACACGCTGGTGCCGGCCATCGAGGCGCGCAAGCGCAAGGCCTGAACCGCCGCAGGTTCAGCCGCGCGGGTGGTGCGCCGCGTGCAGCTGCTTCAGGCGCTCGCGCGCCACGTGCGTGTAGATGGTGGTGGTCGAGATGTCGGCATGGCCGAGCAGCAACTGCACCGCGCGCAGGTCCACGCCATGGTTCAGCAGGTGCGTGGCGAAGGCATGCCGCAGCGTGTGCGGCGACAGCGGCACATGGATGCCGGCGGCCGCGGCCTGCTTCTTCACGATGATCCAGAACATCACGCGCGTCATGCCCGCGCCGCGCGCAGTCACGAAGAGGTCGGGCGTCTGCTGGCCATCGAGGATCGCGGGGCGCGACTCGTCGAGATAGCGTTCGATCCAGCGCCGCGCCTCGCCGCCGAAGGGCACGAGGCGCTCCTTGTTGCCCTTGCCGAGCACGCGCAGCACGCCGTCGTTGAGGCTCATGTCGATGACCTTGAGCGCCACCAACTCGCTCACGCGCAGGCCGCTGGCATACATCACCTCGAGCATCGCGCGATCGCGCAGGCCCAGCGGCGTCTCGACATCGGGCGCGGCCAGCAGGTCGTCGACCTGTTTCTCCGACAGCGTCTTGATGGCGCGCGGCATCTGCCGTGCAGGTGCGAGTCGGATCGTCGGATCCGCCGTGATGCGGCGCTCGCGCAGCGCCCATCGGTAGTAGCGCTTGAACACGGTGAGCCGCCGGTTGGCCGAGGTGGCCTTGCCCTTGGTCGAGAGGCGCACGCCCATGTAGGCCTGCACATCGGATTCTTCTGCGGTATCGAGGGCGACGCCGCCGCGCTGCTTGCCGAGCCACTGCGAGAACAGCGCGAGGTCGCGGCGGTATGCGGCCAGCGTGTTCTTCGAGAGACCGTCTTCGAGCCAGAGGGCGTCGATGAACTCGTCGATTTCGGGGGTGGGTGCGGCAGCGGCCTCGGTCATGCGGTGCAAGATAACAAAAAGAAAAAGCCGCCCGGGGTGCGGGCGGCTTTCGTGGGGCAGAGGCCGGTCAGTCGAGCTTCAGGTTCTGCTTCTTCACGACCTGCTTGTAGACCTCGTACTCGGCCTTGATCTGCGCTGCGAACTGCTCGGGCGTGTTGGCCACGATCAGCGAGCCGGTGTCTTCGATGCGCTTCTTCACGGCCGGATCTTCCACCGCCTTCTTCACGCCGGCGGCGACCTTGTCGACCACTTCCTTCGGCAGGCCCTTGGGGCCGAGGATGCCGTAGTAGGCCATGCGGTTCACCGGTTCGAGGCCCACTTCCTTGAACGTCGGCACGTTCGGCAGTGCAGCCAGGCGCTGGGGCGCCGACACCACGATCGGGATCAGCCGGCCGCTGGTGATGAAGGGCATGGCCGAGGGGATGTTGTCGAACATGATCGGCACCTGGCCGGCCACCACGTCGTTCAGCGCCGGGCCCGCGCCGCGGTAGGGGATGTGCGTGACGAAGGTGTTGGTCAGGCTCTTGTAGAGCTCCATCAGCAGGTGGCCGATGCCGCCCGTGCCCGACGAGGCGTACGAATACTTGCCGGGGTTCTTTTTCAGCTCGGCGACGAACTCGGCGTAGTTCTTGGCCGGGAAGCTCGGGTTCACCGCGATGATGTTCGGCGTGGCCGCGATGTTGGTGATCGGCGTGAAGTCGTTGATCGGGTCGTAGGGCGTCTTCGGGTTGATGGCCGGGTTGGCCGCCGTGCTCGAGACGGTGGCCACGCCGAGCTTGTAGCCGTCGGGCGTGGCGCGGGCGGTTTCAGCCGCGCCGACGATGCCGCCGCCACCGGCGCGGTTGATCACCACCACCGGCTGGCCCAGGATCTTGCCCAGCGGATCGGAGATCACGCGCGCCACGATGTCCGTCGTGCCGCCCGGAGCGAACGGCACGCTCAGTTCGACCGGCTTGTTGGGATAGCCCTGTGCAAAGCTCTGGCCTGCGACTGCGGCCAGCGCGACTGCCCCCATCAGGGTGCTCCATTGACGACGTTGCATCGAATAACTCCTTGATTTGACTGACTCTGACTGACAGATGTCGAAAAAAGCGAAGCCCGGATGCTAGCGGCTCCAGGGGCCCGCCCATGCTCTGGATTACCCATGGTCCGTGCGGTTTATGCTCGAAACGTGAACTACGCGCAGCTGCTTTTCCCCGATTTCTCCCTCATCGCCATCGGCTGGCTCCTGTGCCGCTACACCGCGCTCGACCGCCGCGTGTGGGACCAGGTCGAGAGCCTCGTCTACTACTTCCTTTTTCCGGTGTTGCTGTTCCATTCGATCGTGCGCAGCCCGCTCGATTTCGGTGCCACCTCGAGCCTGCTGACCGCCGGCGTCGGCATCGGCTTGTGCGGCATCGCGCTGGCCTACGCCCTGCCCTTCGTGCCAGGCATCGGCCCGCACATCGACCGACGCGACCATGCCGCCAGCGCGCAGGTCGCGTTCCGCTTCAACTCCTTCATCTGCCTCGCGCTGGCCGACCGGCTCGCGGGCCCCGAGGGCCTCTTGCTCATCGCGGTGCTGATCGGCGTGTGCGTGCCGATGTTCAACATCGCGGCCGTGTGGCCGATGACGCGGCACGCACAGACCGGCTTCGTGCGGCAGCTGGTGCGCAACCCGCTGATCGTGGCGACGGTGGCCGGGCTGCTGGCGAACGTGCTGGGCCTCGCGGTGCCGAACTGGCTCACGCCGACGCTCACGCGCATCGGCGCCGCCTCGCTCGCGCTGGGCCTGCTGGCCGCGGGCGCGGGGATGCAGTTCGCGACGCTGGGGCGCGGCAAGGTACTGGCGGGGTCGGTGCTGGCGATACGGCACCTGATTCTTCCGCTGGTGGCGTGGGGGCTGGCACGGGCACTGCGGCTGGACGGCATCCAGGCGTCGGTGCTGATGGCGTTCTCGGCGGTGCCGACGGCGTCGAGCGCCTATGTGCTCGCGGCGCGCATGGGCTACAACGGGCCGTATGTGGCAGGGCTGGTGACGCTGTCGACGGTGCTGGGGGTTGTGAGCCTGCCGTTTGCGCTGGCGTTGCCGAGATAGCTCATCGCTGCATCAACGCCGGCACCGCCGACGCCAGCATCGCCACGCCCGATGCGGTGAGCAAGCTCAGCACAAGCTTGCGAAACGCCGTCTCGCTGACGCCGATATAAAGCCGCGCGCCCAGCAGCACTGGCACCGCAACCGCCAGCGCGACCAGCCCCAGCAGCGGCACCATCGAGGCGACGATGCTGCCGCTGGCGAGGTGAATCGCAAACGCCACCAGCAGCATTGACAGGTTGAAGTTCTGGATCACCGCACGCTGGGTGTCGCGCTGGAAGCCGCGCAACGTGCACCAGAGCGTGGGGATCGTCCCCGAGAAGCCACCGATACCCGCCATCGCCCCGCCGATGGCGCCCACAATGCCATCTGCCGCGCGGCCACCGAAAGTGATCTTCGGCAGGTGCTGCGACATCAGCATCGCCGGGCACCACAGCACCAGCAGCGCGCCCAGGCACACCTTGAAGACCACGAGATCGAGATGCGGCAGCAGCCACACACCGAATGGCACGCCGACAAGGCCACCGAGCACGAACGGCCAGAGCAAGGACTTGTCGAAAGTGCGTCGCACCGTGACAGCAGCGATCACCTGCCCCGTCAGCGCGCCGAACAGCGCGAGCACCGCGGCCAGTTGCGGCTCCAGGGTCCAGGCCCAGACCGACATCGCCACCAATCCGAATGCAAAGCCCGACAGGCCCTGCACGAAACCCGCCAGCACGGCGCCGACGATCACATAGACATACAAGGCTTGCATGCGGCCGATGATAGAAGCCGCCGCACCGTGCCCGCCTCAACCGGCGGGCCGGAGAGGTGGTGTCAGGCCGAAGCCGGCACAAGCGCCGTGCGGCGCACCCGCGTGACGTTGAACGCGCTCGCGATCAGCACGCCCTGCACCAGCGCCAGGCCGACGATCACGCTCGTGTACTGGCCGTGGTCCATCAGGCGGCCGAAGACCAGTGGCGCGAGCGCCTGTCCGATGTCGAGCCCCGCATACACCACGCCGTAGACGCGGCCCGTGGCATTGGGCGGCGTCGAGCGCTTGACCAGCAGGTCGCGCGACGGACCGGCCACGCCGGAGACAAAACCCATGGCGCCGAACAGCACCGGCACGAGGATCGGCGGGAACTGCGCGAAGGCCAACACGAGCGCGAGCGCAGCCGCGATGCCGAAGCCCGCGCCCACGATTCGCTCGCAACGCGACGGGTCGGAAGCAAGGAAACCGCCCACCACCATGCCGGCCGCGCTCGCCACCATGTAGACCGTGAGGCACACCGCCACCAGCGCCACCGGCACCGCATGCAGATGGCCCGCGGCCACGGGTGCGAAGGTCTGCACCACGCTGATCACCGCGGCATAGAAGAAGAAGAAACCGAAGCACATCCACACCGCGGGGATGCGCAGGAAGTCGAACTCGCCGCCGATCGGCGCGGGCTCCCCCTGCCCCGTGGCCTTGTGCACGGCCGCGACATCGAGCGACAGCACGCTGCGATAGATCCACAACACCAGCAGCACGACGATGGCCAGCACGCCGGCCGAAGCCAGCGCCACGCGCCACGAGAACGCGATGGCGATCGGCACCACGAAGGCCGGCGCGAGCGCCCAGCCCAGGCTCCCGGTGATGCCGTGCACGCTGTAGGCGTGGCCCAGGCGCGTGGGCGCGACCTTGCGGTTGAAGAGGGTGTAGTCCACCGGGTGGAACACGCCGTTGCCGATACCGCCGACCACGGCACACAGCAGGAGCATCCAGTAGCTCTGCGCCATCGCATAACCGAAGGCGGCCAGCCCCAGTGCGCCCAGGCCGACGAACAGCACCGGGCGCGGACCCAGCTTGTCGACGATGAAACCCGACGCCGCCTGCACGATGCACGAGACCACGAAGAACACCGTGAGCACGGCGCCCAGCTCGGTGTAGCTCACGTTGAACGCGTCCTTCAGCCACGGGAACAGCGGCGCCAGGATGAGCTGGCTGAAATGGCTGATCGCGTGGGCCAGGCCGACGAGGCCGATGAGTTGCGCGTCGGAGCGCAAGGTGGTGGCGGGGGGTGTGGTGGTCGCGTGGGAAGACATGGATTGCTACAAAAAACCGGGGCAGGCACCGATGCTATGCCCCCGGGGAGCGGCAGAATGGCGATACAGCGACAACATTTGTCGAAACCATGCCACGCGCCTCCTCCACCGCTTTCCATCCTTCTCCGGTCACCAGCGTCGCCTCGCTCACGCCGCACCTCTACGCCCCCGACGCGGTGCGCCCGCTGCGCGCCAAGGAGCACTTCCTGAGTGCCGACACCTTCGTCGAGCTGCACCAGCATCCGTGGCCGCAGCTCACCTTTTCCACCCGCGGCGTGATCCGCCTGAGCACCGAGGACGGCAGCTACATCGTGCCGCCCTCGCGTGCGCTTTGGGTGCCGGCGAACATGCCGCACAGCATCATGCTGATCGAGGACGCCGAGCTGCGCACCATCTACCTGCACGCCTGGCTCGCACCGTCCTGGGAGAAATGCGAGGTGCTCGAGATCAGCCCGCTGATGCGCGCCCTGATGCTCGCGCTCGACACCACGCCAGACGGCCTGCCGCCCACCGACCCGCAGGCGCCGCAGCGCGAACGCATGATCGCGCCGCTGCTGGTCGACGAGATCGAGCGCGCCACGCAGATCCGCATCGACGTGCCGCTGCCCACCGACAAGCGCCTGCGCCAGCTCTGCGAGGCGCTGCTGCGCAACCCCGCCGACCGCTCCACGCTGGCCGAGCGCGCCGCCACCATCGGCGCCAGCGAGCGCACGGTGGCGCGGCTGTTCCGCGACCAGCTCGGCATGAGCTGGCAGCAATGGCGCCAGCAGGCGGTGATGGCGCATGCGCTGCCGCTGCTCGCGCGCGGCATGGCGGTGAGCCAGGTGGCGGCGGCCAGCGGCTATGCCACCGACAGCGCGTTCTGCGCGATGTTCAAGGCGGCCACGGGGCGCTCGCCGACTTCGTTCCAGCACAAGAAGCGCTCGTCCGTCCCTGCCTGAACCATTCGGCGTGCGGGGCCTTCACGACGCTCTGGCAAGATCGGCGGGCCCGAAAAACCACGGACCTCCCATCGACCTGCCCATGGCACCGCCTCCCCGACCGCAGACCTGGACCGCCGACATCGGCCTGCGCATTCGCCGCCATTTCCTCCTGAAGGCGGTCGGGACCACGGCCTTCACCTGGCTGTTCTTCATCGGCTACTTCCATCTGCTGCGCAACCCCTCCTTCCCGGTCGCGGTGATGCCGCTCACGGCGCTGGACCACCTGATTCCGTTCCAGCCCTACACGCTGGGCGCCTACCTCTCGCTCTGGGTCTACGTGGGCATCGCGCCGGGGCTACAGCTCACCTTTCGCGAGCTGGTGGTCTACGGGCTGTGGATCGGCGCGCTGTGCCTCACCGGCCTCGCCCTCTTCTACTTCTGGCCGACCCAGATACCGCCTTTGGCCATGGACGTCTCGGGCTATCCCGGTTTCGCGATGCTGCAGGGCGTGGACGCGGCGGGCAACGCCTGCCCGTCGATGCACGTGGCGGTCGCGATCTTCACCGCCCTCTGGATCGAGCACCTGCTGCGGCAGGCCGGCACGCCCATCGTGCTGCGCATCGTCAACTGGGCCTGGTTCGCCGCCATCGCCTATTCGACGCTGGCGGTCAAGCAGCACGTGGTGCTGGACGTGGTGGCGGGTGCGCTGCTCGGCATGGCGTTCGCACTGCCGTCGCTGCGCTGGCGGCCGGGCAAGCGTTTGCCAGGGGATTCCCCTCCGGTCGGAGCGGATATCATTGGTCATCACTGACCAACACAGGCCGAGCGAGGAAGGGATCGATCCAATGGCGCACCCCGCAAGGGCTGCAATCGATCAACGGCGGCACAAGACGACAGGCATCGCACGATGAGTTCGCTGAAGGAATTGCAGGACCTGATTCACGAGAAGTACGGCATCGAGCCGTCGAAACTCGACCCCAACGCCTCGATGCGCGAAACCGGCGGTCTCGATTCGCTGGCGCTGGCCGAATTCCTCTTTGCCATCGAAGACCACTTCGGCATCACCATGCCCGACGAGGACGCGAGCATCGACACCCTGGCCGAGCTCGCGCAGCTGGTCGACAAGGTCCGGGCCGCGAAGGTCGCGTGAACCACCACGAGGTTGCCGTCACCGGGCTGGGCGTCATGGCGCCCCATGGCGACGAGCCCGGCGCGCTGTTCGAGGCGCTGCTGCAGGGCCGCTCGGCCATCCAACCCGTCTTTCCCGAATTGCCCAAGCCGGCCGCCGCCGCCACGGTGGCCTTCGACGAGACGCGCTGGTTCACCAAGCTCCAGCTCGCGGGCGTCGACCGTGTCAGCCAGCTCGCGATGGCCGCGGCCGACCTTGCGCTGCGCGATGCGAACAAGCCCCTGGCCGATGTCGACCTTGAACGCGTCGGCGTCTACGCCGGCTGCGGCATGGGCGGCGCGGCCGCGCTCGAGGCGGCCTACCGCGGCAATGGTCGCGTGTCGCCGCTCACCATTCCGGCCTTCATGCCCAACGCGCCCGCGGCCCACGTGGCGATGCGCAACGGTGTGCTCGGCCCGGTACTCACCTATTCCGTCGCCTGCGCGTCCTCGTCGGTGGCCATCGCCGAAGCAGCCAAGGCGATCCAGCGCGGCGAAGTCGACATCGCCATTGCCGGCGGCAGCGAGGCGCTGATCGTGCCGGGTGTGGTGCTGGCCTGGCAGGCGATGCAGACGCTGGCCACCTTCCAGCCCGGCGAAGCGGCCGGCGCGGTGCGGCCGTTCGCGAGCGACCGCAGCGGCTTCGCGCTTGGCGAAGGCGCAGCCTTCCTGGTGCTCGAATCCGCCGAGCGCGCACGCCGCCGCGGCGCACGCAGCTACGCCACGCTGGCCGGCTGGGGCCTGAGCAGCGATGCCACCCATCTCACCAAGCCGGACGCCCCCGGTCAGGCGCGCGCGTTGCGCCAAGCGCTGCGGCTGGCCGGCCTGCAGCCGCGCGACGTGGGCTACTGCAACGCGCACGGCACGGCCACGCGCATCGGCGACGTGGTCGAACGCAATGCACTCGCGGAGGTGTGGGGCGATGATTTCAACGACCTGCGCGTCAGCTCGACCAAGGCGTTGCACGGCCACATGCTCGGCGCGGCGGGCGCCATCGAGGCGCTCATCACGGTGCTCGCGCTGCATCGTCGGCAGCTGCCGCCCAATGCGAACTGCAGCGAGATCGATCCGGCCTGCAGCATGAACCTCGTGATGCAGGACGACACTGCCGCACCGGCGCTCGAAGCGGCGATGAGCAATTCCTTCGCCTTCGGCGGCACGAATTCGGTGCTGCTTTTCCGCCGCGCTGATTAAGCCTGTGCCGGCTGCGACGCGGCCCCCGCCTCGCAGAGCCACGCCACGAAAGCCTCCGCCAGCGGATCGGCCGTCCGGTTCGGCGCCATGAACACGCTGTAGCCGCGGCTAGACGGCGCCCGGTGCGCGCATGCGAGTTGCAACTCGCCCGAACGCAGCTCGCGCTCCACGTAGTACAGCGGCACCAGCCCCACGCCGAGATCCGCGCGCACCGCGGCCACCAGCGAAGAGAACAGATCGAAGCGGTGCCCCGTTACCAGGCTCTCGGGCGGCTGCGCATGCGGCGTCTGCGCGAACCATTCCTCCCACGCGCCCATGCGCGTGCGCAGCTGGAGCAGCGGCGCAGCGCGGAAATCGCCGCGCGCCATCGCGGTCCGGCCCTTCGCGCGCGGGGCGCACACCGCCACGCAGAACTCGCCCATCAACGGCCGCGCATCGGCGCCGGGCCACACCGCGTCGTCGTACTGCACGCCCACGTCGAACGGCATGTCGGCCATGTAGAGGTCGGTGGGAAACACCTGCAGGTGC
The DNA here is from genome assembly GCF_017161115.1 of Variovorax sp. RKNM96. Lineage (GTDB taxonomy): Bacteria > Pseudomonadota > Gammaproteobacteria > Burkholderiales > Burkholderiaceae_C > Variovorax. The sequence continues at coordinate 2,335,666 of NZ_CP046508.1, read as the reverse complement.
AGGCTGCATCCGGGATGCCGCGCGATGAATTGCGGCAGCAGCGGCGTGAGCCAGCCCTCCGCCAGCACGGGCACCGCGCCGACGATCAGCCGCAGACCGTCGACGCGCTGTGCCATCGCTTCGAGCGTGTGGTTCTGCAGCCGCATCAGGTCGCCTGCGATCTGGCCGTGGTAGCGGCGCCCGGCGTCGGTGAGCTCGGTGCCGCGCGCGGTGCGCTGCACCAGCCGCACGCCGATCTGCGATTCGAGGAGCCGCAGCTGCTGGCTCACCGCGCTGTGCGTGAGGCACAGCTCCTCGGCCGCCTTGCCCACGCCATGATGGCGGGCCACCGCATCGAAGATCAGCAACGCACGGGTGCTCGGAATATGGCGGCGCATGGCGGGCTCGTAAGAAAAACTGACAAGGCCAAAGATTAAACCAGAGCAAGCGCGTCACTTGACCATAAGAATTGCTGACGGCGCCACGCCGCTGGCGCACCTCTTCACCTTCAAGGACACCCCACCGTCATGCCTCGCTCCGCGTCATTCCGCCTTGCCCCGATCGTCCTCGCCCTGGCTTGCGCCGCCTGCATCGCCCAGGCCCAGAACACCGCCGTCGCGGCCACGCCCGCGCAGGTCCGCCCCGAGATCGACAAGGCCTACACGCAGCTGATGGCAGCACCCGCGATCCAGAAGCTGCTCGATGCGGTGAAGGCCGATCACGAGCGCTCGGTCGAAGACCTGAAGATGCTCACGGAGATCGAAGCGCCCCCGTTCAAGGAACAGAAACGCGCCCAAGCCTTCCTCGCGCGCATGAAGGCCCTCGGCCTGACCGACGCGAAGATCGATGCAGAGGGCAACGTGGTCGGCCTGCGCAAGGGCACGGGCAATGGCCCCAAACTCCTGATCTCCGCGCATCTGGACACGGTGTTCCCCGCCGGCACCGACGTGAAGGTGAAGGAGCGCGACGGCAAGCTCTACGCCCCCGGCATCTCCGACGACACACGCGGTCTCGCCGTCCTGCTGTCGTGGCTCAAGGTGCTGAACGACGACAAGGTCCAGACCGTGGGCGACCTCCTGATCGTCGGCAACGTCGGCGAGGAAGAGCTGGGCAACCTGCGCGGCATCAAGGCGATCTTTCGCGACAACCTGGACATCGACGGCATGGTCGGCCTCGAACCGGCCCCTGACGGCACGGTGCTGATGCTGGGCACGGGCAGCCACCGCTACGAGGTCACCTTCAAGGGCCCGGGCGGCCACAGCTTCGGTGCCTTCGGCCAGGTGCCCAGCGCGATCCACGGCATGGGCCGCGCGATCGCCAAGATCGCCGACGTGCGCACGCCCACGTTCCCCAAGACCACCTTCACCGTAGGCACCGTGGGCGGCGGCACCTCGGTGAACACCATCGCACCCGATGCGCGCATGGCCATCGACATCCGTTCCGACGAAATGGCACCGCTGCTGGAGACCGAGAAGAAGATCCTCGCGGCCATCGACGAAGCGGTCGAGGAAGAGAACAAGCGCTGGAACGTGACCACACTGAGCGCGAGCCGCAAGCTGATCGGCGACCGGCCCGGCGGCCGCACGCAGTCGGACACGGTGATCGTCGAGGCCGCCACGCGCGCGAACAGCGCCTTCGGCCACAAGACCCTGCTGACGGGCGCAAGCACCGACGCCAACGTGCCGATGTCGCTGGGCATCCCGGCGATCATCATCGGTGCCGGCGGCAAGACGGGGGGCTTCCACGCGCTGTCGGAATGGATCGACGTGACCGATGGCTGGAAGGGTGCGCAGAACTCGCTCGTCACGGTGCTGGGGCTGGTCGGCGTGCAGGGCACGAGCGAGCCGCTGCTGGAGAAGCGCGCGCCGCGCAAGAACTAGGGCGAGCCTCGCGAGCCATGTCCCCGGAAATGACGGGGACTCTCCGGTATGCTGGTGGACGCTTCTCTCCCATTGCCTTCCAAGGAGACCACCATGCATGCACGCTCCACACTCATTGCCCTGGCCCTGCTCGCCGCAGGCGCCTCGGCGCAGGCCAACGACCTGCTCGACCAACTGAAGGAAAAGGCCGGCGCGGCCGCCAGCTCGCAAGGCGGCAGCTCCGCGCTCGGCAACCTCGGCTTCAAGATGCCCGCGATCGGCTCCAGCAGCATCGGCAGTGCCGCCGGCGTGCTGCAGTACTGCGTGAAGAACAACTACCTCGGCGGCGATGCGGCCTCGGTGAAAGACAAGCTGCTGGCCAAGATCACCGGCCAGAAGCAGCAGGAAAAAAACTTCGAAAGCGGCGCGAAGGGTTTGTTGAAGGGCGGCGACGGCAAGACGCTCAACATGAAGATCCTGTCGTCCAAGGTGAAGGAAAAGGCCTGCGACTACGTCCTGAAGAACGCCACTTCACTGATCTGACCCGACAGCTTCCCGTCTTGCCCCCGCGCGGCGCACCGCGCATGTGCTTGCCTGTTTCTCCCCGTGCGCGCGTAACGACTTCATGACTCCGGCTGCCTCCCCCTCTTCCCTGCGCCAGCGCCTCGCGCGCTGGGTTCCCTGTCTTGCATGGCCCCGCCCTTCCGCGGCGCTGCTGCGCAGCGAGGCGATGGCCGGCATCACCGTGGCGCTGATGGTCATTCCGCAAGGCGTGGCGTATGCGGCGCTGGCCGGCATGCCGCTGGTGACCGGCGTGTACGCGGCGCTGTTTCCCGCGCTGATCGCGGTGATGTTCAGTTCGTCGCAGCGGCTGTCGGTCGGGCCGACGGCGCTCACCAGCCTGCTGGTCGGCGCCTCGCTCGCGCCGCTCGCGGTGGCGGGCAGCGCCGAGTGGGTGGCGATGGCGGTGTGGCTCACGCTGATGTCCGGTGCGATCCAGATCGTGCTCGGCGCGGGACGCTTCGGCTGGCTGCTGCGGCTCGTCAATTCACCGGTGCTGATCGGCTTCACGCAGGGCGCGGCGGTGCTGATCGCGATCTCGCAACTGCCGTCGCTTCTGGGCTTTACCGGGCGCACGATTCCCCAGGTGCTGCAGGGCGGGCCGCTGCCCGACCTGACCGCCATCGCCTTCGGCCTCGGCAGCATCGCGGTGCTGTGGCTGGGCAAGCGGTTCATGCCGCGCTTTCCGACCACGATGGCGCTGGTGGCCGGCGCGGCCGCCATCAGCTGGGGCATCAACTACGCGCTGCGTGGCGGCGCTGTGGTCGGCAGCCTGCCTTCTGGGCTGCCCTCGTTCTACTGGCCCGGCCTGCTCCCCTTGGGCACCTTCAGCGCGCTGGTGCTGCCCGCATTGATGATCACGCTGGTGAGCTTCCTGGAAACCGCCTCCAGCGCCAAGGTCGACAACGCGCGCGCCGGCACGCTGTGGAACGAAAACCAGGACCTGATCGGCCAGGGCCTGGCCAAGCTGGCCTCGGGCTTCACGGGCGCGTTTCCGACCAGCTCGTCGTTCTCGCGCTCGGCCATCACGCTCTATGCGGGCGCGCAGACCGGCTGGGCGACGCTCTTCAGCGTGGTGGTGGTGGCCGGTGCGCTGCTGTGGCTGATGCCGCTGCTGTACCACGTGCCGCAGGCGGTGCTGGCGGCCGTGGTGGTCACGGCCATCCTCGGGCTGGTGAAGCCCGCGAGCTTCACGGCGCTGTGGCGCATCTCGCGCATCGAGGCGGGCATTGCCTTCGGCACCTTCGTGCTGACCATCGCGACCGCACCCAGCATCTACTGGGGCGTGCTCGGCGGCCTGCTCGCGAGCATGGCGCACTACATGTACCGCCACCTGCATCCGCGCATCATCGAAGTGGGCCTGCATCCTGACGGCAGCCTGCGCGACCGCAACCTCTGGAAGCTGCCGCCGCTCGCGCCGCAGCTCTATGCGCTGCGCATGGACGCCGAACTCGACTTCGCCTCCGCCTCCACGCTCGAACGTGCGCTCACCGTCGCACTGGCCGACCGCCCCGACCTCACCGACGTGTGCCTCTTCGCGCAGCCCATCAACCGCATCGACATCACCGGCGCCGAGGTGTTCGGCTCGATCCGCCGGATGATGGAATCCAAGGGCGTGCGATTGCACCTGAGCGGCATGAAGTTGCCGGCGATGCAGGTGCTCGAACGCGCCGGCCTGCTCGCCCCCGGCCCGATGCTCTTCAGCTACCGCACCGACGGCGAAGCACTGGCTGCGCTGATGCCGCGGATCGACGTGCCCACGGAAGCCGAAACCGCAGGCTGAGCCCGGCCCCATGAAAACCACCATCGAAGAACTCGTCGCGTTCCGCACGGTGGTGGATACCGGCTCGATCACCGCCGCGGCCGAGCAGCTCGGGCACACGGTCTCGGGCATCAGCCGCGCGCTCAGCCGGCTCGAGCAGAAGCTCGACACCACGCTGATGCGCCGCACCACGCGGCGCCTGGAACTCACCGAGGAAGGCGCGGCCTTCCTGCAGCGCACCCGCGCGATCCTCGATGCCATCGACGACGCCGAAGAGCAGATGGCCGCGCGCCGCGAGCAACCGGCCGGGCGGCTGCGCGTGAACGCCGCCTCGCCGTTCATGCTGCATGCCATCGTGCCGCTGGTGCCCGAGTTCCGGAAGCTCTATCCGCAGATCAGCCTGGAGCTGGACACCGACGACCTGCCCATCGACCTCCTGGAGCGCCGCACCGACATCGCGATCCGCATCGGCCCGCTGCGCGACTCCACGCTGCATGCACGGCCGCTCGGCTCGCACCGCCTGCGCGTGCTTGCGAGCCCGGCGTACCTGGAGGCGCACGGCAAGCCGCGCAAGGTGACGGATCTTGCCGATCACGCGCTGCTGGGTTTCACCCAGCCCGAGTCGCTCAACCGCTGGCCGCTGCGCGGCGAGAACGGCATCCACGGCGACGAATGGCCCATCGTGCCCACGCTCGCCGCATCGAGCGGCGAAACGCTGCGCCAGCTCGCGCTCGCCGGCGCGGGCATCGTGTGTCTTGCGGATTTCATGACCAGCGCCGACCGCGCGAGCGGCGCGCTGGTGCAGGTGCTGGCGAAGGAAACGGTGGACGTGCGCCAGCCGGTGAACGCGGTGTATTACCGCAACACGCAGCTGTCGGCGCGGATCACTTCGTTTCTGGATTTCCTGTCGCAGCGCATGACTTGATGCGGGCGCTTATTTCGGCTGGGCCGAAACGAAGCGCTCCACCGCCGCCGACTTGATCTCGTACCCGCTCACGCCCATGTCCGCCGAGGCGTAGCGCGCCGCCTTCAGGATGCCGCTGACCTTGACCGTGTCCATTGCGTGCAGGCCCTTGAAGGCCTGGTCGGCGATCACGTGCACGATCTGGTTGGCGGGCGGCGGCGGGGTGTGGATGCAGGCGCCGAAGTACGGCACCAGCAGGAATTCGCGGATGCCGTCCTGGGTGCTGTCGAGCGGCACCACAAAACCCGCGAGCTTGGCCGCGGTGCCGTCGAGCGCCACGTTGACCGGCGCGTTGTCCCAGACGGCGCGCATCTCGTCGAGCATCTGGATCGCGCGCGGGTCGTTGTCGCGCAGCGCCTCCAGGCTGATGTTGCGGTAGCGCTTGGTCGGGTCCCAGCTCTTGGGGATGAGCTCGTCCCACTTGAGTTCCGGGGCCGAAGCCAGGTTCGCGCTCGCCGCCGCGGAGCCAGGACCGCAGCCGGCCAGCAGCGCAGCGGCGGCCGCCAGGAGAAACGCCGACAGCACGGCGGGCGAAAAGAACCTTCTCATGACCACGATTTTGCTTGGGAGATGTTTCATTCCCGTAAAGCAGGGTCTTTGGCATTCAATTCGTCGCAATTCACACAAATGGATGACCACGCGCCAGAATGCCGCACCACGATTTCGAGGAGATCCGCATGGCAGCTACAGGATGGCTGGGACTCACGTCCCTCGGCTTGGTTCACACCGCGATCAGCCTGATCGCCGTCTTTGCGGGGATCGTCGCCCTGCTGCGCTACAAGGAAATCACCCTGCGCACCGGATGGGGCCAGGTTTTCGTCTGGACCACGGTGCTCACCTGCCTGACCGGCTTCGGCATCTTCCAGCACGGCGGTTTCGGCAAGCCGCATGCGCTGGGCATTCTCACGCTGGTTGCGCTCGCGGTGGGCGCGCTGGCCGGCCGGAGCAGCCTCGGCAAGAACTCGCGCTACATCGAGGCCATTGCCTATTCGGCCAGCTTTCTCTTCCACTGGATTCCGGCCTTCACCGAAACCCTGACCCGCCTGCCGCTGGGGGCGCCGCTGCTGCCGAGCGCCGAGGCGCCCGAACTCAAGGCGATCACCGCGGTGCTCGGCGCGCTGTACCTGGTCGGCGTGACGCTGCAGATCAAGCGGCTGCGCGGCGACAAGCCGGTCAGTCCCGCACAGGTCCGCGCAGGTTCTTGATCTGCGCGCGCTGGCTCTTGCCTTCGAGCCGGCGCTGCTTCGAACCGTAGGTGGGCTTGGTGGCGCGCCGCACGCGCGGCGGCGTGGCGACGGTGTCTACCACCGCCTGCAGGCGCACGAGCGCATCGGCGCGGTTCATCTCCTGCGTGCGGTGCTGCTGCGCCTTGAGCACGAAGACGCCTTCCTGCGTGATGCGGCTGTCGCGCAGTGCGAGCAGCCGCTCTTTCACATCGGCGGGCAATGAGCTTGCGGGGATGTCGTAGCGCAGGTGCACCGCGCTGGACACCTTGTTGACGTTCTGACCGCCCGCGCCCTGCGCCCGGATGGCGCTGATCTCGACTTCGTCGGGATCGATCAGGAGGGGTGGGCGGAGCATGAAGGCGAGTGTGCCTTCAAACGCGTTCGACGACGGCGAAGGAGGATCAACCGCGAGAGACCGATTTCGGCGAGACGTCGGTCACGTCGCTCGCGCTGCCGCGGATGCGCTCCGGGCTGCGCACCGACTCACCGCGCGCACGGGCGCTGGCCACGTCGGCGGCGGTGGGCTCGGCCGGATTTGCCGCATTGCGAAACCGGTCGAAGCCCGAGCGCGGATTGAAGCGCCCGCCCATCGAAGCCATCCATGGCGTCACGGGCTTGCCCGTGAGACGTCCCCAGGCGTAGCGCACGCCCCACACGGCCGCCAGCAGCATGACCGCGACGGCCAGGCTGGCCGCGAACACCAGCCCCAGAAGCAGAAGAATGACGCGAAGAATGAAGTTCATCATCCGACTTTAGGCCGAAGCAGCCGCCGTTGGTTCCCCGCCCTTGGTGAACGAGAACTGGCCCGGCGACTGGATCGGGTCGGTGTTGACCTCGATCGTGTCCTTCGGCCCGAAGCTGCCATCGAGCAACAGCCGCGAGAGCGGGTTCTCGATGCGCTGCTGGATCGCACGCTTCAACGGCCGCGCACCGAACACCGGATCGAAGCCGACCTTGGCGATCTCGGCCAGCGCCGCGGGCGACACCTCCAGGCCCAGGTCCATCTTCGCGAGACGGGCCTTGAGCACCTTCAGCTGGATCGCGGCGATCGATTCGATGTTCTTCGCGTCGAGCGCATGGAACACGACCGTTTCGTCGATGCGGTTCAGGAACTCGGGGCGGAAGTAGTTCTTCAGCTCGTCCCACACCGCTTCCTTGATCTCCTCGGAAGGCTTGCCCACCATGGCCTGGATGATGGGCGAGCCGATGTTGCTCGTCATCACGATCACCGTGTTCTTGAAGTCCACGGTGCGGCCCTGGCCGTCGGTGAGGCGCCCATCGTCGAGCACCTGCAGCAGCACGTTGAAGACATCGGGGTGCGCCTTCTCGACCTCGTCGAGCAGCACCACGCTGTAGGGCTTGCGGCGCACGGCCTCGGTGAGGTAGCCGCCCTCTTCGTAGCCCACGTAGCCCGGCGGCGCGCCGATGAGGCGGGCGACCGAATGCTTCTCCATGAACTCGCTCATGTCGATGCGGATCAGGTGGTCTTCGCTGTCGAACAGGAAGCCCGCGAGCGCCTTGCACAGCTCGGTCTTGCCCACGCCCGTTGGGCCGAGGAACAGGAACGAGCCCGTGGGGCGGTTCGGATCGGACAGGCCCGAGCGCGAACGGCGGATCGCATTCGCGACCGCACCGATGGCCTCGTCCTGGCCGACCACGCGCTCATGCAGCTTGTCTTCCATCACGAGCAGCTTGTCGCGCTCACCCTGCATCAGCTTGGCGACCGGGATGCCGGTGGCGCGCGCCACGACTTCGGCGATTTCTTCCGCGCCGACCTGGGTGCGCAGCAGCGTGGGCGCGCTGGACTTGCCCTTGCTCGCCTCGCTGGCCTCGGCTTCCTTCAGGCGCTTCTCGAGCGCGGGCAGCTGGCCGTATTGGAGCTCGGCCAACTTGTTGAAGTCGCCCTTGCGCTCCCATTCCTTGATCTCGGTCTTGAGCTTCTCGATTTCCTCGCGGATGTGCGCGCTGCCCTGGGCCTGGGCCTTCTCGGCCTGCCAGATCTCGTCGTAGTCGGCGATCTCCTTCTGCAGCTTGGCGATCTCGTCCTCGATGAGGTTGAAGCGCTTCTGCGAGGCCTCGTCCTTCTCGCGACGCACGGCTTCGCGCTCGATCTGCAGCTGGATCAGGCGGCGGTCGAGACGGTCCATCACCTCCGGCTTGGAGTCCATCTCGATCTTGATCTTGGCCGCAGCCTCGTCGATCAGGTCGATGGCCTTGTCGGGCAGGAAGCGGTCGGTGATGTAGCGGTCACTCAACTCGGCCGCGGCCACGATGGCCGGGTCGGTGATCTGCACGCCGTGGTGCACTTCGTACTTTTCCTGCAGGCCGCGCAGGATCGCGATGGTCGCTTCGACCGACGGCTCGCCCACGATGATCTTCTGGAAGCGGCGCTCCAGGGCCGCATCTTTCTCGATGTACTTGCGGTATTCGTCCAGCGTGGTGGCGCCCACGCAGTGCAGCTCGCCGCGCGCGAGCGCGGGCTTGAGCATGTTGCCCGCGTCCATCGCGCCCTCGGCCTTGCCGGCGCCGACCATGGTGTGCAGTTCGTCGATGAAGACGATGGTCTGGCCTTCGTCCTTCGCAAGTTCGTTGAGCACGGTCTTCAGGCGCTCCTCGAATTCGCCGCGGAACTTGGCGCCGGCCAGCAGCGAAGCCATGTCGAGCGACAGCACGCGCTTGCCCTTGAGCGAATCGGGCACCTCGCCCGCGACGATGCGCTGCGCGAGGCCTTCGACGATGGCGGTCTTGCCCACGCCGGGTTCGCCGATGAGCACGGGGTTGTTCTTGGTGCGGCGTTGCAGCACCTGGATGGCACGGCGGATTTCCTCGTCGCGGCCGATGACCGGGTCGAGCTTGCCGAGGCGCGCGCGCTCGGTCAGGTCCATGGTGTATTTCTTGAGCGCTTCACGCTGGCCTTCGGCATCGGCGCTGTTCACGCCCTGCCCGCCGCGCACGGCGTCGATGGCCGACTCGAGCGACTTGCGGCTCAAGCCGTTTTCTTTCGCGATCTTGCCGATGTCGGACTTGCTGTCCGCCACGGCCAGAAGGAAGAGCTCACCGGCGATGAACTGGTCATTGCGCTTGATGGCCTCCTTCTCGGTGGCCTGCAGCAGCTTGCCCAGGTCGGGGCCGACCTGCACGATGTCGTGGCCCTGCACCTGCGGCAGTTTCTTGATGGCAGCCTCGGCCGCCTGCAAGAGACCCGGCGCATTGACGCCGGCCCGCTCCAGCAGCGCGCGCGGGCCGTCGTCCTGACGCAGCATCGCGACCAGCAGGTGGGCCGGTTCGATGTAGGCGTTGTCGTTGCCGAGCGCCAGCGTCTGCGCGTCGCTCAGCGCTTCCTGAAATTTGGTGGTGAGTTTGTCTTGTCGCATGGTGGTATTCCTGCATCCAAAATAGGGCCGTTCGGGCACGATTCAAGGTTGCAAATCGGGCCTGTGCCGTGGGCACGGGTATTGCACGGTGCCCCGCCCCTTCCTGCCGTAGGCATTTCTCTCTCTCGAATGGAGTCGATCATGGTTTTTTCAATGCAGCGCGTTCAGCCGGTTCGCCGCGCGCTCAGCGCCAGCCTCTTTTTAGCCGCCATGAGCCTGTGCGGCCTTGCGCAGGCGCAAAGCGGCACGCCCATCCGCCTGCTCGTGGGCTTTCCGGCCGGCGCGGGCACTGATGCCATTGCACGCACACTGGGCGAAAAACTCAAGGACGTGCTGGGCGTCCCGGTGGTGGTCGAGAACCGCGCCGGCGCGGGCGGCCAGATCGCGGCAACGGTGCTGAAGTCGTCGCCCGCCGACGGCCACACGCTGTTCCTCACGCACGACCACACCATCTCGATCCTGCCGCAGGTGGTGAAGAACCCCGGCTTCAACCCCGCCACAGACTTCGTGCCCGTGGCCGGCTTCGCCACCTTCGCCAACGTGCTGGCCGTCTCTGGCGGCACGCCGGCCAAGAGCATCGACGAGTACGTGAAATGGGTCCGCACCGCCAAGGGCGGCAAGGAGACCATCGGCATCCCCGCGCCCGCATCGATTCCCGAATTCCTCGTGAAGATGATCTCGGACAAGTACAAGATCGACGTGCAGCCCGCGCCCTACCGCGGCAGCGCCCCGATGACGGCCGACATGCTGGGCAACCAGATCACCGCGGGCATCGCCTCGGTGCCGGACTTCATCGAGAACCACAAGGCGGGCAAGGTGCGCATCGTGGCCTCCATCGGCGCCAAGCGCCAGGCAGTGATTCCGAACGTGCCGACCTTCACCGAACTGGGCTTCTCGAACCTGGAAGACCTGCCCTACTACGGCATCTTCGCGCCGGTGGGCACACCGCAGCCGATCATCGACAAGTACGGCGATGCGCTGCAGAAAGTACTGGCGATGCCCGATGTGAAGCAGAAGCTCACGACGATGGGGCTGACGGTCGGCTACGAGCCGCAGGGGCAGTTCGCGGGCCGTGTGCGCACGTACACGCAGACCTGGGAGCGGATCATCCAGGCCAGCGGCTTCAAGCCGCTTTAAGCATTCGGGGCAGAGATGCCCCAGCGCGCCAGCGCCGCGTCGTCGCTGACGCGCGCATCGACCCAGCGGGCGCCTTCGGGCGTCTGTTCTTTTTTCCAGAACGGGGCCTGGGTCTTCAAGTAATCCATCAGGAACTCGCAGGCCTCGAAGCTCTGGCCGCGGTGGGCCGAGATCACCGCCACCATCATGATCTGGTCGAGCGGCTGCAGCAGGCCGACACGGTGGATCACGCGGGCGCCGAGGATGTCGAAGCGCTTGTGCGCCTCGTCGATCATGGCCTCGATGGCCTTCTCGGTCATGCCGGGGTAGTGCTCCAGTTCCATCGAGGCGATGGTGCTGCCATCGTTGCGGTCCCTTACCGTGCCGATGAAGCTGCAGACCGCGCCCACGCGCTTGTCGCCCGCACGCAACGTGGCGAGCTCCTGGCTTAAGTCGAAATCACCCGTCTGGATCGAAACACGCGCAACGCTCATGTCCGGATTGTGTCATCGAGATAGACTGCGTCCATGCCTTGCCTCGCCACGCTCTCCACGGTGCTTTCGCACCCCGAGAGCCGTTGCGCGCGCCAGGGCAGCAAAGCCAAAAAACCAAAGCTCGTCTGACCGGAGCTGCGGTTCCGTCGTCGGATGAGCGACGGAACCTGCCAAGAGGCTTTGACCCCCTGCATGGTTGTGCGCGCATCGGACGGTGGTTCTTTCCATCGGTTGATTCCTGAAAGGAAGCCTGCGTGCCACAACAACAGCCCATCTCCCCCACCCCCGATTTCTCGGGCCTCTGGATTCCGCTCGTCACGCCGTTCCGTGACGGCGCGGTCGACCATGCCGCCCTCGCCGCGCTGACACGCCGGCTTGCCGACAACGGCGTGGCCGGCTTCGTGGTCTGCGGCTCGACCGGCGAAGCTGCCGCACTCGACGAGGCGGAGCAACTGGCTTCGCTCGACACGGTACTGGCCGCTGCCGGCGGCCTGCCGGTCGTCATGGGCCTCTCGGGCTACCACCTGGGCAAGACGACGACCTGGGTGCGCAAGCTCTCGGAACGGCCGCTGGCGGGTCTTCTCGTGCCCGCGCCGCACTACATCCGCCCTTCGCAGGCGGGCCTCCTCGAATGGTTCCGCGCGATCGCCGATGCGAGCGCGGTGCCGGTGTTGATCTACGACATCCCCTATCGCACCGGCGCCACCCTCTCGCGCGAGACGCTGCTGGCGCTGGCAGCACATCCGCGCATCCAGGGCATCAAGGACTGCGGCGGCGACATGGCCAAGACGCGCGCCCTGATCGCCGATGGCCGGCTGCAAGTGCTGTCGGGCGAAGACCACCAGATTTTCTCGACGGTGGCCGAAGGCGGCGTGGGCGCCATCGCAGCGAGCGGGCATGTGCAGACGAAGCGCTTCGTGCAGGTGCTGCGCCTGCTGGCCGACAACCGCGTGGCCGAAGCGCGCGCCGAATGGCAGCCGTTGCAGCCGCTGATCGAGATGCTGTTCGCCGAATCGAACCCCGGCCCGGTGAAGGCGCTGTTGGCCCACGGCGGCGCGATGCGCGACGAGCTGCGCTCGCCGATGACCCGCGCCTCCGACGACCTGCGCGAGCGCCTGGTAGCGCTGGACACGCGACTCAGCCGCCCGTAACCGGCGGGAAGAACGCGACCTCGCAGCCTTCGTGCAGGGCTGCGGCTTCGTCGCTCATGACCTGGTCGAGCGCCATGCGCACCGCCCGGCCGCGCGCGAGGGCGGTGGCGTGCGCCCCGCCGCGCGCGATGAGCTCGTCGCGCAGCGCAGCGAGCGTTTCGGCATGGGTGTCGACGGTTTCGTTGCTGCTGGAGAGCGCCTCGCGCACCGAGGCGAAGTAACGGATCTGGACCTTCATGGGAATGTCAGGCGAGCAGCGAGGCGAAGGGAATGAAGTTCACGGTGTCGCCCGACTTGATCGTCTGGCCCGAGGGGTTGTCGACCACGCCATCGCCCCAGACCATCGAGGTGAGCACGCCCGAGCTCTGGTTGGCGAACAGGTCGAGCCCGCCCGCCGCGTTGCGCCGTGCGCGCAGGAATTCGCGGCGCTTGTCGGCGCGCGGCCAGTCGAAATCGGCGCGCATCTGCACGGCCTCGGGCGTCACGCGATCGGCGCCCTGCAGCGTCAGCAGAAAGGGCCGCACGAGCATCAGGAAGGTCAGGAAGCTCGACACCGGATTGCCGGGCAGCCCCGTCACGTGGCACACGCCCTGCCCGTTGCTGCGCGGAATGGACCCATAGGCGAAAGGCTTGCCGGGCTTCATCGACAGCGACCAGAGCTGCAGTTCGCCGAGCGACTGGAGAGCGGCGCGGATGTGGTCTTCCTCGCCGACGGAGACGCCACCGGTCGTGATGATCAGGTCGCTCGCCTCGGCCGCATCGCGCAGTGCCGCGATGGTGGTCTCGCGGTTGTCGGGCACGATGCCCAGGTCGTTCACCTCGCAGCCCAGCCGGTGCAGCAAGGCGCGCATGAAGAAGCGGTTGGAGTTGTAGATCGCGCCGGGCTTCATCGCGTCGGGCGCGACCTCGCCGGGCATCACCAGCTCGTCGCCGGTGGAGAGCATCGCCACGCGCGGCTTGCGGGCGACCTGCAGCTTGTGGAAGCCGACACTGGCCGCGAGACCGAGCGCGGCGGGCGTGAGACGTTCGCCCTTCTTCAGCACGACATCGCCGGAGGCCACGTCCTCGCCCGCGCGGCGGACCCATTGGCCGGCCACTGGAACGATGGCCACGCGCACCGAACCCAGGCCGCCTTCCTGCGGCGTGGCGCTGGTGTCTTCCTGCATCACGACGGCGTCGGCGCCCTCGGGAATCTGCGCGCCGGTGAAGATGCGCGCCGCGGTGCCGGCCGCGAGCGGCGTGCCCACCGTGCCGGCGGGAATGCGCTGCGTCACCTCGAGCACGGCGCCGGGCGCGGCGCAGTCGGCCGCGCGCACCGCGTAGCCATCCATCGCGCTGTTGTCGCGCGGCGGGACAGTGAGGCCGGAGACGAGATCCTGCGCGAGCACGCGGCCGTCGGCGTCGAAGGTGACGACGCTTTCATCGGGCAACTTCGGCACGGCCTTGGCCAGCAATTGCGCGATGGCCTCGTCCAGCGGCATCAGCGGGGGCCGCGCGTTGGACGCGGAGAACGGAACGGGTGTGTCAGCCATGGTGTCCCGGGTTGTACTCGAAGCGCTCGCCATTGGCGATGAGCCACTGCGCGATGGCCTCTGCGTCGTTGAGGTCGAAAAGCGGCCGTTCAGTGGGTGTCGGCAGGCTGGCCGGGTCGTCCGTGGCGACGGCGGTGACGAATGGATCGTCGGTGTAGAGCACCGGCCGCGATGGCTCGCCGCCTTCGGGCTGGCGCCAGATCTCGATCTTCAGCACGTCGCTGTGCCGGAAGCCCTCGACCAGCACCCAGTCGGCGGCCGGATGCACCTCGGCCAGCAGTTGGTGCACGCTGAGCTCCACGGGGAGCTCGAACTCCCGCATGACCGCCAGCCGCTGGTCGGACGCGACCACCACCTCGAAGGCGCCCGCCTCGCGGTGACGGTACGTGTCCTTGCCGGGATGGTCGATGTCGAACTTGTGGTGCGCATGCTTGACCACCGACACGCGCTGGCCGAGCCGCTTGAGCGCCGGGATCAGCCGCTCCAGCAGCGTGGTCTTGCCCGCGCCCGAATAGCCGGCGAAACCGACGACCTTCATGCCCGGGCCCGGCCGCGGTCAGTCACAGTTCTGGGCGATGTAGGCCTTGACGGCCTCGGCGTCCGCCGGCAGCTTGACCACGCGCTTGGGCAGCGCCTCGATGCCTTCGAACTTCGCGGGCCGGTCGGGTTCGTGGCCCAGGGCTTCGACGATCGTGGCGGCGAACTTGATCGGCAGCGCGGTTTCGAGCACCACCATCGGCACGCCGGACACGAGGAATTCGCGCGCGGCCTTCAGGCCGTCGGCCGTGTGCGGATCGACCAGCGTGGCAAAGCGCTTCTCGGTGTCGCGGATGGTGGCCAGGCGATCGGCGTGCGTGCTGCGGCTGCTCTTGAAGCCGAAGCGTTCGGCCGCCTGCCCGAAGGCCGGGTCGGCGCTCAGGTCGAAGCGGCCTTCGAGGCCCAGGTCTTCGACGAACAGCTTGCGCAGCTTGCCGGCATCGCGGCCCACCAGGTCGAACACGAAGCGCTCGAAGTTGCTGGCCTTGCTGATGTCCATCGACGGGCTGGAGGTCTCGTGCGTGTCGGCCGCGCCGCGCACGCGGTAGATGCCGGTGCGGAAGAACTCGTCGAGCACGTCGTTCTCGTTGGTGGCGACCACCAGCGTCTGGATCGGCAGGCCCATCATGCGCGCCACATGGCCCGCGCAGACGTTGCCGAAGTTGCCCGAGGGCACGGTGAAGCTCACCGGCTTGTCGTTGCTCGCCGTGGCCTGGAAATAGCCCGCGAAGTAATAGACGACCTGCGCGAGCAGCCGCGCCCAGTTGATCGAGTTGACCGTGCCGATGCGGTACTTGCGCTTGAAGCCCAGGTCGTTGGACACCGCCTTCACGATGTCCTGGCAGTCGTCGAACACGCCGGTGATGGCGATGTTGTGGATGTTCTCGTCCTGCAGGCTGAACATCTGCGCCTGCTGGAACGGGCTCATGCGGCCGTCCGGCGAGGTCATGAAGACGCGCACGCCCTTCTTGCCGCGCATGGCGTACTCGGCCGCGCTGCCGGTGTCGCCGCTGGTGGCGCCCAGGATGTTGAGTTCGGCGCCGCGGCGTCCCAGTTCGTACTCGAACAGGTTGCCCAGCAGCTGCATCGCCATGTCCTTGAAGGCCAGCGTGGGGCCGTTGGACAGGGCTTCGATGTACACGCCGTCTTCGAGCTCGCGCAGCGGCACGATCTCGTCGGTGCCGAACACCTCGGCGGTGTAGGTCCTGGCGCAGATGGCCTTCAGGTCGGCCGGCGCGATGTCGTCGATGTAGAGCGAGAGGATCTCGAAGGCCAGTTCGGCATACGGCAGGTCACGCCACTTGGCGAGCGTGGCGGTGTCGATCTGCGGATACTTTTCCGGCAGGTACAGGCCGCCATCGGGCGCGAGGCCTTCGAGGAGGATTTCGCAGAAGCGCTTGCGGTCGGGGTGGCCGCGGGTGCTCAGGTAGTTCACGGTATTCCTCTGTGCCGTCCTCAGGACAGCTCTTCCTTGCGGATGCGCACGATCGGCTCCAGCACGGTCGGCAGCGCCTGCAGCTCGGCCAGCACGTCGTTGACAGTGCCTTCGCGCGCATCGTGCGTGAGGATGATGAGGTCGGTCTGCGTCGAGCCCTCGCCGCCCACTTCGTCGGCTTCACGCTGCAGTACCGCGTCGATGCTGATGCCGGCGGTGGCCAACAGGCCCGTCACCTTGGCGAGCACGCCGGCCTGGTCGGCCACGCGCAGGCGCAGGTAGTAGCTGGTGACGACCTCGGCCATCGGCAGCACTTTGAGGTCGCTCATCGCATCGGGGTGGAAGGCCAGGTGCGGCACGCGGTGCGCGGCGTCGGCCGTGTGCAGGCGGGTGATGTCGACCAGGTCGGCGATCACCGCGCTGGCGGTCGGCTCGCTGCCGGCGCCCTTGCCGTAGTAGAGCGTGGTGCCGACGGCGTCGCCGTGCACCACCACCGCGTTCATCGCGCCTTCGACGTTGGCCAGCAGGCGCTTGGAGGGCACGAGCGACGGGTGCACGCGCAGCTCGATGCCCTTGGCCGTGCGCTTGGTGATGCCCAGGAGCTTGATGCGGTAGCCGAGCTGCTCGGCGTACTTGATGTCTTGCGCGGCGAGCTTGGTGATGCCCTCGATGTGGGCCTTGTCGAACTGCACCGGGATGCCGAACGCGATGGCGCTCATCAGCGTGACCTTGTGGCCGGCATCGACGCCTTCGATGTCGAAGGTCGGGTCGGCTTCGGCGTAGCCCAGGCGCTGGGCTTCCTTCAGCACGGTGGCGAAGTCCAGCCCCTTGTCGCGCATCTCGGAGAGGATGAAGTTGGTCGTGCCGTTGATGATGCCGGCCAGCCACTGGATGCTGTTGGCCGTGAGGCCTTCGCGCAGCGCCTTGATGATCGGGATGCCACCGGCAACGGCCGCTTCGAAGGCCACCATCACGCCCTTGGCATGCGCGGCCGCGAAGATCTCGGTACCGTGCACCGCCAGCAGCGCCTTGTTGGCTGTGACCACATGCTTGCCGGCCGCAATGGCTTCGAGCACCAGCTGCTTGGCGACGCCGTAGCCGCCGATCAGTTCGATGACGATGTCGATCTCAGGGTTGGCGATGATCTCGCGCGCATCGGCCACCACCTTGACGCCTTCGCCGGCCACTTCGCGGGCGCGGGCGGTGTCCAGGTCGGCCACCATGGTGATCTCGATGCCGCGGCCGGCGCGGCGCTTGATTTCTTCCTGGTTGCGCTGAAGCACCTTGAAGGTGCCGCTGCCGACCGTGCCTGCGCCGAGCAGGCCTACTTGGATGGGTTTCATTGGGAGAGTCGCGCTCATGGCGTTCATGGTTTGGATGGGGGGCGGCCTTCAGGCAGCACCGGCAAGGCGACGGCACATGCCGCCGCCAGCAGATTTCACTTTCCCGTCTTGCGGCGCAGGCGGTACTGCTCCAGGAACTTCGCGATGCGGTTGATGGCCTCGCGCAGGTCGTCTTCGTGGGGCAGGAACACGATGCGGAAATGGTCCGGCGTGGCCCAGTTGAAGCCGGTGCCCTGCACCAGCATCACGCGGGTTTCCTTGAGCAGCTCGAGGAAGAACTGGCGGTCATCCGCGATCGGGTAGACCTCGGGATCGAGCCTGGGGAACATGTAGAGCGCGGCGCTCGGCTTGACGCAGGTCACGCCCGGAATGGCGGTGATCAGTTCGTAGGCCAGGTCGCGCTGGCGGCGCAGTCGCCCACCGTCGCAGACCAGGTCGTTGATGCTCTGGTAGCCGCCCAGGGCCGTCTGGATGGCCCACTGGCCCGGCACGTTGGCGCACAAGCGCATGTTCGAGAGCATGTTCAGGCCCTCGATGTAGTCCTGCGCCGCGCGCTTGTCGCCCGAGACCACGACCCAGCCGGCGCGGTAGCCGCACGAGCGATAGCTCTTGGAAAGCGAATTGAAGGTGAGCGTGAGCACGTCGGTCGACAGGCTGGCGATGGCGGTGTGCTTCACGCCGTCGTACAGCACCTTGTCGTAGACCTCGTCGGCAAAGATCACGAGGCCGTGTTCGCGCGCAATGGCCACGATGCTCTTGAGCAGCTCGTCGGAATAGAGCGCGCCGGTCGGGTTGTTCGGGTTGATGACCACGATGCCCTTGGTACGCGGCGTGATCTTGGCGCGGATGTCGTCCAGGTTGGGCATCCAGCCGTTGGCCTCGTCGCACAGGTAATGCACCGGGGTGCCGCCGGACAAGCTGGTGGAGGCGGTCCACAGGGGGTAGTCGGGGGCCGGCAGGAGCAGCTCGTCGCCGTCGTCGAGCAGCGCGTTCGTGGACATGGCGATGAGCTCGCTGGCACCGTTGCCCAAGTAGATGTCGTCCAGCGTGACGCCGGCAATGCCCTGCTTCTGGGTCTCGTGCATCACCGCCTTGCGCGCGGCAAAGACGCCCTTGCTGTCCGAATAGCCCGCCGAATTCGGCAGGTTGCGGATCATGTCCTGCTGGATTTCCTCGGGCGCATCGAAGCCGAACACGGCGAGATTGCCGATATTGAGCTTGATGATCTTCTGGCCGTCCTCTTCCATCTGCTTGGCGGCATCCATGATGGGACCGCGGATGTCGTAGAGAACGTTGGCCAGCTTGGCCGATTTCTTGAGCTGCTTCAAAGGGCCCTCCCGGGCGTGTTTACTCGAGGGTCAAAGGCCCCTGCAGGCCTCGTGTCACTGGGGAAAACCTATAATTTGACCACAGTTCCCAGTGACCAGATGAAGCTCCAGCCCGACAAATCCGACGCCCAGTCCCTCACCGCACACGGCCCCGGCTGGGTCGCGATCAACAACGAAAAGGTCGAGGGCAGCGTGGTGGTCGGCTCCCGCGGCGAGCGTTTCGAGTGGAATTGCACCCGTTTCGACGAAATTGGCCCGGAACATTTCGCGCAATTGGCGGGATTGGGGGCCGAATTGATCATTTTCGGCAGCGGAACCCGCATTCGTTTCCCGCAGCCCGCCTGGCTCCAGCCCTTGATGGCGCAGCGCACCGGCGTCGAGACCATGGACACCCCGGCCGCCTGCCGGACCTACAACATCCTGGCCGGCGAAGGCCGGCATGTGATCGCCGCCCTGCTGATCGAGAGCCCGCCACCTGACTGAGAGGGTGTTTTCGGGGTAAAATAGCGGGTTGCGAACAGGCCAGCTACCCCAAAGTTAGCAACGACCAATCCTCCGCGCATCGAGTCTGCCCCAAAGAACTCGATCCACGGAATCTAACGGAGAAAACAAGTTTCATGGCGATCGTTGTCAACAAACCCATTCCTGAATTCGACGCCAACGCCACGGGCGGCCTCAAGGTCTCGAATACCTCGCATCTCGGCCACGTGCTGGTCATGTATTTTTACCCGAAAGATAACACCCCGGGTTGCACCACCGAAGCCATGCAGTTTCGCGACCGCTACAAGGACTTCGAAAAGGCCGGCGCCACCGTTTTCGGCGTTTCCCGTGACAACATGAAGTCGCACGACGAGTTCAAGGCCAAGCTCGAGCTGCCTTTCGAACTCATCGCCGACACCGAAGAAAAAATGTGCCACATGTTCGGCGTGGTCAAGAACAAGATCATGTACGGCAAGAAGGTCAAGGGCATCGAACGCAGCACCTTCCTGATCGGCGCCGACGGCATCCTGAAGGCCGAATGGCGCGGGCTCAAGGTTCCGGGCCACGTCGATGACGTGCTCAAGGCAGTCAAGGCGCTCAAGAAGGCCGCCTGATCGCAGCAGGAAATGCCAGCTTGCGCTTTTGCGCGATTTGCGTGGGGAATGCCCCACGCAGCGCGTAAAAGCGGCAAAGAGCCTCTGGCGTGTCATCTGCGGTGTGCATAATGGCCCTATGCCGTTGAGCTCCACGACCGCATCCTCCGAACAAAGCCGCCTAGGTCTTCAGGCGGCTTTTTCGTTTTCTGGTTTCCACTTTTTTGCGAGCGACCTCACTCATGCCATTGCCTCCCGCCCCCACGAAACGCGCCGCATTGCTTTCGCCGGACGCGATCGACGCGCCCGCCCGGTCCTCGCACAGGGGGTCGCGCCGCTCCGGCGACGAGCGCGCTGACGAGACGACCTCGAACGGGCCGAAGCCGCTGGAGCTGTTCGACAACCTGGGTTCCGAAGCAGGTGGCGGCGAAACCGCGCGCCCGTCGCGCCGGGCCAAATCCAGGCAGGCGCCCGCACCCGTGCCCGCTCCGCAACAACAGCCCGCCATCCAGGTCGAGACCCGGGTCCCCACGGCACCCGCCCCGACCTACGCACCCGCTCCCGCAGCGGTCGCGCCCCAGGCCCCGGCTCGCCCCAAGCGCAGCAAGTCCACCGGTCCGGCCAAGCTGTTCGTGCTCGACACGAACGTGCTGCTGCACGACCCGATGTGCCTGTTCCGCTTCGAGGAGCACGACATCTTCCTGCCGATGATCGTGCTGGAAGAGCTCGACGGACACAAGAAAGGCACCACCGAAGTCGCTCGCAACGGCCGCCAGACCAGCCGCACGCTCGATGCGCTGGCCGGCGCGCAGGACGCCGACATCGACAAGGGCCTGAAGCTCGACACCACCGGCCACCGCGAGGCCGGCGGCCGGCTGTTCTTCCAGACCGCCCCGCTCGACTACTCGCTGCCGATCAGCCTGCCGCAGGGCAAGGCCGACAACCAGATCCTGGGTGTCGTGCATGCGCTGCGCGACGAGTACGCCAAGGATCGCCCCGGCAAGCCGAAGCAGGAAGTGGTGCTGGTGTCGAAAGACATCAACATGCGCGTCAAGGCGCGCGCCCTGGGCCTTGCCGCCGACGACTACCAAAACGACAAGACGCTGGAAGACGGCGACCTGCTCTATGCCGGTTCGCTGGCGCTCCCGCCCGACTTCTGGACCCGCCAGAGCAAGACCGTCGAGAGCTGGCAGAGCGGCAGCAACACCTTCTACCGGATCAGCGGTCCGATCGTGCCCAATCTGTACATCAACCAGTTCGTCTTCTTCGAGGCGCCCGGCGAGCCGAGCATGTACGCGCGCGTCACCGAGATCCGCGACAAGACCGCGGTGCTCAAGACGCTCAAGGACTACAGCTCGGGCAAGAACGCGGTCTGGGGCGTGAACACGCGCAACCGCGAGCAGAACTTCGCGATGAACCTGCTGATGGACCCCGAGATCGACTTCGTCACGCTGACCGGCACCGCCGGCACCGGCAAGACCCTGATGGCGCTGGCCTCGGGCCTCACGCAAGTACTGGACGACCGCCGCTACACCGAGATCATCATGACCCGCGCGACCGTGAGCGTGGGCGAGGACATCGGCTTCCTGCCCGGCACCGAGGAAGAAAAGATGGGCCCCTGGATGGGCGCGCTGGACGACAACCTCGAGTTCCTCGCCAAGGGCGACGGCGGTGGTGCCGGCGAATGGGGCCGCGCGGCCACCAACGAGCTGATCCGCAGCCGCATCAAGGTCAAGAGCATGAACTTCATGCGCGGGCGCACCTTCCTGAACAAGTACGTGATCATCGACGAGGCGCAGAACCTGACGCCCAAGCAGATGAAGACGCTGATCACCCGCGCTGGCCCGGGCACCAAGATCATCTGCATGGGCAACCTGGCGCAGATCGATACGCCGTACCTCACGGAAGGCTCCTCGGGCCTCACCTTCGCGGTCGACAAGTTCAAGGGCTGGCCGCACGGCGGGCACATCACGCTGGCGCGCGGCGAACGCTCGCGCCTGGCCGATTTCGCGAGCGACGTGCTCTAAAAAGCCAGTCAACCAACCAGGCCCGCGCATGCTCCCCTGGGGCATCGCGGGCTTTTTTTCGCCCCGCGATGACAGGCTCCTGACAAGACGTTGTCAGGAGGCGGCTCGCACCATCGAGGCTCCTTCCAACACAACGAAAGAGAGTTCCTCATGCAGAACGCAATCACCTGGTTCGAGATTCCGGTCAGCGACCTGGACCGTGCCCAGGCCTTCTATGAAACCGTGCTGGCACGCAAGCTGCGCCGCGAAAGTCTCGGCGGCGAGGCGCTGGCTATTTTTCCGTATGACGCCCCGGGCGTCGGCGGCGCCTTGCAGGCCGGCGCAAGTGCCGCCGGCCGCGTCGGCAGCAGCATCCGCGTCTACCTCGATTGCATGCCCAGCATCGACGCCGTGCTGTCGCGCGTCGAGGCGGCCGGCGGGCAGGTCGTGGCGCCCAAGTCGGCGCTGCCGCCGGGCATGGGTTTCATCGCCCATCTGCGCGACACCGAAGGCAACGAAGTCGGCCTGCACGCCCTCGCCTGAACGCCATGGCACAGCGCAACTGGATCGCCGTCGCGAGCGCCGAGCATGCCCGGCGTGGGCGCGACCACAAGCCGCTCGGCTTCATGCAGGTCGGCCACGGCAAGCTGGGCCCGCTCAAGCGGGTCGCCGCGAGTGACCGCGTGGCCTACTATTCGCCGGCCACGGTGTTCGGCGGCACGGACAAGCTGCAGAGCTTCGTTGCGATCGGCACCGTGCTGCCCGGCGAACCCTACGAATTCGACATGGGCGGCGGCTTCGTCCTGTGGCGCCGCGATGTGAGCTACGCGGCATCGCACGAAGCACCCATCGCGCCGCTGATCGAACGCCTCGCCTTCATCGAGACGCCGAAGCAGTGGGGCTACAAGTTCCGCTTCGGCATGTTCGACGTGACCGACGCCGACATGGCCTTGATCGCCCGGACCATGAAGACAGACCTGAAAACGCTCGCCCTTTGAGCAGCAACACCCGAACATCGCAGACGCAGGAGAAGAACCCCATGGAACCCGCCCGCCAACACCACGACGCCTTCCGGGTCGCCGGCCTCACGGTCCGCACGACCAACCGCGAAGAAAACGATCCCGCCACGGCCCGCATCGGCGCACTGTGGGGCCGCTTCTTCGGCGAGCAGACCTACGTATCGACACCCCATCGCACGGGCGACGCGCGCATCTTCGGCATCTACTCCGCCTACGAATCCGATGCCCACGGCCCGTTCGACATCACCGTCGGCGTGGCCGTCTCGGACGGCGCGGACAGCGTGGCCGTCGAGGCCGGCGACTACCTCGTCTTCACCGGCCAGGGCGAGATGCCGCAGATGGTGATCGCCACCTGGCAACGCATCTGGCAGTATTTCGAGGCGCACCCGGAAATCGCACGCCGCTACCAGAGCGATTTCGAAGCCTACGAGGGGCCGGACAAGGTGGCGATCCACATCGGAGTTGCATGAGCATGAAGAAGAGCTGGCGCGAAAGGCTCGCCAGCTACCCGCACCTGCCGAACGTCAAGGAGATCCCCGCGCCGATGCGAAAGCGCCACGGCGAGGGCACCATCGCCACGCCCTCCCCGCGCGAGGTCGAGGAGGCGATGCGCGACATTCCCGAAGGCCGGCTCGCGACCGTGATGGGCATCGGCGAGGACATCGCGGTGCGCCATCGCGCCACCATCGGCTGCACCGTGACCACGGCGATCTTTGCGCACATGGTCGCGCACGCCACCGAAGAGTCGCTGAAGGTGGAAGACCGGACGCCCTACTGGCGCACCCTCAAGATCGGCGGCGAACTCAACCCCAAGTACCCCGGCGGCATCGAGGCGCAGATGGTCAGGCTCGAAGCCGAAGGCCACACCGTCGTCCAGCGCGGCAAGCGCTACTTCGTCGAGGACTTCGCCAAGAAGCTCTCCGGAACGCGCTGATGCGCCGCGCCGACCGCCTCTTCCAGCTCGTGCAGCTCATCCGCGGGCGCCGGCTCACCACGGCCGCGTTTCTCGCGCAGCGTCTGGAGGTGTCCGAGCGCACGGTGTACCGCGACGTGGCCGACCTGCAGCACCAGGGCGTGCCGATCGAAGGCGAAGCCGGCGTCGGCTACCGGCTGGGCGTGGGCTTCGAGCTGCCGCCGCTGATGTTCACGCAGGACGAAGCCTCGGCGCTCGTGGCCGCGGCGCGGCTCGCGCAGAGTTGGGTCGATCCGGCGCTGGCGCGCGACATCGAGGCGGGGCTGGGCAAGATCCTCTCGGTGCTGCCGCCGGCCGCGCGCGTCTCGGCGGAAGCGCTGGCGCTCTATGCGCCCGCGCTGGGGCTGGACGACGTCATGGGCGCGCGGCTGCAGGCCTTGCGCGAGGCCGTGCAGGCGCGCCAGAAACTGCGCCTGAACTACCGCGACGTGTCGGGCGATGCCAGCGAGCGCACGGTGCGGCCGCTCGGCTGCTTCTACTGGGGAAAGGTCTGGACGCTCTCGACCTGGTGCGAACTGCGCAACGACTTCCGCGGGTTTCGCGTCGATCGCATGGATGCGGTCGAGGTTCTGCCCGATCGATTTCGCGACGAACCGGGCAAGACGCTGGCCGACCTGCTGCGCCAGGTGAAGGCCCGCCAGGTGGAAACGACGCCGCCGGAACCGCAGACATGGCCGTCGAAGGCGCAAGGTCCTTCGGCCATTTGACCCCGCCGCGTTCACGTCAGTACTGATCGCTGTGGCTGTAGCCTTCCAGGTTCTCGAACTTGGTGATCGGCTTCAGGAAGGCCAGCTTGACGGTGCCCGTGGGGCCGTTTCGGTGCTTGCTGATGATCACCTCCGCCACGCCCGGCTCCTTGCTGTTCTTGTCGTAGTAGTCGTCGCGGTAGATGAACATGATGATGTCCGCGTCCTGCTCGATGGCGCCGGATTCGCGCAAGTCGCTCATCATCGGGCGCTTGTCGGTGCGGCTTTCCACGCCGCGGCTGAGCTGCGAGAGCGCGATCACCGGGCACTTGAGTTCCTTGGCGAGCATCTTCAGCCCCCGCGAGATTTCACCCACGGCCGTTGCGCGGTTCTCGTCGCCGCTCGAGCTGGTCGACATGAGCTGCAGGTAGTCGACCACGATCAGGCCCAGGCGCCCGTACTGGCGCGCGAGTCGGCGTGCATTGGCGCGCAGTTCGCTGGTCGAGAGGCCCGGCGTCTCGTCGATGTGCAGCGACACGGTGCGCAGCTTCTCGATGGCTTCGGTCAGGCGCGGCCACTCTTCGTCGCTGAGCTTGCCGGTGCGCAGGTGCCCCTGGTCGATGCGGCCGATCGAGCCGACGATACGCACCGCCAACTGGGACGCGCCCATTTCCATCGAGAACACGGCAACGGGCAGGCCTTCGTTGAGCGCCACGTGCTCGGCGATGTTGATCGCCAGCGAGGTCTTGCCCATCGAGGGGCGCGCGGCCAGCACGATCATGTCGCCCGGCTGCAGGCCCGAGGTCATCTTGTCGAAATCGTGAAAACCGGTGCGAACGCCCGTGATGTCGTTCGGGTTCTCGGCCATCTCGGTCACGCGGTCGAGCAGCTCGACCACCAGGGCATCCATGCTCTGGAAGCCCTGCTTCATCCGCGAGCCTTCCTCGCCGATGTTGAAGATCTTCTGCTCGGCTTCGTCCAGGATCTTGTCGACCGGCTTGCCCTGCGGGTTGAAGGCGTTGGTCGCGATCTCGTCGCTGGCCGAGACGAGCTTTCGCAGGATCGAGCGCTCGCGCACGATCTCCGCATAGCGCCGGATGTTGCTCGCGCTCGGCACGTACTGCGCGAGCGAGTTCAGGTAGACCAGTCCGCCGATATCGTCGGCCTTGCCCAGGCTCTGCAACCGCTCGAAGACGGTGATGACGTCGGCCGCCTTGCTGGCATTGATCAGTCCGCCGATGGCGGCGTAGATCAGCTTGTGCTCGTGACGGTAGAAGTCGTCGTCGACCAGCAGGTCGCCCATGCGGTCCCAGGCGCCGTTGTCGAGCAGCAGGCCACCAAGCACGCTCGATTCGGCCTCGATGGAGTGAGGCGGAATGCGCAGTTGGGCGATCTGGCGGTCGGCCGACGAATTACCGTCGGTGTAGGAGAAAACGGCGGACATGGACTTCCCTTGCAACCCTGCATGCTAAGCCGCGCACGGCGCTGCGCCTGTGGACAAGGTTGTTAATAAACAGTGATCTTCCGGTGCAACGCGCTGGAAAACTCAGGCGGGCGCCGCCGGGCCGCTCCAAGGCGAGCCGCACGGCCCCCTCAGGGGGTGGCGTTACGCGCAGCGAAAAGCCTGGGGGCAACGTTCGCAAAAAGAAAAGCCGCCCGAAGGCGGCTTTCGCGGCAGCGCACGAGGCGCCACGAACGATCAGGCGGTTTCGCCGTAGACCGTGACAGTGATCTCGACGACCACGTCGGTGTGCAGCGCAACAGCCACGGTGCTGTCGCCGACG
Source organism: Variovorax sp. RKNM96 (assembly GCF_017161115.1). Lineage (GTDB taxonomy): Bacteria > Pseudomonadota > Gammaproteobacteria > Burkholderiales > Burkholderiaceae_C > Variovorax. The sequence continues at coordinate 2,309,464 of NZ_CP046508.1, read as the reverse complement.
ACCTTGATCGGGCCGTTGGGCAGGCGCACTTGCGACTTGGCAACCTTGTAGCCTTGCTTGCCCAGCTCTTCAGCGATGTCGCCGTTGGTGACCGAGCCGAACAGGCGGCCGTCGACGCCGGCCTTTTGCGTCAGCTTGACGGTCGTGCCGCCGAGCTTTTCGCCTTGGGCTTGCATTTCAGCCAGCTTGGCGGCCGCAGCCTTTTCGAGTTCGACGCGCTTGGCTTCGAATTCGGCCTTGTTGGCAGCGGTGGCGCGGCGGGCGCGGCCCGACGGAATCAGGAAGTTGCGTGCGTAACCGTCCTTGACCTTGACGATTTCGCCGAGGGTGCCGAGGTTGACGACCTTGTCCAGAAGAATGACTTGCATGGTGTCGGCTCCTTAGACGCGGTGTTGGTCGCTGTACGGGACCATGGCCAGGAAGCGGGCGCGCTTGATGGCGGTGTTGAGCTGGCGCTGGTAGATCGCGCGCGTGCCGGTCAGGCGTGCGGGGATGATCTTGCCGTTTTCGCTGATGAAGTCACGCAGCGTGTCGATGTCCTTGTAGTCGATTTCCTCGACGCCAGCGACGGTGAAACGGCAGAAGCGCTTGCGCTTGAACAGCAGCGACTGGGTGTTGCGCTTCGGGCGCTTGTCTTTGTTGAATTTCTTGAACGTGGCCATTTGGGGACCTCTTGTCGAAAATTAATCTTGCTGAAAATCCTGGATGTGCAGGACCGGATGCTTGCCGTTGCCCGGTGTCGCGAGAAAACCCTGAAAACGCCAGAGACTTCCCATCGACTGTCTTGCGAGCCGTTCGGCGATGGCGCCGAAGGCAACGGCCTTGAGGGCCGTCTTCACCTGCCGGGGTTTGCCTGCTTCATCGAGTGTCGACTCGTGTTCGAGTCGAAGGTCGATGGCGGGCAGACCGGCGGGCGTGTATCGCAAGGCTCCGAGTTCGGCAACCGAGGCGGTCAGCAAGAGCTGATTGACACCGGTTGCCAGAGCGGCAGCAGTCACGCCATCAGTTGTTGTTGGCGGCGTATTCGGCCTGCTGGGCCTTGCGGGCTTCTTCGCGCTCGACCGTCTTCATCATCGACGAAGGACCGGTTTCGGCCTTCTTCTTCTGGACGGTGAGGTGACGCAGCACGGCATCGTTGAACTTGAACGCGTGTTCCAGTTCGCCCATCACGGTTTGCTCGGCTTCAATGTTGACGCACAGGTAGTGCGCCTTGTTGAGCTTGTTGATCTGGTAGGCCAGCTGGCGGCGGCCCCAGTCTTCAACGCGATGGACCTTGCCACCGCCGGCCGTGATCAGGCCCTTGTAGCGCTCCAGCATGGCCGGAACTTGCTCGCTCTGATCCGGGTGGATCAGCAAAATGATTTCGTAGTGACGCATGGCACTCCTTGTGGATTCTTCCGAGGAAGAGGAAAAGCCACCTGCAGCGTCGGGCGCAGTGTGGCAAGGCAAAGCCGGCGATTATAGCCCTGGAATTGACAATCCGGCAAGGCACCTCAGTCGTTGAGGGCCTTGTCCAGGGCGGCGGCCTTCTCGGGGCCGACCGCGGCGCGGATCTTGGGCGCCAGCGCCAGCAGGTCTTCGTAGCTCGTCGCACCCTCGACCTGCAGGTTGAGCCGGAACCCCATCAGACCCAGACTGCCCGTGAGCTGGATGGCGATGGGGTAGGCGTCCTTGTAGCGCTGCTGCTTGCTGCGGCCGGAAGAGCTGGAACCAGCCGCAGAAGCGGCCGGTTTCGGAGCCTCTGCCGGCGCGCCGCCCGCCATCGGTGTCGGTGCAGGTGACGTCGCACTGCCCGCTGCCGCCTCCAGCAGTCCCAGCGCGACCATGTGGTCGATGTCCTCGCGCACGATGCCCATGCCGTTGGCCAGCACCTCGTCGACCGAGCGCTTGCCATCGAAAAGAATGAACGCCGAGCGCTGGCGCGGTGTCATGGGGACCGAGCGGTCCTTCAGGGCCTGATGGCCGGCCGGCGTCTTCACAAGAATCATGGTGGTCTCTCCCTTCCGGGATACGCCCGTGAGTCTCAGAAGTCTGGCATCAATTACGCAATTTGTTTCAAAAACACCCACGCCTCGCGGGAATCCCCCCATGGGGATTTCCGCAGTCCGGTGCGACGGACGAAGCTCAGCGCTTGGCCAGTTGCTGCCAGGTGTCGATCACGCTGTCAGGATTGAGCGAGATCGACTCGATCCCCTCTTCCGCCAGCCAGAGCGCGAAGTCCGGATGGTCGCTGGGGCCCTGGCCGCAGATGCCCACGTACTTGCCTTCGGCCTTGCAGGCCTTGATGACGCGGCTCAGCAGCGCCTTGATGGCCGGATCGCGCTCGTCGAAGTCGGCTGCCAGCAGCTCGAGCCCCGAATCGCGGTCCAGGCCCAGCGTGAGCTGGGTCAGGTCGTTCGAGCCGATCGAGAAGCCGTCGAAGAACTTCAGGAACTCTTCCGGCAGGATCGCGTTGCTCGGCACCTCGCACATCATGATCAGCTTGAGATCGTTCTCGCCGCGCTTCAGACCATGCTCGCCCAGCAGCGTGGTCACGCGCTCGGCCTGGCCCAGGGTGCGCACGAAGGGCACCATGATCTGCACGTTGACCAGGCCCATGTCGTTGCGCACGCGCTTGAGCGCCTCGCATTCCATGGCGAAGGCTTCGCCGAAATCGGCGCTCAGGTAGCGCGCCGCGCCGCGGAAGCCCAGCATCGGGTTCTCTTCTTCCGGCTCGTAGCGGCTGCCGCCGATCAGCTTGCGGTACTCGTTCGACTTGAAGTCCGACAGGCGCACGATGACCTTCTTGGGCCAGAAAGCCGCCGCGATGGTCGCGATGCCCTCGGCCACCTTGTCGACGTAGAAGGCGCGCGGCGAAGCGTGGCCGCGAGCCACCGACTCCACGGCCTTCTTCAGGTCGTTGTCGACGTTCGGGTAGTCCAGGATCGCCTTCGGGTGCACGCCGATGTTGTTGTTGATGATGAACTCCAGGCGCGCCAGGCCCACGCCGTGGTTCGGCAGTTGCGCGAAGTCGAAGGCGAGCTGCGGGTTGCCGACGTTCATCATCAGCTGGATGTCGATTTCGGGCATCACGCCGCGCTGCACTTCGGTCACTTCGGTCTCGAGCAGGCCGTCGTAGATGAAGCCGGTGTCGCCTTCGGCGCAGCTCACGGTGACCAGCGTGCCGTCTTTCAGCAGGTCGGTCGCGTCGCCGCAGCCGACCACGGCCGGAATGCCGAGTTCGCGCGCGATGATGGCCGCATGGCAGGTGCGTCCGCCGCGGTTGGTGACGATGGCGGCGGCGCGCTTCATCACCGGTTCCCAGTTCGGGTCGGTCATGTCGGTGACGAGCACGTCGCCGGCCTGGACCTTGTCCATTTCGCTGATGTTGTGCACCAGGCGCACAGGGCCGGTGCCGATCTTCTGGCCGATGGCACGGCCTTCCGCGAGCACTGTGCCCTTGCCCAGCAGCTTGTAGCGCTGCTCGGCCTTGCCCTGCTGCTGGCTCTTCACCGTCTCGGGGCGCGCCTGCAGGATGTAGAGATGGCCGTCGGTACCATCCTTGCCCCACTCGATGTCCATCGGACGGCCGTAGTGTTCTTCAATGACGAGGGCGTACTTGGCCAGTTGCTCGACGTCGGCGTCGCTCAGCGAATAGCGGTTGCGCTGCTCGGCCTTGACGTCGGTGGTCTTCACCAGTTTGCCGCTCGCCTTTTTCTCTTCGGGCGTCGCGAACTCCATCTGGATCAGCTTGGAGCCGAGGTTGCGGCGGATCACGGCCTTCTTGCCGGCGCGCAGCGTCGGCTTGTGCACGTAGAACTCGTCGGGGTTCACGGCGCCCTGCACCACGGTTTCGCCGAGGCCGTAGCTCGAGGTGATGAACACCACGTCTTCGAAGCCCGATTCGGTGTCGATGGTGAACATCACGCCGGCGGCGCCGAGGTCGGAGCGCACCATGCGCTGCACGCCGGCCGAGAGCGCGACCACGTCGTGCTCGAAGCCCTTGTGCACACGGTAGCTGATGGCGCGGTCGTTGTAGAGGGAGGCGAACACCTCCTTCATCTTGTGCAGCACGTCCTCGATGCCGACCACGTTCAGGAAGGTTTCCTGCTGACCGGCGAACGAAGCGTCGGGCAAGTCTTCGGCGGTGGCCGAGGAACGCACGGCGAACGAGGCGGACGGGTTGCCGGCGCTCAGCGTGGCAAAGGCCTCGCCGATGGCTTTCTGCAGGTCGGCCGGGAAGGGCTGGGCCTCGACCATGGCGCGGATCTCGGCGCCGGCGACGGCCAGGGCGCGCACGTCCTCGGTGTCCAGTGCGGCCAGGCGCTTGCTGATCTTGTCGGCCAGGCCGTCGTGGGCCAGGAACTGGCGGAATGCATGGGCCGTGGTCGCGAAACCGGTCGGCACCCGCACGCCCTGCGGCAGCTGCGAGATCATTTCGCCGAGGCTGGCGTTCTTGCCGCCAACCGCCTCGACGTCGGTCATTCTCAGGTTTTCAAACGGTACGACCAGGGCGGTCGCGTCGAAAAGTGCAGACATGGGGAAGCTCCAGAAGTTGAAACCGGTGCTGCATGCAGGCGGCACGGCACGATCGTTGTCGTTGCTTTGGGTGCGGAAGCGGCGTGCATGAGAAGAATGGGGGTTGGGAAAGCGGATTCCCGATAATGGACCGGATTGTAGGCGTGGCAAGGTCGCCCGCGCCGCAGGACAAGGCCGCAAGAGCAACACCATGCAGACACGCACTGTTTTCTTCATTTCCGACGGCACCGGCATCACCGCCGAGACTTTCGGCAACGCCGTGCTGGCCCAGTTCGAGATGAAGCCGCGCCACGTGCGGCTGCCATTCACCGACACGGTCGACAAGGCGCACCAGGCGGTGCGGCAGATCAACCACACGGCCGAACTCGAAGGCGTGCGGCCCATCGTCTTCACCACGCTGGCCAACATGGACGTGCTGGAAGTGATCGAAACCGGCTGCAAGGGCATGCTGCTGGACATGTTCGGCACCTTCGTGCGGCCGCTGGAAATCGAGCTGGCGGTCAAATCGAACCACCGCATCGGCCGCTTCAGCGACGTGAGCAAGAGCAAGGAATACAACGCCCGCATCGCGGCCATCGATTTCAGCCTCGCGCACGACGACGGCCAGAGCAACCGCGACCTGCAGGGCGCCGACGTGATCCTGGTCGGCGTGAGCCGCAGCGGCAAGACGCCCACCTCGCTCTACCTGGCGATGCAGCACGGCCTGAAAGCGGCCAACTACCCGCTGATCCCCGAAGACTTCGACCGCCGCCAGCTGCCGCCGGCGCTGATGCCGCACCGCAAGAAGATCTTCGGCCTGACGATCCAGCCCGAGCGCCTGAGCGAGATCCGCAACGAGCGGCGGCCCGATTCGCGCTACGCGAGCCTCGAGAACTGCCGCCACGAGGTGAGCGAGGCCGAGGCGATGATGCGGCGCGCCGGCATCCGCTGGCTATCGACCACGACCAAGTCGATCGAGGAAATCGCGACGACGATCCTGCAGGAGCTTCGGCCGGAGCGGCTGACCTACTGATTTGCTCCATTTTTGATAGCAGATGCTCACGGATATCCGCCAGCCCGCGCCCTTCCTGCACCCGTTCCCCGACCCGGGCGACGTCTTCAGCGATCCCGTCGACCGGTACGCGCGGCATCTGCATCCGCTGTGCGCCATCGACCTGAGCGCTATCGACCCCGCGTGGGAAGGCCGCATCCACATGCTGAGCCCGATCGAGCCCTATGAAGGATTGATCGGTCAATCGACGGTGGTCCACCACGGCGAATTCCTGCGCCCCAACTGGCTGGCCTTCGGACTGAAGGACGACCGCTACACGCTGCTCGGGGATTGGAGGTACTTCGAGGTCAACGATCCGGACCTGTCGCCGTCGTTTCGCAGCGAGCTCGATATCCGCCACGAGGATTCGCACCAGGCCTTTGCCGCGATGCGAGCGCACTACGCAAGCTGCCATCGACTGGACATCATGCGAACCGGCTTCAGGAATGTGCGCGACCCGGACACCCTCGCGCTGCTGCACAAGCGTCAGGAAATTCGCGGCTTCGACGGCGACGGCGACCCGCTGCCCCTGCTGGCGCAATTGGGGGGAGAAGCCTTCGAAGGCAATTGGTCCGAGAGCAGCGAATGGCCCATCGACCGGAATCCTGCGGGCGACCCCGCCCCTCTCACGGCGGACGGCCGCCGCTTCCGCTTCATCGCGCACGTGCCGGGCTACAACTACTGTCTGCATGGCGCGGACAGCATCCTGCTGTTCTACGACCCGCAGGATTCGATCGCGCTCTTCACTTTCGATTGGACCTGAGCGCGCCCCGGTGCCGGAGCCTCAGCCGAACAGGTACTGCACCGTGCCGTCCGCGCTGGTGACCGGCTGGCAGGGCATGCGCCAGACCGATTCGATCAGCGCGGGCTGAAGCACCTCGGCCGTCGGCCCCTGCCGCAGACCGTCTGCAGCGCCCAGCACCACCACCTCGTCGGCATAACGCCGTGCCAGGTTCAGGTCGTGCAGCACGGCCACCACGCCCACCCCGCGCGCCGCCCAGGCGCGCAAGAGGCGCATCGCCGAATGCTGGTGGGCCAGGTCCAACGCCGCGGTGGGCTCGTCGAGCAGCAACCAGCGCGTGCCGCCATCGGGCCGCGGATGCCAGAGCTGTGCCAGCGCCCGTGCCAGGTGAACCCGGGCCTTCTCGCCGCCCGACAGCGTGTTGAGGATGCGCGGCGCCAGCGCCGTGACGTCGGTCAGCGCCATCGCCTCGGCAATGATCCCGTCCTCGTCGCGATCAGGCGCCCGGCGATGCGGGTAGCGCCCCAGCGCGACGATGTCGTGCGCGGTGAAGTCGAAGGCGACCGCGCTTTCCTGCGGCATCAACGCGCGACGCAGCGCCAGCGTCGGCATGCCGTGGTCCGCGAGCGGCCGGCCGTCGAGCTTCGTCCTGCCCCGCGTCGGTTCGCGCTGGCCGGACAGCACCGACAGCAGCGTCGACTTGCCCGCACCGTTCGGTCCGAGGATCGCGGTCACGCGGCCCGGTGCCAGTTCGACGGAGGCATTCGCCAGCAAGGTCTTCGCACCGATGCGCACCTCGACGCCCGCGCACGACAGCGCGCCCATCCCTGCCGTCATACCCTCCGCCGTCATATGCGCCCCCGGAAATGCCGCAGCATCAACAGGAACATCGGCACCCCGATGAAGGCGGTGAGCACGCCCAGCGGCAGCTCCGCAGGTGCCATCACCGTGCGCGCCACCGTGTCGGCCGCGAGCACCAGCGCAGCCCCCAGCAGCGCCGAGGCCGGCAGCACGATGCGGTGATCGGGTCCCGCCACCATGCGCACCCAGTGCGGTGCGATCAGCCCGATGAAACCGATGATCCCGGTCGTGGCCGTCACCGCCCCCACGGCCACCGCGGTGATGACGATGGCGCGCCGCTTGGTGCGCTCGACGTCCACGCCCAGCAGCGCCGCCTGCGCCTCGCCGAGCGCGATGGCATTCAACGGCGATGCGAGCGAGGCCGCAGCCCAGCACGAGAGAAACACCGCGACGCACACCAGGATGACCGCGCTCCACCGCGCCCCGCCCAAGCTCCCCAGCAGCCAGAACTGCAGGCTGCGCAGCTGCTCGTCGGTTGCCATCACGCTCAGCAGGCCGAGCCCTGCGCCTGCAAGCGCATTGATCGCGATACCCGCGAGCAGCATCAGCGCCATGCGCGTGCCACCCTCGCTGCGCGAGAGCCCGTAGATCAGGAGCGTCACGAGAAAGCCGCCGCCGAAAGCCATGACCACCAGCGTCCAGCTGCCCAGCGTGCGCGGCAGCACCGGCCAGAACCACGCGCCCAGCACGATGGTGATGCCGGCCGCCAGCGCCGCACCGCTGCTGATGCCGATGAGCCCCGGGTCCGCCAGCGGATTGCGAAAGAGCCCCTGCATCAGCGTGCCCGCCATGCCGAGCCCCGCGCCCGCCGCCACGCCGAGGACGAGGCGCGGCAGCCGGATGTTGAGAAACACGAGGTGCTCGGGCGACTGGTTGCTGCCGCCCTGCCCCAATGAAGTCAGCACGTTCCAGAGCTGCGAAAGACTGATGGCGTAGGCGCCCGACACGGCCCCCACCGCAAAGGCCGCGACAAGCAGCACCGCGCTGCCGCCCAGCACGGCACGCGCCCCCAAGCGTTGGCTCATGCCAGTGCGGCCTGGAACTTGTCGTGCAGCTCGCCGATGGCAGCCGGCAGGCGCGGGCCGAAGCCCAGAAGCAGCAAGGCATCCTGCGTGATGAGAGCGCGCTTCTTGTAGGCCGGTGTGAGCGCGAGTTCAGGCCGTTCCCAGAACCTGTCGATGCCGCCGTGCGCCTCGATGCTCTGCGTGCTCGTGAGGATGATGTCGGGCGCGGCGCTCGCCATCGCCTCGGCCGTCATCGGCCGGTAGCCGTGGAAGCCGCCCAACGCGTTGACGCCACCCGCATAGCCGATCACCGAATGCGCCGCCGTCTTCTCGCCCGAAACCTGCGGGCTCGCGCTGTGCGAGAGCACGAACAGCACCTTGGGCTTGCGGCCCTTCGCCGCGCCGACGCGCTGCTGCACCTGGGCCCATTCCGCATCGAGCCGGCCCTGCAGTTCGCGCGCCTGCGCTTCCTTGGCGGCGGCGCGGCCAACGGCCTGCACCTTGCGCTGTACTTCGCCCCAGGTGTGGTCGGCTTCGATGATCTCGACCTTCACGCCGGCCGTGCGGATCTGGTCGAGCACCACGGTCGGACCCGATTCGTTGGTGGCGATGATCGCGTCGGGCTTCAGCGAAAGCAGCCCCTCGGCGGAGAGTTGGCGCATGTAGCCCACCTTGGGCGTGCCGCGCGCGGCGGCGGGATAGAGGCTGGTGGTGTCGGTGCCCACCAGCTGGCCTTCGGCGCCGAGGATGTAGACCACCTCGGTGATCGCGCCGCTGACCGTCACCAGCCGCGGCAGGCGCTTGTCCTGCGCGAACGCGGGCCATGCGGCCGCGCCGAGTGCCGACGCGGAAAGAACGCGCAGCACATCGCGGCGGCGTGCCGATGGAAGAAGAAGGGAGTCGTGGTGATCGGTCATGAGGTCACAGCCGGCAAAAGATGAAGGCGCGGATCAGCCGCGCCGGGGAATGTTGTGCGCGATGCGCCAGAGCACGCCGCTCGGGTCGGCCAGGGTGAAATCGACCATGCCCCACGGGCGCTCGCCGGGCGGCGTGGTGCTGATGCCGTAGCGCTCGGCCAGCCGCTGTGCCTGTACGTGGGCCCACCACGCATGCGCGTCGTCGACCAGCAGGTGCATCATGAAATTCTCGGCATGGCTCTGCACGTAGAACTGCTGCAGCAGGAAGCTGCTGTTGCCGTGCAGGAAGTAGGCGATGCCGTCTTCGTTCGACGCCATCGTGAAACCCAGGTCCCGGTAGAAGTCGCAGGAGAGCGCGAAGTCCTTCGCCGGAACGAAGGCCTTGATCTCGACGACGTTCAGTGCGGTGCTCATTGCACCTGCGCTCCGGACGTGGCCAGGCGCGAGAGCTTGCGCACGATGTGGCGCCATTCCTCGCGCTCGGGAACGCCCGGCTTGCGCGCGCCGAAGAACATCGCCATCAGTTCGCCCTCGCCGTCGAAGGCTTCGACCGAAGTCACGATGCCGTCGCTGGTCGGCTTCTCGACGATCCAGACGCTCGCGATGCGGTCTTCGCGCAGGTGCAGGTTGAAGCCGGGGTCGAGCACGTTGAGCCAGCGCATGCCGTGCATCTCCATCGGCTCGATGCGGACGACGGGGCCCGAGTGGATCTGGATGCAGCCGGGGCTGCCGACGAACACCATGATGGGCGTGCCGTCGAATGAAGCTTCGTGCAGCAGCTCGCGCACCGCGGATGTTTCCGCGCGCTGCGTGAACTCGCCCTCGGTGAGGCGAAAGCTCTGCTGCCGCTCCACGCCGAACTTGTTCAGAAGGCCGAAGAACTCGTGCGTATCCTGCATGCCGCGCCAGGCCTCCGAGAGCCCGCCTGCATCGATGGCGCTGTCGTCGCGCGGTGCGGCCTTGGGGTCGGCCGGCACGAACTGCACGGGTGCGTCAGGTGCGGTGTAGGTGTCGATGACCGACTGGAAGGCTTCGCGATCGGTGGCGTCGCGCACGAAGATCTTGTGGACCGCCACGCCGTTCGAGTTGAAGAACTGCAGGCTCAGCGAAGGTGGCACGCCGGCATTGGCGGCCGCCTCGCTGACCGCGAACCCGGCATGCCAGCGGCTGAAGAAGAGACGCAGGTCGATGGCCTCGCCCAGCGCGAGCCCCATCGCGTCGCTGCCGGAAACCTTTTCGTAGACGCCGGTCTTCTCGTGCACCGTGGTCTCGTTGCGTGTGAGCGCGAGCACCGGGCCGCACAGTTCCAGCGCCTGCAGCAGCTCGACCCACGGGCCCTTCAGCGGCGTGGCGCGCAGGGCCTTGTCGTGCATGCCGGTGTGCGCGGCGATGGCGGCGCCTTCACTCAGCGCCATGGCCGCCGCGGCGTCCTTGTGGCGCATGCCCTTGGCGCGCAGTTCTGAGAAGCGGGCGAGGATTTCTTCGGCGTTCATCGGGTTTCCTTTGTTGTTTGCGGTGGCAGTGGCCGTGGCGGCGGCGCGGATCAGAAGTCCGCCACGAGCGAGACGTTGAAGGCGCGCCCCGGCTGGGTATAGGCATCGCGCAGGTTCGAGGTCGTCGTCAGCCCGCGCACGTCGCTCCACATCCAGTAGCGCTTGTTGGTGAGGTTGGTCACCGATGCGTTCAAGCGCAGGTCCTTCCTGATGCGCCATTGCGCGCTGACGTCCAGCGTCGTGGCCTGCGGCGTGCGGAACTGCAGGCCGGTGGTCACCTCGCTGCGATCGACATCGTTCCACTTCTTGGCGCCATGGTGAACCGCGTCGAGCCGGACGCTCCAGACGGGCGCCTGGTACTTGAGGCCTGCGCTGAACTTCTGCGGATCGATGGAGTTGAGCGGCCGGTTGTTGGTGCGGTCGCGCCCGCGCGTCTGGCCGTAGGCGAAGGGCACGGAGAAACCGGTGCCGTTCTCGGTGAAGTCGAGCTCGCCCTTGAACTCGAAGCCGCTGATGCGCGCGCGCCCGATGTTGACCGACTGGAACGTCGCCGGATTGACGCGCGAACCGAACACGCCGCCGACCTGGCGGTCGTTCTCGATGAGGTTCTTGTAGTCGCCGGTGAACGCGGCCACGTCGTAGCTCAGGATGCCGGTGCGGCCGCGCATGCCCAGCTCGATGTTCTGGCTCTTCTCGGGTTTGAGATTCGGGTTGGGAATCGTCTTGTAGCCCGAGATCACGTTCTCGAAGAAGTTGTTGACCTGGAACGCGTTGGGCGCCTTGAAGCCCGACGCGTAGTTGCCGTAGACGCTGAACTGCGGCGTGGCGCGGAAGAGCACGCCCAGCTTGGGCGACACCGCCGAGCCCGACAGCGACACCGCCTGCGCATTGAAGCCCGCCTGCTTCGCATCGAGCGAAAAGCGGTCGAAGCGGATGCCGGGCGTGATGCTCCAACGGTCGTGGATGAATTCGTCCTGCACGTAGAAGGCCGACGAGGTCTCGCGGGTGTCGGGGAAGCGCTTGAGCGGATAGCTCTCGCCCGCCGGCGGCACGAGGCCGGTCTGCAGGTTCTCGACGTTGGTGCGGGTGTAGTCGAGGCCGTAGGTGACCTTCTGCGCCCAGTCACCCATGCGGATCGTCTTGTCGGCCTGCAGGCCGAACTGCCAGGTGTTCTCGTCGTAGGTGACGTCGCGCGTGCGGTCGGCAGCGGTGAAGCGGTCTTCGTAGATGTACTCGCGCGACTTGGCCTTCTGGTAGCTCACGACGGCGAGCAGGCTGTCGGCCACGACGGTGTCCAGGCGCAGGCGCCCTTCGTAGGTGAGGCGGTCGCGCTCGAGATCGGTCTTGGCGTTGAGGCCGACGACCGAGGTGGATGCGTACGGCGGCTTGGAGACGCCGGAGAGCAGGTCGTAGCGGCTGCTTTTTTCGACGTGCTCGAAGGTGAATGAATGGCGCTGGTCGGCGTTGGGCTTGAGGATGGCCTTGGCCAGCAGCGAGTTGCTCTTGTCGCGCTGCGGATTGGGCGTGGTGCGGTCGACATTGGGCACGTTGAGCCGGCCCATGTTCTCGAGCTCGCTCGCGCGGCCGAGGTTGGCGGAGATGAGCCACTCGAGCGCATCGTTCGCCTTGCCCGCGAGCGTGACGCCGCCGCGCACACCGTTGTCGTCGCCGCTGTAGCCGATGTTCGCGCTGCCGCCGAAGGTGCGGCCGTCGCGCAGGAACGACGAGGGTTCGCGGGTGATGAAGTTGACGAGGCCCGCGAGGCCGTCGGAGCCGTAGAGCGCCGAGGCCGGGCCCTTGATGATCTCGATGCGCTCGACGAGGCCGATGTCGAAGTAGTCACGGCCGAATGCGTTGGCGCTGAAGACGTAGCTGCGCGGCGTGCGGATGCCATCGGTCAGCAGCAGCACGCGGTTGCCGTCGAGGCCGCGGACGTTGAAGCCGGCATTGCCGTCGCGGCCGGTGTTGCCCTGCGCGAGCCCGAAGCGCGCGGGCGAACGCTTGACCGAGACGTTGGGTAGGTCGCGCACCGCGTCGCGGATGTCGTTGATCTGCTTGGATTCGATGTCGTTGCGGTTGATGACCTCGATGCTCAGCGGCAGGTCGTCCTTGGCCTGTTCCGAACGCGATCCGCTCACCACCACCTCACCGAGCGCTGCGACTTGCTGGGACCACGCCGACGTCGTGGCCATGCCGAAGCCGGAGGCGATCAACAGCGGCAGGAGCGCCAGGCGATGGGGAGAAGTTCGAGGGGAATGAGTGGCCACGAAAAAGGTCCAGGAAACAGTTGAAGAACTGCTTGCTGGACCTTGATGCGCAGCGAAACTGCGCGCGTGACCTGGCTGGCAATGAGGGGCAGCACCAGGGTGTTGCCCGAGCCTTTTATTGTATGAGAATAATTCTCATCTAAACAACTTAAGACTTACTCATGCAGGGGCCGAAGTGCGGATCAGGTGATCGAACGCACCGAGTGCCGCCTTCGCGCCGTCGCCGGCCGCGATGATGATCTGCTTGAACGGCACGGTCGTCACATCGCCCGCCGCGAACACGCCCGGCACCGAGGTCTGACCGCGCGCATCGACGACGATCTCGCCGTGCTTCGTGAGCTCGACCACGCCCTTGAGCCAGTCGGTGTTGGGCACAAGGCCGATCTGGATAAACACGCCTTCGAGCTCGACCTTCTTCAGCTCGCCCGTCGCGCGGTCCTTGTAGACCAGGCCGTTGACCTTCTGGTCGCCGGTGATCTCGGTGGTCTGCGCGTTGGTGAACACGTCGACGTTCTTCAGGCTGCGCAGCTTGCGCTGCAGCACGGCGTCGGCGCGCAGCGCGGTGTCGAACTCGATCAGCGTGACATGGCCCACGATGCCGGCCAGATCGATCGCCGCCTCGACGCCCGAGTTGCCGCCGCCGATGACCGCGACGCGCTTGCCCTTGAACAGCGGACCGTCGCAGTGCGGGCAATAGGCCACGCCCTTGTTCTTGAACTCGTGCTCGCCGGGCACGTTGATGTTGCGCCAGCGCGCGCCGGTCGAAATGATGACGGTCTTGCTCTTGAGCGAGGCGCCGCTCTCCAGTTGCACTTCGACCAGGTCGCCTGGAACCAGCGCCTTGGCACGCTGCAGATTCATGATGTCGACGTCGTAGTCGCGCACATGCTCTTCCAGCGCGTGGGCGAACTTGGGACCTTCGGTCTCCTTGATCGAGATGAAGTTCTCGATGCCCATCGTGTCGAGCACCTGGCCGCCGAAACGCTCGGAGGCCACGCCGGTGCGGATGCCCTTGCGCGCTGCGTACACGGCGGCCGCTGCGCCCGCGGGACCGCCGCCGACGATCAGCACGTCGAACGCCTCCTTGCCGGCGATCTTCTTCGCTTCGCGCTCGACGCCGCTGGTGTCGATCTTGGCGAGGATTTCTTCCAGGCTCATGCGGCCCTGGCCGAACTCGGTGCCGTTCAGGAAGACCGTGGGCACGGCCATGACCTGGCGTTCCTTCACTTCGTCCTGGAAGGTGCCGCCCTCGATCATCGTGGTGCGGATGCGCGGGTTCTGGATCGCCATCAGGTTCAGCGCCTGAACCACGTCGGGGCAGTTGTGGCAGGTAAGCGAGACATAGATCTCGAACTCGAAGTCGCCATCGAGTGCCTTGATCTGGTCGAGCACGGCCTGCTCGACCTTGGGCGGGTAGCCGCCGATCTGCAGCAACGCAAGGATCAGCGAGGTGAATTCATGGCCCATCGGCAGGCCGGCGAAGCGCGGGCCGTGGTTCTCGCTCGGGCGATTGACCGAGAAAGAGGGCTTGCGGTGGCTGTCGTCGCGGCTTTCGGTCAGCTTGACCAGCGGCGAGGACTCCGCGACGTCCTTCAGCAGCGACAACATCTCACCCGAGGCCTTGCTGTCGTCGAGCGAGGCAACGATTTCGATCGGTTGCGTGGCGCGTTCGAGGTAACCCTTCAATTGGGCTTTGGTGTTGGCGTCGAGCATGACAGACTCACTTTCGATAACTGAAAACTATCAACTGGGAACAAAAAAGCCCGGGGCCTCGTGAGCGCCCGGGCTTTCGCACGGGGTGCTTAGATCTTGCCGACGAGGTCGAACGACGGAGCGATGGTCTTGTCGCCTTCATTCCACTTGGCCGGGCAGACTTCGTTCGGGTGGGCGGCGGTGTAGACCGCTGCCTTGAGCTTGCGCAGGGTTTCCTTGACGTCGCGGGCGATTTCGTTGGAGTGCACTTCGGCGGTCTTGATGATGCCTTCGGGGTTGATCACGAAGGTGCCGCGCAGTGCCAGGCCTTCTTCAGGGATGTGCACGCCGAAAGCGTTGGTCAGCGTGTGGGTCGGGTCGCCCACCAGCGGGAACTTGGCCTTGCCGACGGCCGGCGACGTGTCGTGCCAGACCTTGTGCGAGAAGTGCGTGTCGGTGGTCACGATGTAGACCTCGGCACCCAGCTTCTGGAACTCGGGGTAGTTGTCGGCTGCGTCTTCGACTTCGGTCGGGCAGTTGAAGGTGAAGGCGGCCGGCATGAAGATCAGCACGGACCACTTGCCCTTGAGCGTCTCGTCGGACACATCGATGAACTTGCCGTTGAGGTAGGCCTGGGTCTTGAAGGGCTGGACTTGGGTGTTGATCAGGGACATTGGTGATTCCTAGGTGGCTGATGAAAAAGGCGAACCATGAGTATAGCTACCAATCTCATATTATCAATAGTCATGAGCTATTAAAAGTATTGGAGCTTGCTATGTTTGCGATGAGGTCGCGACGGGTTTTGCAGCACCTCAATACGAACGTGTATCACCATCACACGCATGCAGACCGGCGCAGCATGGGATTGCTTGCAAGCACGCATCCGCCCCTCTGACAATCACCGCTTTCAGAACAAGGAAAAAATCATGAAGGGCGACCCCAAGGTCATCGAACATCTGCAGGCGCAGCTCAAGAACGAGCTCACTGCAATCAACCAGTATTTCCTGCACTACCGCATGCTCAAGCACTGGGGTCTGGACAAGCTGGCCAAGAAGGAATACGAAGAATCGATCGGCGAAATGAAGCACGCCGACAAGCTGATGGACCGCATCTTCATGCTCGACGGCCTGCCCAATCTGCAGGACCTCGGAAAGCTGAACATCGGCGAGGATGTGCCCGAGCTGCTTCGCTGCGACCTCGGCGCCGAAACCGGTGCGCAAGCGACCATCAAGGATGGCATCCAGCATTGCGAATCGGTGCGCGACTATGTCTCGCGCGACCTGCTGCAGGAAATCCTGGACGACACGGAAGAGCACATCGACTTCCTCGAAACCCAGATCGACCTGATCGACCGCGTTGGCCTGCAGAACTACCTGCAATCGCAAATGGGCGAGCTCGAATAAGAGCAATCTTTCGACTTCAAGCAACGGGGCCTCGGCCCCGTTTTTTATTGCTTTACGTAACTTAACGGCCGTCAAATAGCAGTCATTCTCATCTGCACGGATAGAATCCGCGCCTTCGATGACTGCCGCCGCCCGCCCCGACAACCGCCGCCGTGCCTATTGGCTCAAGACCCTGCACGAATGGCACTGGGTGAGTTCGGCGATCTGCCTCATCGGCATGATCCTGTTCAGCGTCACGGGCTTCACGCTCAACCATGCGGGGCAGATCGAGGCCAAGCCGGCGATCACGAAGCGGAACGGCTCGGTCGACGAGGCATTGCGTGCTCGGCTCGAACAGCAGCTTCCAGCCGCCAAGGCGCAAAAAGGCAAGGCGCCCCTGCCATCCGAGCTGCAAGGCTGGATCCAGAAGAACTGGGACGTCGACACCGCCGGCCGCGACGCCGAATGGTCCGACGATGAAATCTATCTCTCCCTCCCCCGCCCCGGCGGCGACGCCTGGCTGCGCCTGAACCTGGCTGACGGCGAAATCGAATACGAGCGCACCGACCGCGGCTGGCTCTCCTACCTCAACGACCTGCATAAGGGCCGCAACACCGGCGCCGCCTGGAGCTGGTTCATCGACATCTTCGCGGGCGCCGCGCTGGTCTTCTCGATCACCGGACTGTTCATTCTCAAGATGCATGCGGGCAACCGGCCGTTCACCTGGCCGATGGTGGGCATGGGGCTGGTCGTGCCGGTGCTGCTCGCGCTGTTGTTCATTCATTGACCGATCGATCGATTCAAAAAAAGAGGTTTCCCGTGCACGTTCGCTGCCATTCACTCGCGCCGATCGCCATTTCGGCGTTGCTCGCAACCCCGGCCTTCGCGGCGAGCCTCGCCGTCAACATCGAGATTCCCCGGCTGAACGTTTCCGAGTACCACCGCCCTTACGTGGCGACCTGGATCGAGCGCGCCGACAACACGGTCGCGGGCACGCTCGCCGTCTGGTACGACGTGCGCACCAAGACGAACAACCCCGAAGGCGAAGGCACGAAGTGGCTCAAGGACATGCGCCAGTGGTGGCGCCGCGGCGGCCGCGAACTCGCGGTGCCTGTCGATGGCGTGACCGGTGCCACCAAGCCTGCCGGCAAGCACCAATTGAGCTTCACCGAAGGTACGGCGCCGATGCCCAAGCTCGCGCCCGGCGCCTACAAGCTGGTGGTCGAGGCGGCCCGTGAAGTCGGCGGCCGCGAGGTCGTGAGCATTCCGTTCCAGTGGCCGCCCACCGCGGCAACGCAGCCGACCGCGGCGGGCAAGGAAGAGCTTGGCGAGATCAAGCTCGAACTCAAGCCCTGATCGACGACGGCTCTCCCTCTCCGCAAGCTTCATCCATCAAGGACCTCCCCATGACCCGTTCCAACCTGCGCGCCACCGGCCTCGCCATTGCCCTGTCGGCCATCGCTTCCGTTGCCATGGCGCACAACGCCTGGCTGCTGCCCTCGTCCACCGTGTTCTCCAAGGCCGACACCGTGAGCGTCGATGCCGCCGTGTCGAACGACCTGTTCGTCGCGAACCACGCACCGCTGCGCCTGGACGGACTGCAGATCACCGCGCCCGATGGCAGCACGGTCAAACCCGAGAGCGAAGCCAAGCTCAAGCTGCGCAATGTGTTCGATGTGAGCGTGGCGCAGCCGGGCACCTACCGCATCGCCGTGATCAACGCGGGCGCATTTGCGAGCTGGAAGGACAAGGCCACGGGCCAGAACAAGCGCGCACGCGGCACGGCCGAGACCATCGGGAAGGAAATCCCGGCCGATGCGCAGGACGTCGCCATCACCCAGTCCTCGGGCCGCATCGAGACCTTCGTGACCGTCGGCAAGCCTTCGGCGCTCAAGCCGATCGGCCAGGGCCTGGAACTGATCGTGGCCGGCAGCCCGACCGACCTGGTCAAGGGCGAGAAAGCCAGCTTCACGCTGAACCTCGACGGCCAGCCCGCGAAGAACCTCGAAGTGACCGTGACCGCGGGCAACACGCAGTACCGCGACAAGCTCGAGGAGATCAAGCTCAAGACCGACGACAAGGGCCAGTTCAGCGTGACCTGGCCGACCGCCGGCATGTACTGGCTCGACGCCAGCACCAAGGACAACAAGACCACCGTGCCGCAAGCCAAGGAGCGCCGCCTGAGCTATGCGGCCACCCTTGAAGTGATGCCCTGACACCTGCGCGCTCCCTTGGGACTTTCCTTCAGCACCTGGCGCGCAGGCGGCTACGCCAACGCGGCCGTACCGCGCCGCGCCGATCCGGTCACCCTGCAGCAACTGGGCGGGCAGACCATGGGCACGACCTGGTCGCTGCGCTTCGACAACCCGCGGATGCTTCCGCTGGAGCAGGTGCGCGAAGCGGTGGATGCGGCGCTTGCGCGGGTCGTCGCGCAGATGAGCCATTGGGAGCCGGCGTCGGACATCAGCCGATTCAACCGTGCGCCTGCGGGCTCGCGTCATGTGTTGCCCAAGGAATTCGCCGACGTGATGAGTTGCGCCCTTCGTTGGGCGCGCATCAGCGAAGGCGCGATCGATCCGACTGTCGGTCCGCTGGTCGCTCGCTGGGGATTCGGCCCCAACGCAGAAACAAACGGCTCGCCCACGCCCGACGCCATCGCCGAGCTGCGCGTGCGGACTGGCTGGCAGCAGCTGGAATTCGACGAAGCGCGTGGCACCCTGCTGCAGCCGGGGAACGTCACGCTCGATCTCTCGGGCATCGCCAAGGGCTTCGCGGTCGATCACGGCGTCGAGGCATTGCACGGGCTCGGCCTCACCGACCTGCTGTTCGAGATCGGCGGAGAACTGCGTGGGATCGGTCGCCGTCCTGGCGGCCAACCGTGGCAGGTGCTCGTCAATGGCGAATCGTCGGTCGCGCAGCGCATCCCGCTCGCCGACATGGCCATCGCCACATCGGGCGACCGATGGCATCGCCGTGAGCACGAAGGACGTCGCTGGTCACACACCATCGATCCGCGCAACGGCGAACCGGTCGCGCATGCGCTGGCGAGCGTCACGGTGCTGCATGCGCAATGCATGCAGGCCGATGCGCTGGCCACGGTGCTGACTGTGCTGGGGCCGGACGATGGCCTCGCCTTCGCGGAACGGCACGATATCGCGGCCCTGTTCATCGGCCACGGCGACGTGGGTCCGCGAGCCACTCGCGCCTGGACCGCGCAGGCCGGCGCATGACCGAGGCGATGTTGCGCACATTGGGCGCGGGCGCCACGACGGCAGCCTATGCAGCGCTTTGCCTCGCCGTCTACGCGCGGCAGCGACGGCAGCGCACTGCGGCAATCCGCGAAGCGGCAGCGCTTTCCACCGACGGCGAAGCGCCCACTACCCTCGTGCTCTTCGCCAGCCAGACCGGCCAGGCGGAGACGATCGCCTGGCAGACGGCGCGGCAACTGCGTGCGGCGGGCACGCCGGTGCGCGTGATGGAACTGAACGCCCTCGACGCCGCCACGCTGAGTTCCGCGGGGCGTGCGCTCTTCGTGGCAAGCACGTATGGCGAGGGCGATGCGCCCGACGGTGCCAGCGTGTTCGCTGAGCGCGTGATGGATTCGGCTCCCGCCCTGCCTTCGCTTCGCTATGCCGTGCTGGCGCTGGGCGACCGCCAGTACAAGAATTTTTGCGGCTTCGGTCGCACACTCGATGCATGGCTGCACGCGGCCGGGGCCAGGCGCGATTTCGAATGCATCGAAGTCGACAACAGCGACCCTGCCGCACTGGCCGCCTGGCAGGCTCGATGGGGCGACGTTACCGTCGACCATGAAGATTCCGAGGCATTCGCACCGTGGCGGCTCGCGACGCGCGAGCTGCTCAACGCCGGCAGCGCAGGCGCGCCAGTCTTCCAGTTGGGCTTGGTGCCGCAGTCGGGGGCAATGCCCCGCTGGGCCTCCGGCGACCTCGTGCAGATCGCCGTTGCCAGCGATCCGGCGCGGCCCCGCGACTATTCGATCGCTTCGGTGCCTGCCGATGGCGAACTGCAGTTGCTGGTGCGCCAGGAGCAGCATCCCGATGGCACCCTCGGCACAGCGTCGGGCCTGCTGACATCGACGCTCACGATCGGCGACACCGTTGCACTGCGGCTGCGGCCGCATCGCACCTTTCGCCTCGACGGCAATGAAACGCGGCCGCTGATCCTCATCGGCAACGGCACCGGGCTGGCCGGCTTGCGCGCCCACCTGCGCGCCCGCGCAGCGGCGGGTTGCAACGACAACTGGCTGGTGTTCGGCGAACGGCATGCCGCCCATGACTTCCTCTGTCGCGAGGAGATCGAGGCATGGCAATCCGCTGGCGTGCTGCAGCGGCTCGACATGGTGTTCTCGCGCGACCAGCCCGAACGCCTCTATGTGCAGCACCGGCTGCTGCAAACGGCCGACCTGCTGCGCGCATGGCTGGACAACGGCGCGGCCATTTACGTGTGCGGAAGTCTCCAAGGCATGGCATCGGGTGTGGATGCGGCCTTGAGGCAGATTGCCGGCGACGCGTTCTTGCGCGATCTATCGGCAACCGGGCGGTATCGCCGCGATATCTACTGAGCTTCCGAGAGCTTGGCAGGCGCCGTGTCAGTTGCTCGGCGGCAACAACACAAGAAAACTTATGCCTTATTTTCTCACTTGTTAACTCTTAGTTAATGAGAAACACTATTATTCGCATCAATTTGCGTTCCCTCGCAAATTGACTCACCCAGCCAGTCCCCCTGTTTTCTCCCGATGAAGACGCGCGTGCGGACATCGCCAGTCGAGTCCTTCTGCTCGCCGCCCTTTTCGGAGAAAACTACATGGCCTACATCAAGAGCCGCAAACACGCCGTCGCGCGCGCCGTTCCCCACCTCTCCGGCGCCGCCGCCGCGACCCTGCTGGCCATTGCAGCTCCCGCCGCCTTTGCCCAGGCCGGCGGTGCATTGCCCGAAGTCCGCGTGCAGGACTCTTCCGCGGCCGACTACAAGACCGACACCTCGGCCAACCCCAAGTTCACGGCACCGCTGCTGAACACGCCGCAAACCATCCAGGTGATCAAGGAACAGGTCATCCGCGAACAGGGTGCGACGACGCTGACCGAAGCGCTTCGCAACACGCCCGGCGTGGGCACCTTCTTCCTCGGGGAGAACGGCAACACGAACACCGGCGATGCCGTCTTCATGCGCGGTTTCGACAGCTCGAGCAGCATCTTCGTGGACGGCATCCGCGACCTCGGCTCCATTTCGCGCGACGTGTTCAACATCGAACAGGTCGAAGTCGTGAAGGGCCCCTCGGGCACCGACGTCGGCCGCACCTCGCCCACCGGCTACATCAACCTCGTCACCAAGAAGCCGAAGCTCGAAGACAACTTCATCGGCTCGATCGGTTTCGGCAGCGCCGACTACAAGCGCGGCAGCATCGACTGGAACAAGTCGCTCAGCAGTGCCAACGGCATCGGCGCGGCATTCCGCCTCAACGCAGTGGTGGAAGACTCGGGCGTTGTCGGCCGCGACTTCGTCAAGAACAAGCACACGGCCATTGCGCCGTCGATCGCGCTCGGCCTGAACTCGCCCACGCGCTTCTACTTCGACTACCTGCACGTGGACCAGAACAACGTCCCCGACGGCGGCGTACCGACCATCGGCCTGCCCAGCTACTCGAACCCCGATCCGACGGCGCTCGGCGCACGCCGCCGCAGCTTCCTGGACTATGCGGCGCCGGTCGATCCGAAGAACTTCTACGGCACCGCCTACGACTTCAACAAGGTCACGGCGGACATGTTCACCGCGCGCGTCGAGCACGACTTCACGCCCGACGTCACGCTGCGCAACACCACGCGCTACGCCAAGACGAAGCAGGACTACATGCTGACGTCGTTCATGCTGGGCGGCCTCACGGCGTCCGGTGCGCGGCCGGCTGCCGGCACGGCATTCCTCGACACGCCGATCCCGGGCCTGCCCTCCACCTGGTCGGTCACGCGCAATTCGCCGACCAACAAGAACCAGGAAAACACGATCTTCGTCAACCAGACGAACGTGACCGCCAAGTTCGACACCGGCAGCGTGAGCCACTCGCTCAGCGCGGGCGTCGAGTTGATCCGTGAAGAACAGACGAACCTGGGTTACTTCGCTCCCGGCGCGTTGTTCAACGGCAAGGCTGTGCAGAACGGCGCCTGGCCCGCTGCGAACCTCTACGCACCGAACCCCTACGTCAACGGCTACAGCCGCATCCAGAGCGGCGCCGACAGCAAGGGCGTGACCAACACCGTCGGTCTCTATGCCTTCGACACCGTCAAGCTCAACGAGCAATGGCAGATCACGGGCGGCCTGCGCTTTGATCACTACAACACCTCGTTCCAGGGCGTGACGCTGTCGACCGCGACGACCAACCCGGGCCTGACGCTCGGCACGCTCGTGCCTTCGTCGCTGAAGCTCTCCGACAACCTCTTCACCGGCAAGATCGGCGTGGTCTACAAGCCCGTGAAGAATGGCAGCATCTACGCGGCCTACGGCACGTCGGCCCAGCCTCCGGGCGGCGCGAACTTCTCGCTGTCGGCCGCCGGCTCGGGCAACAGCGCCGCGCGCACCGACTTCCTGCCGCAGAAGGCCAAGACCTTCGAAGTCGGCACGAAGTGGGACGTGATGAACGACAAGCTGTCGCTGACCGGCGCGATCTATCGCACGGACGTGACCAATGAAGTGGTGCAGGACCCGACCAACACGTCGCTCTACTACCAGAGCGGCAAGAAGCGCGTCCAGGGCATCGAGCTGGGCCTTGCGGGCAGCATCACCGAGCGCTGGGGCGTGACGGCCGGATTCACGACGATGGACACCAAGGTCCAGAGCGGTCCCAACGTCACCGCCGACGGCACCAACGTGCTGGTCTACACCCCGAAGAACGCCTTCACGGCCTGGACCACTTACCAGTTCCCATTCGGCCTGACCATCGGCGGCGGCGCGCGCTACAACGGCAAGCTCCATCGCGGCACCGACGGCGCGGTGGGTACGCCGGCCTACATCGACGCCTACTGGGTGTTCGATGCCATGGCGTCCTACCGCATCAACAAGAACGTCGACATCCAGCTGAACGTCTCCAACCTGTTCGACAAGCAATACGCGGCCGCCATCAACAAGAGCGGCTACCGCTACACGCCGGGTACGCCGCGTTCGGCGAAGATCACCGCGAACTTCGCGTTCTGATCTGATTCTTGCTGCCTGTCGGGTCCGCCCGGCACGGTGCGAAACTCGAGCCCCGGCCTGCGCCGGGGCTTTTCTCTTTGCGGAGTGCCTGAAAAATGATGCTGCATGTGCCTGACGTCTTGAGTCCTGCCCAGGTGCGCGACATGCGCGCTGCACTGGACGCGACGAACTGGATCGATGGCCGCGAGACCGTTGGCGAGCAAGGCGCGCAGGTCAAGCGCAACCGGCAACTGCCGGAGTCATCGGCTGTCGGGCGTGAGCTCGGCGCCACGGTGCTTGCGGCGCTGGCGCGTCATTCGCTCTTCTTTTCCGCCGCACTACCCTCGCGGTTTGTTCCCCCGCTCTTCAATCGCTATGAAGGGGGTGAGCACTACGGCGTTCATATCGATGGTGCGGTCCGCGCGCTGCCCGGAGGTGGTCAGCAACTGCGCACGGACCTGTCCTGCACACTGTTCCTGTGCGATCCGGAAGACTATGACGGCGGCGAACTCGAGGTGATCGACACCTATGGGTCGCACGAGGTCAAGCTGCCGGCCGGGGACCTCATTCTTTATCCGGCGAGCAGCCTGCACCGCGTTCACCCGGTGACGCGCGGGGCGCGGGTTTGCTCGTTCTTCTGGCTCCAGAGCATGGTGCGCAACGACCAGCAACGCAGCATGCTGTTCGAGCTAGACCAGAACATCCAGAAATTGCGCGCCCGGCTGGGCGAATGCGAGGAGACGGTGGCGCTGACGGGCCACTATCACAACCTCTTGCGGCTCTGGTCGGAGGTGTAGCGGGTTGCCGGGGAGCCTCTCGCAAAGCCCAGTAACACCATAGTTATTGCAAATGCGATGGATTCTTATTTATAATCGGGCAACCAACAGCCAGCCAACTGCCGCTTTCACAGCCATGATCGTTTGCGTCTGCCGCCGAGTCTCCGACCGAGAAATCGCACGCCATGTGCGAGCCGGCATGACTTTTGACGAAGTGCAATTCGAGCTTGGCGTGGCCACACAATGTGGTCAATGTGAAGGTTGTGCGCGCGATATCGTCGCGCAATGCAGCGCTTCGCACCCGGTCGCCGCGTTGAATCGCGAATCGGGTCCGAGGGCGATCCAGCTTGCCAGCTCCATCACGGAAAGCAAGGCATGGAACTCGTCTCGGCACTCGGCGGCAGCCTGATCCTGGTCGCAGGCTCGGTCTGGTGGATTTTTCGCAAGTAACGTCGTAGCGGTTTTGCTGCAATCGGGGCACGTTTTGACGTGCCCGCATTCGAATGGTTGATCGTGTCTGACCGCTTTGCCCCCCCTCCCTCCGCTTTTGGCCTCTCGCGCAATGTCGTCATTGCGGGCAGCGTCATCCTGTTTCACGCGGCTGCACTCTGGGCGCTGCAAAGTGGGCTGCTGCGGCGGGCCGCCGAAGTGGTGATTCCAGTCGAAATATTGAGCCAGTTCGTCGAGCCGCCGAAACCGAAGGTGGATCCCCCCCCTCCGCCGCCGCCCCCCCCGAAGGTGGCCAAGGCGCCGCCTCCGCCGCGGCCGCAAGCCATCCGCGAACCGAAGCCCACGCCAGCCCCACAGGCGCCCGTGGGCACCACGGAACCGCCTCCTCCACCAGCGCCCCCGGCTGCGCCCACGCCGCCGACTCCTCCTGCACTGCCGCCTGCGCCTCCGGCTCCGCCTGCGGTGCAACTGCCATCGAGCAATGCCGACTACCTCCAGAACCCCAAGGCGGTCTACCCCGCCATGAGCAAGCGGCTCGGCGAGCAGGGCAAGGTGATCGTCAAGGTGCTCGTCGGCGTCGACGGGCTGCCCAAGAGCGCCGAGGTCAAGAAATCCAGCGGTTTCGACCGCCTGGACGAGGCCGCCATCGAATACATCATGAAATGCCGGTTCGTGCCCGGCAAGGTCAACGGCGTGGTTCAGGCCATGTCCTATGACGCCCCCGTCAACTACGTCTTGAACTAATTTTTCTCTGGAGCAACTTCGTATGGATTCCCAATTTGGCTTGATGAACGTCTGGAATCAGGGCGATTTCGTCACCAAGGCCGTCGCAGTGCTGTTGATCGGCATGTCGCTTGCATCGTGGATCGTGATCATCGTCAAGGCACTCGACGTCATCAAATACAAGCGCCTTGCCAAGCACTCGCAGGACTTCTGGCACAGCGAAGACTTCGCCACCGCGCTCAACAAGCTCGGCAAGGACGACAGCAACCCCTTCCGCGCACTGGCACTCGAAGGCCGCGAGGCTGCGGCCCACCACCGCAACACCAAGGCCCATCTGCACGACGCCCTCGACGTGAGCGACTGGATCACGCGCGCCCTGCGCAACGGCATCGATGCGTTTACCGCTCGCCTTCAAACCGGCCTGGCGATCCTGGCATCGGTGGGCTCCACGGCGCCGTTCATCGGCCTCTTCGGCACGGTCTGGGGCATCTACCACGCACTGATGAGCATCGGCTCGGCCGGCCAGGCCACCATCGACAAGGTGGCGGGCCCGATCGGCGAAGCGCTGATCATGACGGCGCTCGGCCTCGCGGTGGCAATTCCCGCGGTGCTCGGCTACAACGCGCTGGTTCGCGGCAACAAGTTCGTGCTGACCAAGCTCAACAGCTTTGCGCACGACCTGCATGCTTACTTCGTGACCGGTGCCCGCGTGCAAAGCGGTAGCGGCGACGCGATCGTGGTTCCGCTCAAGAAGGGCTGAACGCCATGGCTTTCGGAACACAAGACGAACCCGATGAGGTGATGAACGAGATCAACATGACGCCGCTGGTCGACGTCATGCTGGTACTCCTGATCATCTTCATCATCACCGTGCCGGTGATGAAGCACGCGGTCAACATCGATCTGCCTCGCGCCAGCAGCGAGCCCGAGCAGCCCAAGCCGCAGAACATTTTGTTCAGCGTCACGGCCGATGGGAGCTACTACTGGAACGAAACGAAGATCGACGACAGCGAATTGCCCAACCGCCTCGCCGCCGAAGCCGCCAAGGAGCCGCAACCCGAGTTGCATATCCGCGGCGACAAGGCCGTGCGCTATGAGCGCGTGGCCAAGGCCATGTCGGAAGCGCGGGAAGCCGGCGTTCGCAAGATCGGTTTCATCACCGAACCCGACGCGAAGTGATCCGAATTCGAAGCGTGTGAAAAAAATCAATCTTCGCGATTGACTTCTTGTTGAGAATCATTATCATTCACTCATCGCTTCGATACGGGAACTCCAAATGCCAGCCACACCGAACGCCTTCACTGTTCTGAACCATCCCTCGCTCGACCAATCGGGTGGCGGCCATGCGTCGATCCAGGCATCGCGTCCGGTGCCAATGGTCGAAAGCACGGAGCTTCTCAAGGGAAGCAAGACCGTGGGCATCATGCACAACGGCTCGCTCTACCGGCTCCAAGCCACCAAACTCGGCAAGCTGATCCTGACCAAATAGGTCATTCAGCCCGCCCCTCGCGCAAGTTTCATCGTGGGGCGACTCAAGGAGATTCATCTCCGAAGGGTCGTTTTTTGCTAGCCAACGGTTCGCCGACTAGCCAAGCTTTTTTTCACGCTGAACGCTCCAAAGAAAACGCCGACCTCGAAGTCGGCGTTTTGCTTTGTGCGGAGAGAAAAACTCAGAGGCCGATCGCGGCGATGCCAGCCTTGGCAATCTGCGCGTCTTCGTTCGACTTCACGCCGCTCACGCCGACTGCACCGATGACCTGGCCGTCCTTCACGATCGGCACGCCGCCTTCTAGCAGGCCCTGGACCGCAGGAGCCGTCAGGAAAGCCGTGCGGCCGCCGTTGATGATGTCTTCATAGACCTTGCTCTCGCGGCGGCCCATCGCGGCCGTGTGCGCCTTGGCGGGGGCAATGTGCGACGACAGCGCCGCGGCGCCGTCCAGGCGCTGCAGCCAGAGCAGGTTGCCGGCGTCGTCCGAGATGGCGATGGTCACGGCCCAGTTGTTCTTGAGGGCCTCGGCTTCGGCCGCTGCGGCGATGGCCTTGACGTCGGCAAGTTCGAGGAATGATTTGGTCTTCATGTTGAGCTCAGGTTGCGTAAAAACCCGACAGCATAACGGCCACCCGCCTCGAAATGCCCGGGCCGCTTAAGAACAACCCGGACACGGTCTTTCGGACACCCTCCTCTTGCAGACACCTAGAATGCGCCCAACTGCGTAGCAGCAACCACAGGAGCTTCGTCCATGAACGACCGCGTCACCACCCTCGACACTTCCCCAGGCTACGGCCAGACGTTGCCGCAGGCGGAGCGCCAACGCGTCCTGCGCAACACCTACTGGCTGCTGGCATTGAGCATGCTGCCTACCGTGCTGGGCGCCTGGCTCGGCGTGAGTACCGGCCTCACACGTTCGCTCACAGGCGGACTCGGCCTGATCGTGTTCCTCGGCGGCGCATTCGGTTTCATGTTCGCCATCGAGAAGACCAAGAACTCGGCTGCCGGCGTGCCGGTGCTGCTGGCCTTCACCTTCTTCATGGGCCTGATGCTGTCGCGCCTGATCGCGATGGTGCTCGGCTTCAAGAACGGTTCCGAACTCGTCATGACGGCCTTCGGCGGCACGGCGGGCGTGTTCTTC
Source organism: Variovorax sp. RKNM96 (assembly GCF_017161115.1). Lineage (GTDB taxonomy): Bacteria > Pseudomonadota > Gammaproteobacteria > Burkholderiales > Burkholderiaceae_C > Variovorax. Next base: position 2,281,797 of record NZ_CP046508.1, on the reverse strand, counting down.
GTGATGGCCTCGCTGGCCACCTTCATCAAGCGCGACCTGTCGGGCATGGGCAAGTTCCTGTTCGTCGGCGCGATGGTGCTGATGTTCGGCGCGATCATCAATGTGTTCGTGGGCTCGACCACGGGCATGCTGGTCATCTCGGTGGCCGCCATCGGAATCTTCTCGGCCTACATGCTCTACGACCTGAAGCAGATCATGGACGGCGGCGAAACCAACTACATCACCGCCACGCTGGCCCTGTATCTGGACCTGTTCAATGTGTTCCAGAGCCTGCTGGCGCTGCTGGGCATCTTTGGCGGCGAACGCGACTGAGCGAGCGAAAACCGCGCTCCAGGACAAAGGGCCCCGAGGGGCCCTTTTTCATTCCAGGTCGAAGACGGCAATCGACTCGACGTGCGCCGTGTGCGGGAACATGTTGACCACCCCCGCGAAGGTGCATCGATAGCCCGCCTGGTGCACCAGCAGGCCCGCATCGCGCGCAAGCGTCGACGGATTGCAGCTCACGTAGACGATGCGCCTGGGCGGCGTCCAGCCATCGGTGCGAAGCTCGGGCTGCTGATGCAGATCGGCCATCGCCTTGGCGAGCGCGAAAGCACCTTCGCGCGGCGGATCGACCAGCCACTTGTCGGCGCTGCCATCAGCCACCAGCATGGCAGGCGTCATCTCGAACAGGTTGCGCGCGACAAACCGGGTCGGCGAAAGCGCCCGTCGAGCACTCGTTGCAGGCTGGTTCTTCTTGAAGTTGTCGGTCGCGCGTGCCACCAACGTGTCGCTGCCCTCGATGCCCAGCACCTCGCGCGCCTGGCTCGCCAGCGGCAGGGTGAAATTGCCGAGGCCGCAGAACCAGTCGATGACCCGTTCGTCGGATTGCACATCGAGCAGGCGAAGCGCCTTGCCCACCAGCGCGCGGTTGATGTGCGGATTCACCTGCGTGAAATCGGTCGGCTTGAACGGCATCGTTACGCCGAATTCGGGCAAACGGTATGCGAGCGGCGTGCCGCCTTCTTCCAGCAGCTTCACCGTCTCCGGCCCCTTGGCCTGCAGCCACCACTGCACGCCTTCGTTCTTGGCAGCAAACGCCTTCAGCCGGTCGATATCAGCGCCTGACAGGGGCTGCAGGTGCCGCAGCACCAGGGCGATGGTGCCGAGCGACGTGGAGTCCGGCGCGTCGCCGCAGGCCAGCTCGATCTGCGGGCAGGTCTCGCGCGCGTCCATGGAGCCGATCAGCGCGCGCAGGGGCATCAGCATGTCGCTGACCTGCCTGGGCAGCACCGGGCACACCTGCATGTCGGCCAGGTACCGGCTCTTGCGCTCATGAAAGCCGATCAGCACCGTGCCCTTCTTGACCACATGGCGCACCGACAGGCGCGCGCGGTAGCGGTAATGCCATGCAGGCCCTTCGAGCGGGCGCAGCACATTGTCGGGGCGCACCTTGCCCAGGTGCCACAGGTTGTCTTCCATGGCGCGCTGCTTCACGGCCACTTGCGCGGCCGCGTCCAGGTGCTGCATCTTGCAGCCGCCGCAAGCGCCGGTGTGCAGGCCGAAATGCGGGCAGCCCGGGCGCACCCGCTGCGACGATTCGCGCCGGATGTGGGTGACCGTGCCCTGCTCCCAGTTGTTCTTGCGGCGATGGACGTTGAACTGCACTTCCTCGAAAGGCAGCGCGCCTTCGATGAACACGACCATGCCGTCGGCATTGTGGGAAACGCCCTGCGCGTCGAGGTCGAGCGACTCGACTTTCAGCCATTCTTCGCCGGGTTTCGTGGGGACTTTCTTTTCTTCGATGGATTCCGTCATCCCCCGATTGTCTCAGCGCGGCCGTCCCCGCTTTTTCGCCCCGCTAGAACAGCGCATCCCGCCCGATGCCCGAACGCGCCAGCTGCCGGCGCATCTTGGCCAGCGCCTCGTTCTGGATCTGCCTCACGCGCTCTCGGGTGAGGCCCAGGCGCACGCTCAGCACCTCGAGCGTTTCGGGCTCGCGGTCATGCAGGCCATACCGCCCCTCGAGCACCTCGCGCTCGCGCGCGTCGAGCGCGTGGACCCACTGGTCGAGCAGTCGTTCCACCTCGTGCGCCTGCGTCACGCCGCTCGGATTGCCCTGCTCGTCGTCGGATGCCACGGTGTCGGCGAGCGTGAAGCCCTCGTCCCCGCGCGCATCGCCGGCATCGAGCGAGCGCGGCGCCTCGGAAAGAGCCAGCAGGTCGGCCACCTCCTGCACGTCGCGGCCGAGCAGCGCTGCGATGTCTTCCACGCGCACGCCGTCGGGCCGGCGTGCGACAAACTCCGCATCGCCTTCGAGGGCACGGCGCGCGCGCAACACCTGCTGCAGTTCGCGCACCACATGCACCGGCAGGCGAATCGCACGCGCCTGCGTCATGACTGCGCGTTCGACAGACTGGCGGATCCACCAGGTCGCATAGGTGGAAAAACGAAAACCGCGCTCGGGCTCGAACTTGGTGATGGCATGCATCAGCCCGAGGTTGCCTTCTTCGATGAGGTCCGACAGCGGCACGCCGCGTCCCAGATACCCCTTGGCAATGTTCACCACGAGCCGGAGGTTGTGCTCGATCATCGATTGCCGTGCCGCGAAGTCGCCGGACCGCGCAGCGCAGGCGGTCTGGAATTCCTCGTCGGGGGTGAACAGCTCGGTACGCCGGACCTGGCGCAGGTAGATGGTCAGCGCGTCTGCGCCTTCGCCGCCGATCAGTTCGGCCGTGGCGCCGCGCGGGAGCGCTGCATTGAGCTCTACAGGATCGGCTGGAAGGTTCTCGTCGGGCGAGACTTCCTTGTCACCGGAAGACCGGCCGCCTCTGCCCGCCAGCCCGCGCACGGGCAGTGTGCGACGGGGGCGGGAGGCAGCCATGGCATCACCGGCCGGGCAGGTAGCGTGACGGGTCGACGGGCTTGCCCTGGCGGCGGATCTCGAAATGCAGCTTCACGCGATCGGCGTCGCTGTTGCCCATTTCGGCGATCTTCTGGCCCTTCTGAACCGACTGGTCTTCCTTCACGAGCAGCGTCTGGTTGTGCGCATACGCCGTGAGGTAGGTGTTGTTGTGCTTCAGGATAATGAGGTTGCCGTAGCCACGCAGACCAGCGCCGGCGTACACCACGCGCCCGTCGGCCGCAGCCAGCACGGGGTCGCCCGCCTTGCCGCTGATGTCGTAGCCCTTGTTCTTGGCTTCGTCGAAGCCGGCGATCAGCGAACCGCTCGCGGGCCAGATCCAGCCGAGGTCTTCGTCGCCGGAGCTTCCGCTGCCGGGACTTGCCGGAGAAGCCGTGACGGGCGCCGCCGGCTTCACCGGCGTGCTTGCGCCGCTCCCCGGAACAGCTGCGATCACCGGCGGCGGCGTCACCGGCTTGGTGACGGCACCTTCCGAACCCGAAGCCGCGGGAGCGGTTGCAACGGCCGTGCCCGAGCCCGACGGCGGAATCACGCGCAGCACCTGCCCCACTTCGATCAGGTCGGGGTTGTCCAGATTGTTCCAGCGGGCGATGTCCTGCCAGCGCTGCCCGGTCTCGCTGCCGATGCGGCGGATCGTGTCGCCGGGTCGCACGGCGTAGTAGCCCGGTTTGCCGTAGTTCTCGATGCCCTGAAGCGGCTTGCCGTTGGCATCGACGGTGATGGGAGAACCGCCTGGCGTAACACCGGGCGCCCGCGTCATCGTGCCGCGGTCCTCGACGGGCGCCGGCCCGCGCGGTGTGGAGCAGCCCGCGATCACGAGCACAACGGCCAACGTGATGCCCGCGAACAAACTCCGATTGCCAAAACCCTGCATTTGTTATTCCTTCAAGCGATGCCCGATTTTAGGGGGACAAAGTGAACCGCCTCAAGAATGAGGCGCTCCAGCCCACGGGCGGTTTTGTCGATGACGACGAGGGCCTGTCCGCCCTTGGCCGAATGGGTCGGCGCAACGATGCGCCCGCCGACCGCGAGTTGTTGGATCCAGGCCTCCGGAACGGCTTCCCCGCCGGCCGCCGCGATGATGCCCGCGTAGGGTGCGCCCTTGGCATAGCCGACCATGCCGTCGCCCAGCATCAGGTGCACCGTGGCCAGCCGGAAGTGCCGGAGGTTGGCCCGGGCGCGCTCATGCAGGCCGCGCAGGCGCTCGATGCTGTAGACCTCGGTCGCCACATGGTTCAGCACCGCGGCCTGGTAGCCGCAGCCGGTGCCGATCTCGAGCACGCGGCCGAGGCGCTCCTGCGGCTTGCCGGCCAGCGCGGGCGCAGCGAGCAGGAGCTCGATCATTCGGGCGACCACGCTCGGCTTGGAGATCGTCTGCCCCAGGCCGATCGGCAGGCTGGTGTCTTCGTACGCCTGGTTGACCAGCGCGCTGTCGACGAAGCGATGCCGCTCGACGGCGCCCATCGCGCGCAGCACGCGCGGATCGGAAATGCCCTGCGCCGCGAGCTTCTGCACCATGCGCGCGCGCACGGCATCGGAAGCCATCGAGGGCGTGGACGGCACCATGGGCTTGGCCGGCACGGCGGGCATGCGCCCACGCGTGGCAGCCGAAGAGGTGGGTGTCAGGCGAACCGGGAAACTGGGCCGTTGCGTGGCCATGTCAATTGCCGAGACGGGCCACCGTCTCGCGCCATTGGCCCAAGTTGGCGTGGTCGGTCAGGTCGATCTGCAGCGGCGTGAGCGCAATGTGGCCGGAAGCGGTGGCATGGAAGTCGGTGCCTTCGCCGCTGTCCTTGGCGCTGCCCGCACCGGCGATCCAGTACATCGTCTCGCCGCGCGGGCTGTCCTGCGTGATGACCTTCTCCGCCGCATGACGGCGGCCAAGACGACAGACCTTGACAGGCTTGAGCTCGTCGAACGGCCGGTTCGGCACGTTCACGTTGAGCAGGAACGCGGGGCCGCCGATCATCTTTTCGCGCTCGATCTGCTGCACCAGACGACGCGCGACTTGCGCTGCCGCATCCACGTGCGCCCAGCCCTTTTCGATCTGCGAGAAAGCGATGGCCGGAATGCCGAAGAGGTAAGCCTCCATGGCCGCGCCGACGGTGCCTGAATAGATGGTGTCGTCGCCCATGTTGGCGCCGTTGTTGATGCCGGAGACCACGAGGTCGGGCCGGTAGTCGAGCAGGCCCTTGAGGGCGATGTGCACGCAATCGGCGGGGGTGCCCGTCACGTAGCGAAAACCGTTGTGCGCCTTGTGCACGTAGAGCGGGGCGGCCAGGGTCAGTGCGTTCGACTTGGCGCTGTTGTTGTGCTCGGGTGCGACCACCTCGACTTCGGCGATGTCCTTGAGCGCGTCGTGCAATGCGACGATGCCTGGCGCCTGGAAGCCATCGTCATTGGAAATAAGTATCTTCATGGTGCTTTTCGGTGCACCGGATTGTAGGCGTCGGGTGCGTCGCAGCAGGGACAAGGGTGCCCTGCCGCGACACCTATCATGCCCGCAGTCATTGCCTCAACATTACCCATTCGAAGGAGACCCGAGCATGCACGCATGGCTTTGCGAAAACCCCGTTGGCGTCGACGCGCTGACCTGGAAGGAACTGCCGACACCCACGCCGGGCCCGGGGCAGGTGCTGATCGAGATCAAGGCGGCGAGCCTGAACTTCCCCGACCTGCTGATCGTGCAGAACAAGTACCAGATGAAGCCGCCCCTGCCCTTCGTCCCCGGCTCGGAGTACGCGGGCGTCATCCAGGCCGTCAGCGAAGGCGTGACGCACCTGAAGGTGGGCCAGAACGTGGCCTGCCTGTCGGGCACGGGCGGCTTCGGCACCCACACGCTCGCCCCCGCGGCGCTGTGCATGCCCTTGCCCGAGGGCTTCGGTCATGTCGATGCGGCCGCGTTCATCATGATTTATGCGACCTCGTGGCACGCGCTCATGGACCGCGCACAACTCAAGGCGGGTGAAACCGTGCTGGTGCTTGGCGCAGCAGGCGGCGTAGGGACCGCGGCCATCCAGATTGCAAAGGCAGCCGGCGCCAAGGTGATTGCAGCCGCCTCCACCGACGAGAAATGCGAACTTTGCCGGTCCATTGGTGCCGACGCGACGATCAACTACTCGACGCACGCATTGCCCAATGGCTTTCGCGATGCCATCAAGGCCGCAACCGACGGCAAGGGCCCGGATGTCATTTACGACCCAGTGGGCGGCGATTTTGCAGAGCCTGCATTTCGCTCCATTGGCTGGCGCGGTCGCTATTTGGTGGTGGGTTTTGCGTCGGGCCCCATTCCATCGCTGCCATTGAATCTGACGCTGTTGAAAGGCGCTTCGCTCGTGGGCGTGTTCTGGGGCGATTTCGCCAAGCGCGAACCCAAGGCCAATGCACAGATGATGGCCGAATTGGCACAGTGGTACGGCCAGGGAAAGATCAAGCCGGTGATCGACAGCACGATGCCGATGGCCGAATTGAAGGCCGCGTATGCGCACATGGGGTCGCGCGGCGTCAAAGGAAAACTCGTGATGGTGAACTGAACGAAGTCAGTTTCAGCACGCAATAAAAAAGCCCGCATGCGCGGGCTTTTTTATTGATAAAAGTCGGTGATTCGAGCTGCTTACTTGATCTCGTAATCGGAAAGCGACTTGCCGGCAGCCAATGCTTCGGTCACCCAGCGCGGCTTGCGGCCACGGCCACCAGACCAGGTTTCGCCGGTCGGACCACGGTATTTGGCGGCTGCCTTAGGCGCTGCGGCACCTGCGCTGCGTTTGGCGGCTGCACCGCGGCCGCCGAGTTTCAGGTCGGAGGCGGTTAAACCGAATTCCGCGATCTTCTTGCGCAACTCCTCGATCACGCCTGCGCGCTCATGGTTGCGCAGGTCTTCAGCTTGCTTCCGCAATTGAGCAATCTGCTCGTCGTGCTTCTTGATCTGGGAATTGATATCGGCGAGGGTCGAAGCCATTGTTGGACTCCTGAAAATTGAAAACGGGTGGATTTTAATTCAATTTGCATTTGTCACAAGCACTCCGGCATCAGAAAAAATGCCCGGCCAATGGGGTTAGTGCAACAGCGCGCAACGTAAAGCGGACCGCTTTGGCGCTGTATATAGAGGGAAAACAAGGGAGAGAAGTCGGCGGGCAACTACCGCAACGAACAGTGCGCCAGAAATGACAACGCCGGGTAAACCCGGCGTTGGAATCCCTTGAATGCTATTGCGCAATAGCGACAGGGAGATATTTTTTGGGGTGGCTGATGGGACTCGAACCCACGACGACCAGAATCACAATCTGGGACTCTACCAGCTGAGCTACAGCCACCGCAGAGCCAGCAATTGTAGCGTCAAAAATCGCCGTTTCGGCCCCAGCAGGCTGCGACGTGGCTTGAAATTGACATTCAGCCTGCCGCCAGGGGGCCCGGGGCGCCGACGCCCTCTTCTATCTTGATGGAGCCATCGGATCGCTCGCAGGTGCCGATCAGGAGCCCGCTGGCAATGGCGTGGTCGCGCAATTCGCCGAATACCTCGTCGCGGCCCGGCTCCTCGGAAAACACAGGAACGCTGTCGAGCGCGAACAGCTGGAACGCGTAGCGATGCACGCCGTGGCCGGGCGGCGGGTCCGGCGGCAGCCAGGTGGCCTGCAGGCTCGAATTGCGCCCGACATGCAAACCGGCACCCTCCCTGTCGCTGCTGGGAATGGCCGCCTCCACCAGCCTGTCGTCTTCAGGCCCCAGGCCTACGACGATGGCATGCACCAACGGATTCGGCGTGGGCGAGTCGGCGTCCTCGACGATCAGCACCAGCGATGCGACACCCGAAGGCAACCCCGCCCACTGCAAAGGCGGCGAGACACCTTCGCCATCGGCCGTGTAGCGCGGCGGCATCGGCGCATGGTCGGCAAAGGCCACGCTGGTCAGCGCCAGCGACGCCGTGCCTTCGCGGAGGCCCAGCGTATTGAAGACGATGTTGTCCAGGCCAGCGCGCACGCCCTGCAATGCGCGACCGACGGCTTCGGGTAGTTTTTCAAGCATGCATCCGGTATAGCCCCGCACGCATCCACACGCTGTAGGACGCCACAGCACCCGCGCCGCCGCCCTTGCGGCAAAAATCCTCGTTCGCATGCACCGATGTGGGCCACGGGTGCGACCGCTCACATGGCTCCGCTATCATCGACGCGGCCCGCGCAGACGGGCGCGGCTTTCGCCACTTCCACTTCACCACCAAAGGAATTTCTTCATGAGCATCGTCTGGACTATTCTGATCGGGTTCGTCGTGGGTCTGGTGGCGCGTGCCGTCAAGCCGGGCGACGATTCCGCCGGCTTCATCGTCACCACGCTGATCGGCATTGCGGGTTCGCTGATCGTCACCTACGTCGGCCAAGCCATGGGCTGGTACACCGCGGGCCAGGGCGCCGGCTTCATCGCTTCCGTGCTGGGCGCGATCGTGCTGCTGATCCTCTACGGCCTGATCAAGCGCAAGAGCTGATACCCCGCGCGGCCTTGCCGGCGCCGCGCAGCGCGGCGAGGTCGCGAACCCCATGCCCCGCAAGCCACGCGCCAAGCACCATGTCTATGTGGTCGAACTCGACGATCGCGTGTGGAACAGCAGCCGCTTCAGGCGCGCCAACCCCGACTACCAGCTCGGCAAGCCCTTCGTCTACGTGGGCATGACCGGCCTGGACCCCGACATCCGCTTCGACAAGCACAAGGCCGGCATCCAGGCCAACAGCTTCGTGCAGGAGTTCGGCCTGCGCCTGCTGCCCGCGCTCTACGAGCGCTACAACCCGATGCCCTATGACGACGCGCGCCTGATGGAGGTCGACCTCGGCATCGCATTGCGCAAGGCCGGCTACGGCGTCTGGCAGGCCTGAGGCGCGGCGCCGATCACGAGTACGTGACCCAATCCTCGTACGCCGGCCCATCGAGATGCGGCAGCGTGTTGTAGGTCACCAGCATGTGGCGCTTCGGCGTGAAAGCGAACTCCGTCACTGACGTGTTTCGTATGCGCAGGTTGAGCTCGATGGTCGTCTCCGCGCTCGTGCCCAGCACGTGGCCGACCGCTGTGCTGATCGGCCCTCCGCTCGACACCACCAGCACCTTCGCGCCATGGTGCCGGTCGCGCACGTGGTCCAGCGCTGTCGTCACGCCGGCGAGAAAGTCGACATAGCTCGGCATCCCGACCGGCGCTGTCTTGCCCTGCATCCAGGCGCCCAGGCCCTGGCGCAACAAGCGGAAGTGATGGCGGTACATCTCGGGCGAATCGGGTTTCTCGAGCTTGCCCTCGTGGATCGTGGCGATGACCGCCTCGCTGTCGTACTCGTTGAGTCCTGGCCACGGCAGCACGTCGTCGCGTTCCAGTCCCAAGCCCTTGGCAATGCCTTCCCAGGTCTGGCGATGCCGCTTCAAGGTGCCGGTGATGACGGCATCGAATGCCATGCCGCGCTCGCGCCAGTACTCACCCAGGCGCACGGACTGCCGGTGCCCGAGTTCGCTCAGGTTGTCATAGTCGGCAGCGCCGAAACTGGCTTGCCCGTGGCGCACGAGGTAGAGGGTTCCCATGCGTCGGATTCTGGCAAGAAGCGAGAGCAGCGCTTGTCCCACGGGCGACCAAAAAAAAGCCCGGGTCATCGACCCGGGCGTTCGTTTCGCGTGGCGCCTTGCGTCAGCGCGCGGAGGCGACGGGCAGCGTGTCCGCCGGCTTCGGCACGAGGATCTCGGCCTTGAAGCGTTCCTTCAACAGGTTGTAGTAGGCGGCGGCTTCGGCCGCGGTCACCGACTGGCCGACCTGCGCGCTTTCCTGCTGCGCCTGCTCGGGCGGCGGCGGCGTGCGCGGGACCACCTTGGTCACACGAACCACCGCATAGCCCTGTGTGCCCAGATCCACGCCCACGAGCGAAGGCAGCTTGGCGGCATCAGCGCGCAGCGCGGCATCGATCACGGGAACGGGCTGCGACTGCGCGTCGATCCGCGAGACCGTGACTGGCGCGCCGAAAGTCGCGCCGTCCGCCTTGGCGGTCCATGCCGCGAGCTTGGCTTCGCCTTCGGTCTTGGCCAGCACTGCGGCGCGTTCGGTGATGAGCTGCGCGCGGATCTTGTCCTTGACCTCGGCCAGCGGGATCGGATGCGCGGGCGTGTACTGCGTCACGCGGCCCGAGGCGAGCTGGCTCGAACCGACCTCGATCGCCTCGGTGTTCTGCTTGCGCTCGAGCGAATCGCTGGCATACAGCGCGCTCAGGAAGTTGCGGCTGGCCAGCGGACCCTTGGCACCCGGCGCGGGGATGCGCGGGACATTGGTCGCGGTCTGGATCGTGAGCTTGAGCTTTTCCGCGGCAGGCTTGAGGCTGTCGGGCTGCTGGTAGACCGCATCGGTGAAGGCCTCCGCGGCCTTTGCGAATTCCTGCGCGGCCTGTGCAGCGCGGACTTCGCTTTCGATGGTGGCGCGCACCTGCTCGAACGGCGGCACCACGGCCGGCTTGATGTCGACGAGATGGATGATGTGATAGCCGAACTCGGTTTCGACGACGCCGCTGATCTCGCCCTTCTTCAGCGCGAACATCGCGTCTTCGAACGGCTTGACCATCGCGCCCTTGGTGACGAAGTCGAGGTCCCCGCCCTTCTCGGCCGAGCCCGGGTCTTGCGAGTTCTTGCGCGCCACGTCGGCGAAAGTGTTCGGCGCCTTCTTCACGTCGGCAAGCAGTTGCTCGGCCTTGGCCTTCGCCTTTTCGCGATCGGCGGCGGGCATGCTAGCCGGCGCGGTGATCAGGATGTGGCTCGCGCGGCGCTCTTCCTTCGTGCCGAAGCGCGCGGTGTTCTGTTCGTAGTAGGTCTTGAGGTCGGCCTCGCTCACGACGACGTTCTTCTTGGCCGCATCGAGGTCGAGCACCAGGTACTCGATGTTGGCCTGCTCGGGCGCCTGGAACTGCGAGGTGTGGTCCTTGTAGTAGGCCTCGATGTCGGCATCGCTCACGGTCACCTTCGAGGCGAAGCTCTCGGGGGCGAAGCGCGCGACCTGGATTTCGCGGCGGTCATAGAAGGCGTTGACCGTGGCGGCCACCAGTGCAGGCGGCGTGAGGGCCGTGCCCGACACGCCGAGCAGCACCTGCTGCGTGGACATGTCGGCGCGCACCTGCGCTTCGTACTGTTCGGGCGTGCGGCCCGTCACGCGAAGGAAGGTCTCGCGGTCGAACTTGCCGTCGGGCGTGCGGAAGGACGCGAGGCCCGGGTCCTGCGCGAAGATGCGCGAGAGGCGATCTTCGGAGACGGTCATGTTCGCCTTGGCGGCGGCTGCGGCCAGCACGCGGTCGCGCACCATGCGCTCCAGCGTGGCATAGCGCAGGGCGTCCGAGTCGAGCACCGTCGGATCGACGTTGGGCGACTGCTGGCGGATGCGATCCGTCTCGATGCGGTGCTGCGCATCCCACTCGGGCTTCGTGATGTCGCCGCCTTCGATATGGGCAACCTTCTCGTCGCGGCTGAAGCCCTGGTAGCGCTCGACGCCGAAGAGCACGAACGAGGGAATGATCAGCAAGAACAAGAAAATCATGACGATCTTGTTGTACTTGCGGAAGAAATCAAACATGCTTGAACACTCTTTTTCGACGGATGTCGGACGGCAATAAAAAAGGCGAACTGGTGTTCGCCTTTGCATCTGGGTGGTGGTGGGTGCTGAGGGGCTCGAACCCCCGACCTACGCCTTGTAAGGGCGCCGCTCTACCAACTGAGCTAAGCACCCCACCGGAATACTCTCCGAGTCTAGCCTCAGTTCAGCGCGTCTTTCAGCGCCTTGCCTGGACGGAACTTCGGAATCTTGGCTGCCTTGATTTTAATCGCGTCGCCGGTGCGGGGATTCCGGCCGGTGCGGGCGGCCCGTTTGCCTACTGCGAAAGTGCCGAAGCCGACGAGCGAGACGGAGCCGCCCTTTTTGAGCGTGGTACGAATGGCGCCGATGGTGGATTCGAGCGCACGGGTGGCAGCTGCTTTGGAAATATCGGCGTTCTTTGCGATGTGCTCAATCAGTTCGGTCTTGTTCACAAGGGCCCCTTGTAGAGAAAAAGTTGGTCGGCTTTCGTCAGCTGCGACCTGGCCGCGACGGGTGCGACTCAAGAGCTTGGCAGGCCTGACGCCTCGGCAGCGCACTGCCAGCGAGGATTACAACCACTGCCCTGCAGGGTGTCAATAAGACACGAAGCCATGCAAAACAGCGGAGCGCGCGATTTTAGGGGCGTTTCGTCGCGCACTTTCCGGCACGTTTCGTGAAGTACTTTTCAAAGCGCTTCAGCGATCGCCTTTCCGAGATCGCTCGTGCTCGCATTGCCGCCGATATCTGCGGTACGCGGTGCTCCGCTTTGGGGCGCGAGCACCTTTTCGATGGTCGAGAGGATCGCGTCGTGCGCCTCTTTGTGGCCGAGGAACTCCAGCATCATTGCGCCGCACCAGATCTGCCCGATCGGGTTCGCAATGCCCTTGCCTGCGATGTCGGGCGCCGAGCCGTGCACCGGCTCGAACAGCGACGGCGTGGTGCGCTCGGGGTTCAGGTTGGCGCTCGGTGCGATGCCGATGGTGCCGGTGCAGGCCGGGCCGAGGTCCGACAGGATGTCGCCGAAGAGATTGCTCGCGACCACCACGTCGAAGAAGTCGGGGCGCTGCACGAAGTGCGCGGTGAGGATGTCGATGTGGAACTTGTCCAGCTTCACGCCGGCGTAGTTCTTCGCCATCTCGGCCACGCGCTCGTCCCAGTAGGGCATGGTGATCGAGATGCCGTTCGACTTGGTGGCGCTCGTCAGGTGCTTCTTCGGCCGCGACTGCGCGAGTTCGAAGGCGAATTTGAGCACGCGGTCAACGCCGATGCGGGACATCACCGTTTCCTGCACCACGATCTCGCGCGGCGTGCCTTCGTACATGCGGCCGCCGATGCTCGAGTACTCGCCCTCGGTGTTCTCGCGCACGATGTACATGTCGATCTCGCCGGGCTGGCGCGGCGTGCCGTCGCGGCGCACCACGGGCGCGACGATGCCGGGCATGAGGCGCGCGGGACGCAGGTTGATGTACTGGTCGAACTCGCGGCGGAACAGGAGCAGCGAGCCCCAGAGCGACACGTGGTCGGGAATCTTCTCGGGCCAGCCGACCGCGCCGAAGAAGATCGCGTCGTGGCCGCCGATCTGGTCCTTCCAGTTGTCGGGCAGCATCTTGCCGTGCTTCTCGCAGTAGTCCCAGCTGGAGAAATCGAAGTGGTCGAACTTCAGGTCGATGCCGAACTTGCGCGCCGCCGCGTCGACGACGCGCAGGCCCTCGGGCATGGTTTCCTTGCCGATGCCGTCGCCGGCGATGACTGCGATTCTGTGGGTGCTCATGGGGTGGCTCCTGTCTGCGGGAGAGATGGTTGGAGAGATGAAAAGAAGGCGAGCGCCTCGGCGAGCAATTCGACCGGGGCTTCTTCGGGAACATAGTGGCCGCACGGCAGCGCGCGGCCCGACACGTCGTTGGCGCACGCGCGCCACAGCGCAAGCACATCGAAGCACTTGCCCACCGCGCCATGCTCGCCCCACAGCACGCGCAGCGGGTGCGTGAGTTTGTGGTCGACGGCGAGGTCAGCGCGGTCGTGCACGAGGTCGATGGTGGCGGAAGCGCGGTAGTCCTCGCAGATGGATTCAGCCGTGCCCGGGATGCGCGCACAGCGCTCGTACTCGGCCAGCACCTCGGGCGCGAATGGCGCGAGCCCTGCGTGCCGCCCGCCCATCACGCTGCGCACGTAGCGCACCGGATCGGAAGCGATCAGTGCCTCGGGCAACGGCGGCGGCTGGATCAGGAAGAACCAATGCCAATAGGCTTTCGCAAAGGCCTCGATGGTGTTCTCGTACATCGCGAGCGTCGGAGCGATGTCGAGCAGCAGCATGCGCTCGACCGCCGAAGGATGGTCCGCCGCGAGCCGGTGCGCCACGCGCGCGCCGCGGTCGTGGGCGAGCACGCCGAAGCGTTCGAAGCCGTGGTGCCGCATGGCGGCAAGCGCATCGAGCGCCATCTCTCGCTTGCTGTAGACCGCGTGCTCGGCATCGGCCGCCGGCCGACCCGAGTCGCCGTAGCCGCGCAGGTCCACAGCGACCACGGTGAACCGCTCGGCCAATTGCGGTGCCACGCGATGCCAGATCGCATGCGTCTGCGGATGTCCGTGCAGCAGCAGCAACGGTGCGCCCTTGCCGCCGATGCGGCCATGGATGCGCACGCCGTTGCGCTCGATGTCGAAGGTGGGAAAGGTGAGGAAGGAGGCAGTCACGGAACGATTGTGCGTTGCGCCCTCGCGATCATCAAGCAACAATCGGCCAATTCATACTTTCCGGATTGGCATGAATCCATCCTCGCTGGAACGCAGCGATCTCGAACTGGTGCTGGCGATTCGCGACCAGGGCAGCCTCGCTAGCGCGGCCGCCACGCTCGATGTCGTGCCCTCCGTCATCACCAAGCGGCTCGGGGCTCTCGAAGCGCGGCTTGGGCAGCGGCTGTTCGATCGCACCACGCGCCGGCTCAGCGTCACGGCCGAGGGCGAGGCGGTGTGCCTGCATGCGCGCGCATTGCTCGAAGGCTTCGCGGCGCTCGAAAGCGAACTCGGCGAACGGCAGAACGAGTTGGTCGGCACGATCCGCCTCGCTGCCACCTTCGGCTTCGGCAGGCGCTGGCTCGGGCCGACGCTGGCCGCCTTCCAGGCCCGCCACCCTGCCCTGCAGATCGAACTGCTGCTGACCGAGCAACTGCCCGATCTCGGCGCCGAAGGCTACGACGGCGCACTCTGGCTGTGGGCCGTGCAGCAGCACCGAGCGGCCGACTGGGTCACGCGCCGCATCGCGCGCAACCAGCGCGTGCTGGCGGCCGCGCCCTCGTACATCGCGCAGCACGGATTGCCGGCGACGGTCGACGCGCTGACCTCGCACGCCTGCCTGGTCGCGCGCGAGAACGGCGAGGTCAACCAGCGCCAGTTCGCGCTCTGGACGCTGCGCCATGCGCGCGACGGCAGCACCGCGCGCGTTCGCGTGCAGGGGCCGCTCGCGAGCAATTCAGGGGAGATGGTGCGCGACTGGTGCCTGGCAGGCCACGGCATCATGCTGCGGAGCCTCTGGGACATCGCACCGCAACTGGCCAGCGGCGAGCTGGTGCGCGTGCTGCCGCAGTACGTGATGCCCGATGCCGACATCCACTGGGTCGCGCCCTGGCGGCCCAAGACGCCGCGCCGCGTGCGCCTCTTGCTCGATCACCTGGCCGAGCAATTCCGCGGCGAGCCGTGGAAGCCGGCGAAGACGGGAACGCGCTGAGGTTCAGCGCTCGCTGCGCACCACCAGGCTCACGCCGACCGCGGTGAGCCCGATGCCCAGCAGCGTCACCAGCGTGATCGGCTCCGCGAACAGCAGCCACGCCATCACCGCCGTGCAAGGCGGCACCAGGTAAAGCAGGCTCGTGACGGCCGTGGCCGTGCCGCGCTGGATCAGCATGTAGAGCAGCGAGCTGCCGCCCAGCGACAGCGCCAGCACCGACCAGGCCATCGCGCCGGTCGAGTGCGCGTTCCATTCGATGCCCTGTGATTCCATGGCCGCGAAGGGCAAGGTCACGAGCAGCGCCGCCGCCATCTGCACCGCGCTCGCGCTGCGCACATCGCACGGCGCGACAAAGCGCTTCTGGTACAGCGTGCCCGCCGTGATCGAAAGAAGCGCAAAGACTGCGAGCGCCATCGTCAGCGGATTGACTTCGGCGCCCTGCCCGAACTTGCGCGAGACCACGAGCACCAGCCCTGCAAATCCGAGAACAAGCCCGGCCCACTGCCGCTTCGAGATGCGCCCGCCGTTGAGCGACAGCCAGATCGCTGTGAGCACCGGCTGAACGCCGACCAGCAGCGCCACGAGCCCCGCACCCATCCCCGCATGCACCGCCGCCCAGACGCCGCCAAGGTACCCCGCCTGCATCAGCACGCCCGTGACCGCGAGGTGCCCCCACTGCGCGCGCGCCTTCGGCCACGCGACCTTCGCGAGCACGACCCACACACCGAAGCACACGAGCGACAGCGCATAGCGCACAGCGAGGAACTTGAGAGGCGGCGCATAGGGCATGCCATAGCGCGCAACGATGAAACCCGTGCTCCAGATCAGCACGAAGACCGCCGGCATGGCCCGCAGCCACCCCGAGCCGCCCGGGCCGGGCACGGCGGCCGCGGCCGCCGTCATTTGCTGTGGGCCCGGATCTCGGGAATGGCCTTCTGCAGGTAATAGACCATCGACCAGACGGTGAGCACCGCCGAGATCCAGATCAGCCACTGGCCCCAGAGGCCGGTGTCGATCACCTTGAACAGCCGCCCGTCGTAGAGCAGGAAGGGAATCGCGACCATCTGCACGGTCGTCTTGACCTTGCCGATCATGTGGACCGCCACGCTCTTGCCGGCGCCTATCCGCGCCATCCATTCGCGCAGCGCCGAGATGGCGATCTCGCGGCCGATGATGATGAGCGCCACGAACACGTCGGCGCGCTGCAGGTGCACCAGCACCAGCAGCGCGGCACACACGAGGAACTTGTCGGCCACCGGATCGAGGAAGGCGCCGAAGGCCGAGGTCTGGTTGAGCTTGCGCGCCAGGTAGCCGTCGAGCCAGTCGGTGGCGGCGAAGACGATGAACATGACCGTGGCGATCAGGTTGCGCATCGGCTCGGCGATCGGCAGGTAGAACACTCCGACGATCAAAGGGATCGCGACGATGCGCGTCCAGGTCATGATGGTCGGTAAGGTCCAGAACATCGCTTGATTGTGTCATGGCGGGATGACCCCACCGGGTTGCCCAGCTCTCGGTGCTGGCTCAGTGCAGAGCCTTGTAGATTTCCTCGGCCAGTTCGGCGGCGATGCCTTCGACCGAGGCGATGTCTTCCATGCTCGCCGCCGCCACGCCGCGGATGCCGCCGAAGCGCTGCAGCAGGCGCGCCCGGCGCTTCGGGCCGATGCCCGGAATGTCTTCCAGCTGGCTGCCGCCCACCCGCACCTTCGCGCGCTTGGCCCGCATGCCGGTGATGGCGAAGCGGTGCGCCTCGTCGCGGATCTGGGCCACCAGCATCAGCGCAGCCGAGTCCTTGCCGAGGTAGACCTTCTCGCGGCCGTCGGCGAACACGAGCTCCTCCAGGCCGACCTTGCGGCCCTCGCCCTTTTCGACGCCGACGATCAACGACAGCGGCAGGCCCAGTTCGCTGAACACCTCGCGCGCCATCGACACCTGGCCCTTGCCGCCGTCGACCAGCACCAGCTCGGGCATGCGCGCGGTCCGGGTCTTGGTCGATGCTTCGCCTCCCTCGACGCCCTCGCTCTCTGCATCGCCGGGCGGCAGCGCCTCGGTCTCGGCCGCCATCGCCTCGGCCAGCTTGCCGTAGCGGCGGTGAAGCACCTGGCGCATCGCGGCGTAGTCGTCGCCCGGCGTGATCCCCTCGATGTTGTAGCGGCGGTATTCCTTGTTCTGCATCGTGTGGTGCTCGAACACCACGCACGAGGCCTGCGTGGCTTCGCCCGCGGTGTGCGAGATGTCGAAGCATTCGACGCGGAAGTTGTCCAGGTCGTCGCACGCGAGCTCGAGCGCCTCGACCAGCGCGCGGGTGCGCGCCTGCTGCGAGCCTTCTTCGGCGAGCAGGCGGGCCAGTTGCAGGCCAGCATTCGTCTCGGCCATCTCGAGCCAGTGGCGGCGCTGCTCGCGCGGCTGGAACACCGCCGTCACGCGTCCGCCGGCCTGCTGCGAGATCGCCTCGATCAGCTCGCGGCTCACCAGATGGCTCAGCACCAGCGTGGCCGGCACCGGCACGTCGATGTAGTGCTGGGCGATGAAGGCTTCGAGCACCTGCACTTCGATGGGGTCGGCCGCGACCGCTTCCACGCCCTCTTCGGCGTCCACGTCCATCTCGCCGTGGTGGATCTGCGCCGCGTCTTCCACGTGCACCGGAAAGTAGGGCCGGTCGCCCAGGTGCCGGCCGCCGCGCACCATCGCGAGGTTGACGCAGGCCTTGCCGCCCTGCACCTTGACCGCGAGGATGTCCACGTCCTTGTCCGATGCGATCTCGATCGACTGCTGGTGCAGCACCCGCGAGATCGCCGACATCTGGTTGCGCAGCTCGGCCGCCTGCTCGAATTCGAGCTTCTCGGCGTGCGTGGTCATGCGCTGTTCGAGCCTGGAGAGCACGAGCTGCGTGTCGCCCATCAGGAAGGCTTCGGCGCTGGCCACGTCCTGTGCATAGGCCTCGGGCGTGATGTAGTCCACGCAGGGGCCGGTGCAGCGCTTGATCTGGTACAGCAGGCAAGGCCGCGTGCGGTTGGCGTACACGGTGTCCTCGCAGGTGCGCAGCTTGAACACCTTCTGCAGCAGCTGGATCGATTCCTTCACCGCCCAGGCACTCGGGTACGGGCCGAAGTAGCGGTGCTTCTTGTCGACCGAGCCGCGGTAGTAGGCCAGCCGCGGAAATGCGTGCGACGCGATCTTCAGGTAGGGGTAGCTCTTGTCGTCGCGAAACAGGATGTTGTAGCGCGGCTTGAGCGTCTTGATGAGGTTGTTCTCGAGCAGCAGCGCCTCGGCCTCGGAGCGCACCACGGTGGTCTCCATGCGCACGATCTTCGAGATCATGTGGCCGATGCGGGTGCCGCCGTGGCTCTTCTGGAAGTAGTTGGCGACCCGCTTCTTGAGGTTGCGCGCCTTGCCCACGTAGAGCACCGCGCCGGCGGCGTCGAAATAGCGGTACACGCCCGGCAGTTGCGGCAGCGCCGCGACTTCGCTGAGCAGTTGATCGGAATGCACGTCTGACATGGCGGCTATTGTGGCGTGCACGTGGAACCCGCGTCGCGGGCCTGCGCGCAAACCCCGAGGTGGCTGGAATGAAATGTGCTGATGATGCAAAGACGGGCGCGAGGAGCGCCCGTGTCATTTCATCAAAACTACTCGGGAAGATTCCATGACGAAGAAGATCCAGGCGCGCGCCTGGTGGGTGCTCTCACCCCTGGCGCTTGCATTGACCGTGGCCGGCTGCGGCGGCGGTGGCGGCGGGCAGAACAACGATGCTGCACTGATCGCGTCGATCGTCGCCATCAACGCGGCCAACGACGCTGCGGCTGCGGCCGAAGCCGCCAAGGGCTGCCTGATCGGCGACAGCGGCACACCGGTCGTGGTGGGCTCCGGCGATCCGGGCGACCCCGCCGCGCCCGAGCCCGCCTCGGGCTACGTGCTCGGCCACAAGCTGGTCTATGCGAAGAACTACATGGTGGTAGCCAACCATCCGCTGGCCACGCGCGCGGGCTGCGACGTGCTCAAGGCCGGCGGCAGCGCCGTCGACGCGGCGGTGGCGGTGCAGGCCGTGCTCGGCCTGGTCGAGCCGCAATCCAGCGGCCTGGGCGGCGGTGCGTTCATGCTTCACTACGACGCGAAGACAAGGAAGGTGCAGGCCTACGACGGGCGCGAAATGGCGCCCGCCGCGGCCACAGAGAACTACCTGCGCTACGCCGTGCAGACCGATTCAGCCAGCGGATTGCCCAAGCCCAGTGCCCGCGCCAGCGGCCGCTCGATCGGCACGCCGGGCGCGGTGCGCATGCTCGACATCGCCTACAAGGACCACGGCAAGCTGCCCTGGAAGGACCTCTTCAGCTACGGCATCACGCTGGCATCGGACGGCTTCTCGATCGGTGGCCGCATGGCGGCCGCGATCTCCTCGTCGGAAGCCAGCCTGAAGCGCGACGCCGAGGCCACGGCCTATTTCTTCAACACCGACGGCACGCCCAAGGCGCTGGGCACGAAGCTCAAGAACCCGGCCTATGCCAAGACGCTGACCACGCTCGCGACCGAAGGCGCCAACGCCTTCTACACCGGCCCGATCGCGCAGGCCATCGTCGACAAGGTCGGCATCACGACCGCGGCCAGCGACGGCTCGGCCATCACGCCCGGCGTGACGACCATGGCCGACATGGCCAACTACGTGGCCAAGCGCCGCGACCCGGTCTGCGGCACCTATCGCGACTACTACGTGTGCAGCATGTCGCCGCCGTCCTCGGGCGGCATCGCGGTGGTGCAGGCGCTAGGCATCCTGGAGACCTTCAACCTGGGCCTGTACAAGCCCACCGCCATCGACATCGAGGGCGGCAAGCCGACCGTGATGGGCGTGCACCTGGTGAGCGAGGCCGAACGCCTGGCCTATGCCGATCGTGACAAGTACGTGGCCGACACCGACTTCATCCCGCTGCCGGGCGGCTCGCCCGACTCGATGCTCAACAAGCCCTACCTGCAACAGCGCGCCAGCCTGATCAGCCTGTCCAAGAGCATGGGCACGGCGGCGGCGGGCAACCTGGGCAGCGTGCCGCTGGGCATCGACAAGACCGAGGAGCACGGCACCACGCACTTCACGGTGGTCGACAAGGATGGCAACGTGGTGACGATGACGACCACGGTAGAAAGCACGCTCGGCTCGTTCCATATGACGCAGGGCTTCGTGCTGAACAACCAGCTGACCGACTTCTCGGCCGACCCGAACGACACCAAGGACCCAAGCATCAAGGTCGCCAACCGCGTCGCCCCGGGCAAGCGTCCGCGCAGCACGATGGCGCCAACGCTGGTGTTCAGGAAGAACGGCGACGGCAGCATGGGCGAGTTCGTGATGGGCACTGGCTCGCCCGGCGGCGGCACGATCATCCAGTACGTGGTGAAGACACTGGTCGGCGCGCTCGACTGGGGACTCGATGCGCAACAGGCCACGTCGCTGGTCGACTTCGGTGCCACCAACACCCCACCCCCTACGCCCCCCGGCGCCACCTACAGCCTCACCAACGTTGGCGGCGAGCATCCCAACGTCAACACCACCAACGACGGCAAGAACGACTCGCTGATCGAGGGGCTCCGCGCCTTGGGCCACGTGGTGAACTTCGGCGCCCAGTCCAGCGGCGTAAGCACCATCATCCGCACGAACGTGGGTGGCAAATCGGTGCTCACCGGCGGCGCGGACCCACGGCGCGAAGGCATCGTGCTGGGCGATACCTTCACGCCCTGACGGCAAGAAAGCGCGGGGGGCAGGCACCGCGCCTGCCCTCTGCCTGATTACTTCGCGACTTCCGACACCAGCCGGTACAGGAACTCGCGCCCGTCGTACAGCCGCTGGATCTCAATGCGCTCGTCCAGCCCGTGCGCACGCGCATCGGCCGGCTCGAGGAACATGCCGGTCACGCCGTACATCGGGATGCCGGCGTTGCGCAGGAACCGGCTGTCGGTCGCACCGGTGCTCATCGCGGGCACCACGGGCACGCCGGGCCACATCTGCTGGGTGAGCGACTCCACCGTCTTCACGAGGTCGCCGTTCAGCGGCGAGGCCGGGCTGCGCAGCGGCTTGCCCATGTTGCGCACCACGATCTTGTCGTTGCCCACGGCCTGGGTCAGCAGGCGCTCGACTTCCTCGGGGTCGTCGTGCGGCAGGATGCGGCAGTTGACCGTGGCCTTGGCCGATTGCGGCAGCGCGTTCTCGGCATGGCCGGCCTGCACCATCGTCGCCACGCAGGTGGTCCGCAGCTGCGCGTTGTAGGCCGGGTTGGCCGTCATGCGTTCGAGCACGCCGGCATCGGGGTTGCCGGTGCCGATGGCGCGCATGTCGTCGGCCAGCTGACCAGTGGCAAAGGGCGCGCTGCGCGCGAAGTAGGTCTTGGTGACATCGGCGAGCTTGATCGGGAAGGCGTAGTTGCCCAGCCGCTCCAGCCCCGCGGAGAGCGCGTAGATGGGGTTGGTCTTCGTCGGCACCGAGCTGTGGCCGCCCACGTCGCGCGCCTCGAGCATGTAGGTGGTGTACATCTTCTCGGCCACCTGCATGCGGTGCAGGTTCGGCTTGCCGCCGCGCAGCTCGCCGCCGCCGCCTTCGTTGATGCCGAATTCGGCCTGCAGCAGCTCGGGCTTGTTGCTGATCAGCCAGAACGCGCCGTTGCTGAGCGCATCGCCGCGCTCCTCGTCGGCGGTGAGCGCCAGGATGATGTCGCGGCTGGGCTTGAAGCCCTCCTGCTTGAGCTGCCCGAGCACCGACACCAGCGCCGAGGCCATCGCCTTGTCGTCGATGGAGCCGCGCGCGGTGAAGTAGCCGCCGGTTTCCTGCAGCTTGAAGGGATCGGTCTTCCAGTCTTCGCGCCGGGCCTCGACCACGTCGATGTGGGCCAGCAGCAGCAGCGGCTTCTTGCTGCCGTTGCCCTTGAAGCGCAGCACCAGGTTGCCCTTCTTCGGGAAGGGTTCGAAGATCTGGATGTCGCCCGGGGCGAAGCCCGCTTCGATCAGGCGCTTTTCCATGGCGCGCGCGGCCAGCGTGTTGTCACCCGTCGAGTGGGTGGTGTTGATCTCGATCAGCTCCTTGTAGATGTCGTGGAAGCGCTGTTGCTGCGGCGTGAGCGACGTCGGCGCGGTGCTCGTCTGGGCCGACGCACCGGTCATGCCGGCGATGCCGCACAGGGCCAGCGACAGGGCGAGCACGGTCTTGGTGGAACGAAGGGAAAACTGCGAACGGGTCTGCATCCTCATGGTCTTTCTCTCTCCGGTGGTTGTTGTGGCGGCCAGCATAGCAAGCCGGGCCCCGAACGGGCTCCCAGGACAGGCACACTCGCGACCATGGGCACGCGCATGCAATGGGACATCTTCTGCAAGGTCATCGACAACCACGGCGACCTGGGCGTGTGCTGGCGGCTGGCTTCTCAACTGGCCACGCTCGGCGAACGCGTGCGGCTGTGGATCGACGATGCGACGGCGCTGAACTGGATGGCGCCCGCGGGATGCGACGGCGTGCAGGTGATCGACTGGCTTAACCCCGCCGCGGTGCAACAGGCCGCGGCCGAGCCGGCGCCGGACGTGCTGATCGAGGCCTTCGGCTGCGAGCCCGCGCCGGAACTGATCGCGCGGTTCGCCGAGGCATCGAGCGTGGGCGGGCCCCGGTCCTGGATCAACCTCGAATACCTGTCGGCCGAACCGTACGTCGAGCGCCTGCACGGCCTGCCCTCGCCGGTGTTCAAGGGGCCCGGCGCCGGGTTGACCAAGCGCTTTTTCTATCCGGGCTTCACGCCCACCACTGGCGGATTGCTGCGCGAGCCCGGCCTCGCGGAACGCCGGGCCGGGTTCGATCGAGTGCAATGGTTGGCGGCACAGCAGATTCCCCGGAAAGAAAACGAGCGCCTCATCTCCCTGTTCTGCTACGAGCCGCCCGCGCTGGCGCCGCTGCTCACCCAGTTGGCGGAAGGCCCCGAACCCACCCGGCTGCTGGTGACGGCAGGCCGTGCCACCAACGCGGTGAAGGCCCATTTTTCGAACATTTCGCCGGAGAACCCCGTACCCCATGGGCACGGCGCGCTATCGATTTCATACCTCCCCTATCTGACGCAGCCGGATTTCGATCACCTGCTCTGGGCCTGCGACCTGAATTTCGTGCGGGGCGAGGATTCGCTGGTGCGCGCTCTCTGGGCCGGCGCGCCCCTCGTCTGGCAGATCTATCCACAGGACGACGACGCCCATCATGCCAAGCTGAACGCCTGGCTCGACTGGCTCGACGCTCCTCCCTCGCTTCGGCGTTTTCACCACGTCTGGAACGGGTTCGACGAGGCCCCCCTGCCGCCCCTGGAAACGCAGGGCCCGTGGCGGGAAACGGTCGTCGCGGGCCGCCAAAGGCTGCGCGATCAGGACGATCTGGTCACTCAACTGCGGCATCTGATCGCCCAAAAAAGCTAAAATAGCGGGCTTTGCGGATTTCGGCCCGGGCCCTCAGGACCCGAGAAGCTCTTCGCCAAACCTGCCGCGGGACCTGTACCGCGGGGCCAGACACACCGGCTAGAACGTTTCGAACGTCGCCAAGCGTCGCAGATGGCCCCGTGCACCGAGCGGCCAACATCCAGAGAACCTGTTATGAAAATCGCTCAAGAAATCCGCGCCGGCAACGTCATCATGCACGGCAAGGACCCGATGGTCGTCCTCAAGACCGAATACAGCCGCGGCGGCCGCAACTCCGCCACCGTGCGCATGAAGATGAAGAGCCTGATCGCCAACTTCAACACCGAAGTGGTCTTCAAGGCCGACGACAAGATCGACCAGATCGTGCTCGAGAAGAAGGACTGCACCTACTCCTACTTCGCCGACCCGATGTATGTCTGCATGGACGCCGACTACAACCAGTACGAAGTCGAAGCCGAGAACATGGGCGACGCCCTGAACTACCTCGAAGACGGCATGGCCGTCGAAGTGGTGTTCTACGACGGCAAGGCCATCTCGGTCGAACTGCCGACCAGCGTCGAGCGCGAAATCACCTGGACCGAGCCAGCCGTCAAGGGCGACACTTCGGGCAAGGTCCTCAAGCCCGCCAAGATCGCCACCGGCTTCGAAGTGCCCGTGCCGCTCTTCGTTTCGCAAGGCGACAAGATCGAAATCGACACCCGCACCGGCGAATACCGTAAGCGCGTCTGAGCGTTCCCGGCCCTCCGGCCGGTCGCTCTCCCCGAAGAAAGGCTCCGCAAGGGGCCTTTTTCGTTTCTTGGGCACGGCGGTTGCAACGCTGCACAATCCATCGGGTCTTCCCGTCCGAGTCCTTCATGAACAACACGCACGATCTTCACGACAAACGCCTGGCCGATGCATGGGCCACGCTCAAATCCCATTCCGAAAAAGGCCTGCCGCTCGATCCCGATCCCTCGCGCATCGCCTTCGCCGATCCCGAGTTCCTGTTGCGCCGCGAGACGCGCGGCATCCGCATGCAGCTGGAGCTGATGAAGCCCGACGTCGAACAGCGCGCTCACGGCATCGAGAACACCGTGGTGGTCTTCGGCAGCGCCCGCTTTCGCAGCGAGGAAGACGCCGCCGCGTTGATCGCGCAGGCCGATGCCGCCGGTGATGCGGTGGCCGCCGAGCGCTGGCGCCGCCTTGCGCGCAGCTCGCACTATTACGAGAAGGCGCGCACCTTCGGCAAGCTGGTCGCGCAGTACAGCAACGGCAAGGAGCCGCAGGACAAGCTCTTCATCTGCACCGGCGGCGGCCCCGGCATCATGCAGGCGGCCAACCGCGGCGCGCACGAAGGCGGCGGCATCTCGGTCGGCCTCGCGATCGCGCTGCCGATGGAGGAAGAAGCCAACCCCTACGTCACCCCGGCGCTGAGCTTCAAGTTCCACTACTTCGCGATCCGCAAGATGCATTTCATGATGCGTGCGAAGGCGCTGGTGGCGTTTCCGGGCGGCTTCGGCACGCTCGACGAGCTGTTCGAGGTGATCACGCTGGTGCAGACGAAGAAGTCGAAGCCCGTGCCGATCGTGCTGTTCGGCTCGGACTACTGGAAGCGGATGATCGACTTCGACTTTCTGGTCGATGAAGGCGTGATCTCGCCCGGCGACGTCAAGCTCTTCGAGTATGTGGACGCGCCCGAAGACGCGTGGGACTACATCAAGCGCTTCTACAAGCTCTGATCCACGCGGACGCTCAGGCGTCCGTGTCGTCGACCACGTCCGGGTGCAGCGCCTGCTCGAAGAACCGGGTGAGCGCGCGGGCGCGGCGCCGGCGGTCGGCCACCGGGTCGCCGGCCGGGCCCATGGCCACCGCGTCGTCGGCCACGCCGTGCAGCGCATTGAAGAGGATCACGGCCGTGAGCGTTGCGTCCTCCACTTCCCACACCCCTGCGGCATCGCCGTGTTTCAGCAAGCCGACGAGCTGCGTGATGACCGCGTTGTCGTTGCGCATGCGCCGGTCCTCGGGCCGGTATTCGTGGAACACCACGTCGTGCAGGGCAACGTTGTCCAGGTAGGTTTCCAGGCCGGTCTCCACCCAGGCCTTCAGGCGCGCGTGATGGTTGTCGGGGCGATGGCGGTCCATGGCGTTCTGCAGGCGCTCGCAGAAGGTGTCGACGAAGCGCTGCTGCAGCGCGCCGAGCATCGCTTCCTTCGACGGAAAGTACAGGTAGAACGTACCCTTGGCCACCTGCGCACCGGCCGCGATGTCGTCGATGCTGGTGCTGGCGATGCCCTTGGCAATGAAGAGGCGCTCGGCGGCGTCCATCAGCGCGACGGCGCGGGTTTCGGGCGCTTTCGTGCGGCGGCGCGCTGCGGTCGGTGTGGCCGCTTCGGCCTCGCCTGCCGGGATGGGATCGATGGCCGGATCGCTTCGTGTCATGGCAAATCTCGAGGAACTCGGAAAGTTCAATCAGGAAACAGGGGTGGCGCGCACGGCACCGATGGCCGCATGGACGGCCGCCGCATCGAGTCGCAGGCCCCGCGGGGCCAGCACGCTTTCGCCGAGCCAGTTCAGCGCATCGTCGGTGGTGACGAAGGTGCTGGCCGGCACGCCGAAGAGCTTCTCGACATTCATCTTGCTGATTTTCTCGTATTGCGCGGCGGGCACCACGCTCGCCATGCCCATCATGTGGCGGCGGATGTCTTCGCCCCGCGCCTGCAGCCACTGTTTCGCACGCTGGGCGCTGCCTTCGGGATGGACCAGCGCATCCGCATCGGCGAACACGCGCAGCGAGGCAAAAGGCTCGCCGCGGTCGAGCCAACGGTTCCAGTCCTCGGTGAAGGCGTTCATGCTCTCCAACGTCTGCAGGCCGGATGAAATGCTGATGACCAGCGGCCACTGGCTGAGTTCGTGACGGATCATGGATAGCTCCTTGGTGAATGTCGATCGAAGCCGCGCGCGCAGGCGCACGGGCACGAATGCGGCGGGCATGCGGGTGCGCCGCCTCAGGCGCGAGCCGGCAACGCGGCGGCGCGCGGCCTGACGCGCACGAGCAGCCCCGCCGCGAGAAGGCCGGCCACACCGGCGCAGACCATGGCGGCGTGGAAGCCGCCCGCGAGCGCGCCGGCCAGCAAGGTGCGCGCAGTGTCCGCATCGAGCGAGGCCAGCGCGCCCAAGTCATGCCGCGAGACGGCCGCGACGGCCGCCTGTTGCGCATCGCGAAGCCCGGCCTGTTCGAGCGCGGTGGCCAGCAGCGCGGTCGCCCGCGTGCTCATCAGCGTGCCGAGCAGCGCGATGCCGATCAGCATGCCGGCCTGGCGCAGCGCATTCATCGTGGCCGAGGCCATGCCCGAGCGCTGCGCGGGCACGGAGGCCATCACCGCCATGCTCGTGGACGGCACCGCCAGGCCCGTGCCCGCGCCGAGGAACAGGAACAGGAGCGCCAGCAGCACGTAGGGCGTATCGGCCGAGAACAGCGTCAGCAGCAGCATCGAAGCGCCGATCAGCGCATAGCCCGCAACCATCAGCGTGTGCACGTCGAAGCGCCGCGCCAGCCGGCCGAACTGCGAGGCGATGAGGCCTGTCGCGACGAACTGCGGCACCAGCCGCCAGCCGGTGTCGCTGGGCGACCAGCCCTGCACCTGCTGCAGGAAGAGCGAGAAGAAGAACAGGCTCGCGTACGACGAGAAGCCGAGCACGAACGAAGCGAAATTGGTGGCCGAGAAGCGCGCATCGCGGAACAGCGCGAGCGGCAGCAGCGGCCGCTCCACGCGCGCTTCGACCATCAGGAATAGCGCAAGGCCGATGGCCGCTGCCACCAGTGCGGTCGCGGCACGGCCTGAGCCCCAACCGTATTCGCCGGCCGCGATCAACCCATAGGTCAGCGCGCCGAGCCACAGCACGCTGAGCACCTGGCCGAGCGGATCGAGCGCCGCGTGCTCGGGATGCGAGCTCTCGCGGATGCCCCAGAGCCCGAGCCCCACGGTCAGCACGCCGATGGGCAGGTTGATGAGGAAGATGCTCTGCCAGCCCGCATGGTCCACCAGCAGCCCCCCGAGCATCGGCCCGAGGATCAGCGACAGCGCCGTGAACGACGACCAGCCGCCGATCACCCGCGCCCGGCTGGCCGGCTCCGGAAACGCATGCGCCAGCAGCGACAACGCGCCGGGAATCATCAGCGCGCCGGCCACGCCCTGCACCGCGCGCCCGGCAAGCAGTGTGGGGAGGTTGCCGGCCATCGCGCACATCGCCGAGCCCAGCGTGAACACGACCACGCCGGCGAGCCAGGCGCGCTTGCGGCCGTAGCGGTCGCCGACCGGCCCCGCCGACAGGATGAAGGCCGAGAGGCACAGCGCGTAGATGTCGATCACCCATTGCAGGCCGGCCAGGTCGGTGGACAGCGCGCGCTGCAGCGTAGGCAGCGCGACATTGACGATGCTCACGTCGAGCGTGGCGATGAAGCTGCCGAGATACACCGCCGCCACGAGCGCGATGCGGCGACTCGGATCGGTCGCAGCCGGATTCTGGGAATACATGGACGCCTTCAAGGTCGTTGAAGAAGGCGCCGATACTGACCGTGAGTCAGTTGAAAGTCAACTCAGATGAGAATTGATCTTATTTGGAATGTGGATTTCAACCGAAACCGACTTAGAGCTTCAACCCCCAGGTCGCCCGCGCGCCCAGCGCCAGCACCCCGCCCACGACCCAGAACACGCCCGCGATCCCGATCAGCGCCCCCAGCGAACCGAACAGCATCGGCATCGCCACGCTCGAGGCATTGATGGTCATCAGCCGCAGCCCCAGCGCCTCGCCGTGCCGCGAGTGCGGCGTGATCTGGTGGAGCATGCTCATCACCATCGGCTGCACCGCGCCGAGCGCGAAACCCAGGATCACCGAGCAGATGCCCATGGTCCAGGCCGAATCGAGCAGCGGGTAGACCGCGAACATTGCCGCCGTGACGATGGTGGAACTCAGGATCACGCTGCGCTCCGAAGCGCGCGAAGCGATGAGCGGCAGCACCACGCGAATGGCGGCCGCCGCGATGGCGAACGCACCGAGGATCGAGCCGATCACCGAGGCGCTGATGCCGCGGTCGTGGCCCAGCACCGGCAGCACGAAGGCGTGCACATCCCAGCTCGACGACTGCAGCCAGTTCACGAACAGCAGGCGGCGGAACATCGGCTCGCGCAGCAGGTCCCAGGCCCGCGTTGGCACAGCACCGGGTGTCGGCGCGGTGCGCGGCGGCTCGTGCGCGCCACGCGCGAGCATCCAGCAGAGGATCGGCAGGAAAGCCATCGCCGCGAAGCAGACGCGAAACGCCAGCATGTCCGCGGGCGCACGGCCGGCGTGGTCGATCAGCATCCCGGCCAGGAAGGGGCCGACGAAATTGGCCACCGCAGGGGCGATGGCCAGCCAGCTGAACACGCGCTTGAGCTGCGTCGCGTTGGTGGCCGAGCGGCCGACGTGCCGCTGCAAGGCGATGACGGTCGCGCCGGTGGCGCCGCCGGTCAGCAGCGCTGCGATGCACATGACCGGAAAGATCGGAAAGACCAGCACCAGCCCGGCGCCGACCGAGGCCGCGATCACCGACCACCAGAGCGGCCGCTTGAACCCATGCCGGTCGGCGAAGCGCCCCGCCGGCAGCGCCAGGAACACCTGCGTCAGCGCGAACAGCGCAATCAGCACGCCGACCGCCGCGGCGCTGTAGCCCTGCTGCAGCGCCAGCAGCGGTGTGGCCAGGCGCATGCCGGCCATCGTGGCGTGCAGGCAAACCTGGGCGCCGATCACACGCAGCAGTTCGGAGCCTTTCACGGGGTGTCGTCGCCCTCGCTGTCGGCGGTGGGAGGCAGCAGCACCTGCGACTGGGCTTCAGGCAGCGCCTCGACCTTGCGCAGCGCCAGGCGCATCTGCTTGGCGCGCGTGTCGGCCTTGTCGAGCGTGTCGGAGGCCTTGGCCACCTGCTCCTTGATGCGCGCGACCCATTCGCCATAGCGCTCGAACTCGGTCTTGACCGCGCCCAGCACCTTCCACACCTCGGAGGCCTGCTGCTCCAGCGCGAGTGTGCGAAAGCCCATGTGCAGGCTGTTGAGCATCGCGAGCAAAGTGGTCGGGCCGGCCAGCGTCACGCGATGCTGGCGCTGGATGGCGTCCATCAGGCCGGGGCGGCGCAGCACCTCGGCGTAGAGGCTTTCGACCGGCAGGAACAGGATCGCGAAATCGGTGGTGTGCGGCGCGGCGAGGTAGTTCTCGGCGATCGAGCGGGCCTCCAGCCGGATGCGCGCTTCGAGCGCCTTGGCCGCGAGCTCGGCGGCGGGCGCGTCGGCGCGCTCATGCGCATCGATCAGGCGCTCGTAGTCGTCGCGCGGAAACTTCGCATCGATGGGCAGCCACACCGGCGCACCATCGTCGCCGCGGCCCGGAAAGCGGATCGCGAAATCGACGCGCTGGCCGCTGCGCGGCTTGGTCTCGATCTGCTTGGCGTACTGCTCGGGCGTGAGCACCTGCTCGAGCAGCGCCTCGAGCTGCACTTCGCCGAACACGCCGCGCGTCTTCACGTTGGTCAGCACGCGCTGCAGGCTGCCGACGCCCACGGCCAGCGTCTGCATTTCGCCCAGGCCCTTGTGCACCTGCTCGAGCCGGTCGGCCACCTGCTTGAAGCTCTCGCCCAGTCGCGCCTCGAGCGTGCTCTGCAGCT
Organism: Variovorax sp. RKNM96; assembly: GCF_017161115.1. GTDB lineage: Bacteria > Pseudomonadota > Gammaproteobacteria > Burkholderiales > Burkholderiaceae_C > Variovorax. Next base: position 2,251,514 of record NZ_CP046508.1, on the reverse strand, counting down.
TCTCGTCGACGGTCTTGCGCATCTCGTCGAGCTTGGCGGTGTTGCTCTGCTGCAGCTGCGCGAGCTGCGTTTCCATGGTCGTGCGCACTTCGGCCAAGCGGCGTGCATTCGATTCGCTCAGGCCCTGCAGCTGGGTGTTGAGCGTGTCGGCCAGCGACTTCTGCAGCGATGCGAGTTGCAGCGCAAAGGCGTCGAGCTGCGCGTTCTGCGTGCGCGTGGCCTCGGCGCCCTGCTGCACCAGCGACTGCTGGAAGGTGGCGAAGGCCTGCGCGGTTTCCTGCCGCGCGCCGCGCGAGTTTTCGCCGATCTCGCGGCGCAGCTCGCGCTCGGTGCGCTCGTTGGCCGTGCCCATCGCGGCCAAGAGGCCCAGCACCTCGCTGTGGTCGGGCTTGGGTTGCCGGCGCGCGAGCAGCCAGATCACCAGCACGAGCTGGACGACCGCGAGCGCGGCCAGCGCGAGAAGAATCAATTCCGTCAGTTCCAAGGCGGGTCGCTGCGTCCGGTATTTACTTGGTGGCTGCCGGAATCGGCGTGACAGGCGTAAGCGGCCCCTTGCCGCTGAAGTACGCGATGAGGTTGTCCGCCGCGAGATCGGCCATCGCTCGGCGTGTGGGCACGGTCGCACTCGCGATATGCGGCGTGAGCACGACATTGGGCACGGTCAGCAGGTCGGGGTGGACCTTGGGCTCGCCCTCGAACACGTCCAGGCCCGCCGCCGCGATGCGCTTCTCGCGCAGCGCCGCGGCCAGCGCGGCGTCGTCGACGATGCCGCCGCGCGCGATGTTCACCAGCGTGGCAGTCGGCTTCATCAGCGCGATCTCGGCGGCGCCGATGGTGTGGTGCGAAGCGGGCGAGTAAGGCACGACCAGCACGACGTGGTCGGCCGTCTTGAGCAGCTCTTCCTTGCTCACGTAGCTGGCCTTGCAGTCGGCTTCGAGCGTCGCATCGAGACGCGAGCGGTTGTGATAGATCACCTTCATGCCGAAGCCGTGCGCGCCGCGCTTGGCAATGCCCTGCCCGATGCGGCCCATGCCGATGATGCCGAGCGTGGCGCCGTGGATGTCGGAGCCCGCGAACATGTCGTAGCTCCACTTCTCCCACTTGCCCGCGCGCAGGAAATGCTCGCTCTCGGTGATGCGGCGCGCGGTCGCCATGAGCAGCGCGAAGCCGAAGTCGGCGGTGGTCTCGGTCAGTACGTCGGGCGCGTTGGTGCCGAGCACGCCGTGCGCGGCCATCGCATCGACGTCGAAGTTGTTGTAGCCCACGGCCATGTTGGCGCAGATCTTCAGGTCGGGGTTCGCGTCGAGCACGGTGGCATCGATGCGCTCGCTGCCGGTGGTGAAGGCGCCCTGCTTGCCCTTGAGCTTGGCAATGAGTTGCTCTTTGCTCCAGCTCTCGTCGGACTGGTTCGACTCGACCTCGAAATGCTGCGACAGGCGTTCGATGGTCTCGGGAAAGATCGCGCGTGCGACCAGGATCTTGGGCTTGCTCATGATGTGTGCACTCAGCGGAAGAAGAGGAAGGTGGAAATGACGAACAGCGGAACCAGGATGGCCACGGACCACGCCATGTAGCCGAAGAAGCTCGGCATGCGCACCCCGCGGCTCTCGGCAATGGCCTTGACCATGAGGTTGGGCGCGTTGCCGATGTAGGTGTTGGCGCCCATGAAGACGGCGCCGGCCGAGATGGCGGCGAGCGTGCTCGCGTACGTGGTCATGAGCGCCGCCGGATCGCCGCCCGCGGTGTTGAAGAACACGAGGTAGGTCGGCGCGTTGTCCAGGAACGAGCTCAGCACGCCGGTGGCCCAGAAGTACATCGCCGGATCGGGCTGGCCATCGGCGCGCGTCACGGCCGAGACGATGGCGCCGAACGGGCCCTGCGTGCCCGCCTTGAGCATCGCAATCACGGGAATGATGGTCAGAAAGATGCCCGCGAACAGCTTGGCCACCTCGGCCATCGGCTCCCATTCGAACTGGTTGTCGGCGTGCACCTTGGGCGCTGTGAGCTTGTACGAGACCAGCGCGATCAGCAGCAGCCCCACGTCGCGCACCAGCCCCGGGAGGCCCACCTCGGTGCCGAACACGTCGAAGCTGACCGGCGATTTCCAGAAGCCGCTGAGCAGCACCAGCGCGACCACGCCGCCCAGCAGCCAGAAGTTGGCGGCGCCGTCGAAGCCCAGGCGCTGCGTCTCGGGCGTCGTCGGCGTCGGGTCGACCGGCAGCACGCCTTCCTTGCGGTAGTAGTGGCGATCGATGGCATAGAACAGCGCCAGCAGCACGCCCAGAATGAACAGCGTCTCGGGCAGGATGTTCTGCGCAGTCCAGAAAAAGCCCACGCCCTTGAGGAAGCCAAGGAACAGCGGCGGATCGCCCAGCGGCGTGAGCGCGCCGCCCGCGTTTGAGACGATGAAGATGAAGAACACGATCACATGCACCTTGTGCACGCGGTCGTCGTTGGCGCGGATCAGCGGCCGGATCAGCAGCATCGAGGCGCCGGTGGTCCCCATGAAACTCGCGAGCACCGCGCCGATCGCGAGGATCGCCGTGTTGAGCCCGGGCGCGCCGCGCAGGTTGCCGCGGATGTGAATGCCGCCCGCCACGGTGAAGAGCGCCGTGAGCAGGATGATGAACGGGATGTACTCGGCCACCAGCGCATGCACCAGCTGCACGCCCGCCAAGCCCGCGCCGTAGATGCCGGCAAAGGGCAGCAGGAAGGCCAGCGCCCAGGCCGCGGAAATCTTGCCGTAGTGGTGGTGCCAGAAAGAGGGCGCGAGCAGCGGCAGCAGCGCGATCGACAGCAGGATGCCGGCGAACGGCACGCCCCAGAGCGGCGAGAGCTGGGCACCGTCGAAATCGGCGGCCGTTGCAAAACCTGGCGCGATCAGCAGGAGCAGAAAGGCGAGGCCGGGGGCTACCCTCATGCCTCGATCTCGAACACCTGGCGCAGATACGCCAGGTATTTTTCGTCCTCGCACATGTTCTTGGACGGCGTGTCCGACAGCTTGGCCACCGGCTGGCCGTTGCAGTTGATCATCTTGATGACGATCTGCAGCGGCTCGTAGCCCAGGTCGTTGGTGAGGTTGGTGCCGATGCCGAAGGCCAGCTGGCAGCGGCCGCGGAACTGCTGGTAGAGCTCGATGGTGCGCGGCACCGTGAGGCCGTCGCTGAAGATCAGCGTCTTGGTGAGCGGATCGACCCGGTTGGCCACATAGTGCGCCAGCATGCGCTCGCCCCACTGGAAGGGGTCGCCGCTGTCGTGGCGGGCGCCGTCGAAGAGCTTGCAGAAGTACAGGTCGAAGTCACGCAGGAACGCGCTCATGCCGTACACGTCGGACAGCGCGATGCCCAGGTCGCCGCGGTATTCGCGCGCCCAGCTCTCGAAGCCGAAGATCTGGCTGTCGCGCAGCCGCGGGCCGAGCGCTTGGCAGGCCTGCAGGTATTCGTGCGCCATGGTGCCCAGCGGGATCAGGCCCAGCTTCATGGCGTACAGCACGTTGCTGGTGCCTGCGAGCTGCGGCAGGCGGGCGCCGGGCCGGGCCTGCGTCGGCGGCGGCGTGACGGCACCGAGGCGCGAGTTCAGGGTGCGCAGCACCTCTTCGTGCCAGTCCTTCGAGAAGCGGCGGCGCGTGCCGTAGTCGGCGATCTTGAGGTCGGCGAGGCCCGCGTCCTGCAACTGGGCGATCTTGGTCTCGAGGCGGCGGCGGCCTTCTTCGATGTCGGGCTTCTTCTGCGTGTTGCGGAAGTAGACCTCGTTGACGATGGCCAGCACCGGGATCTCGAACAGGATGGTGTGCAGCCACGGCCCCTGGATGCGGATCTCGAGTTCGCCCGAGGGCTGGGGAATGATGTTGATGTACTTCTCGTTGAGCCGGAAGAGGCCCAGGAAGTCGACGAAGTCGCTCTTGATGAAGCGCATGGACCGCAGGTAGGCCAATTCGGCATCGCGGAACTGCAGCGAACAGAGGCTGCGCACTTCGTCGCGGATCTGGCCCGCGAACTGCGCCAGATCGACGCCGGGGTTGCGGCACTTGAAGCGGTACTCGACCCGGGCGCCCGGGAAGTGGTGCAGGACGACCTGCATCATCGTGAACTTGTAGAGGTCGGTGTCGAGCAGGCTGTGGATGATCATGGTCGTCGTCGGTGCGCGGTGTCTCAAACTTTTCGGCGTCCGCTCGATTATCACGGGCAGCGTCGGCCTCTGCCTACGGGGGCTGCACAGCACGTCCTACCGGCAGGGCGAATCGCTCACGAGACATTGAATTCACGGCGGCAACAGAGCCCGCCGAATCAACCTCTCAAGGAGATTCGCAATGAACAAGGACACCATCGAAGGCAACTGGAAACAGCTCAAGGGCAAGGTCAAGGAGCAATGGGGCAAGCTGACCGACGACGACTTCGACGTCATCGCCGGCAAGCGCGACCAGCTGCTCGGCCGCATCCAGGAACGCCACGGCATCAGCCGCGACGAAGCCGAGAAACAAGTCAAGGACTGGGAATCGCGCGACGGCCGCACGGCCGATTCGCTCTGGTTCGAGAAGTCCTGATCAAGACCTGATCAGCAGCAAGTCCGCGGGCCATTCCCGCCGCACCACCGAATTCAATCACCTCGAAGGAAAACTCCAATGAAAAAACATCTGCTCATGCTCGCCCTCGCCTCCACCTGCTTCGTTGCCACGCAAGCCAGCGCGATGACCGGTGACGAACACAAGGTCGCGAAGGAAAAGATCGAGGCCGACTACAAGGTCGCCAAGGCCCAGTGCGACACGATGAAGGACAACGCCAAGGATGTCTGCCAGAAGGAAGCTAAGGGCAAGGAAGACGTGGCCAAGGCCGAACTGGAACAGCAGTACAAGCCGAGCGACAGCAATGCCCGCAAGGTTGCCGAAGAGAAGGTGAAGGCCACCTACGAAGTCGCGAAGGAAAAGTGCGACGACCAGAAGGGTGCCGAGAAGGATGCCTGCGTGAAGCAGGCCAAGGCTGACGAAGCCCAGGGCAAGGCCGACATCAAGGCCATGAAGAAGTAAGCAGCAGCTGCCTGTGCAGTCGATCGGCGATCGATCGGCTGTACGACAAAAGACCACGGCGCCCTCGGGCGCCGTTTTCCGTTGGGGTCAGGCCTTCAGCGAATCGACCACGCGCTGAAGTGCTTCGGGCAACGGCACCGGCCGCTGCGTCTCGCGATCCACGTAGACATGCACGAAGTGGCCTTGCGCGGCCGCGGTGTCGGTGCCCTCGGCGAACAGCGCGATCTCGTACCGCACGCTCGAGCGGCCCGCCTGCGCCACCCGGATGCCCGCTTCCACCGTTTGCGGGAATGCGATCGGCGCGAAGTAATTGCACTGCGTCTCGACCACGAAGCCGATGACTTGGCCCTGATGGATGTCGAGCGCACCGCGTTCGATGAGGAGCGCATTCACCGCCGTATCGAACCAGCTGTAGTAGACGACGTTGTTGACGTGGCCGTACATGTCGTTGTCGGCCCAGCGCGTCGGGATGCTGCGGAACGCGCGGTAGCTGCTGCGGGAATTCGGCGTGGGTTTGGCGACGGAGGAGCTCATCGCGCGGCATTTTGCCAGCGGCGCCAGTACTCGAAGGCCACGCGGAAGGTGCCCAGTTGCACCTGCACGGTTTCCGCGATGTCGCTGGCGTAGCCGCCGGCCATGGCGAAGGCCACGGGGATGCGGCGGTGCCAGGTCCAGTCGAACACGCGGCGGTCTCGCGCTTCGAGGCCGTCGAAGCTGAGTTTCAGGCGGCCGAGGCGGTCGCGCTCGAAGGGGTCGGCGCCGGCGAGGTAGATCACGAGGCCGGGAGAGAAACGGCGGTCGAGTTCTTCCAGAGCGTGCTCCAGGGCGGTGAGGTAGTCGGTGTCGCCGCAGCCGTCGGGCAGTTCGACGTCCAGGTCGCTGGCCTCCTTGCGGAACGGGAAGTTCTTCTGGCCATGCATCGAGAGCGTGAAAACGCTCGGGTCGTTGCGAAAGATGCTGGCGGTGCCGTTGCCTTGGTGCACGTCGAGATCGATCACCGCGACCTTCAGTTGCCGGCCGCTACGGCCGTGTTCCGCCTGCATCAGCCGGGCCGCCACGGCGGCGTCGTTGAAGACGCAGAAACCGCTGCCCTTGTCGGCATACGCGTGATGCGTGCCGCCCGCCATGTTCGCCGCGATGCCGCCGGCGAATGCGGCCCGGCAGGCGGCGATGGTGGCGCCCGTGGATCGGCGCGAGCGCTCGACCATCGCTTCGCTCCAGGGAAAGCCGATCTCGCGCATCGCCTGCGGGCTCACGCTGCCGTCGCTGATGGCGGCGATCCACTGCGGGGTGTGGGCCAGCGCGAGTTCGCCATCGCTGGCGCGGGGCGCCTGGTCCATCTCGACGGCGGGCAGGTGCTCCTCGAGGCGGTCGCGTAGCAAGGCGTAGCGCGACATGGGAAAGCGATGCCCCGGCGGCAGGGGCAACACGAACTGGCCGGAATAGAAGGCGCGCATGCCCCGCATTCTGCGATGCGGGTCCGATTTAGAAAGCGACCTCTAGATTGCTGCACAGCAGCAAAAACCCCTTGATCGCAAACTTCAGCTGCCTATACTTGAGGCCATGCTGCACCGCAACAAAGACGACGAGGCGCAGCGCAACGTGAATAGCCCACCATCCTTCTGGAGATCCCAAATGGCCCTGACCGCTGACCAAATCCTCGCCGCCCAAAAAGCAAACCTCGAAACCCTGTTCGGCCTGACCACCAAGGCTTTCGAAGGCGTCGAGAAGCTCGTCGAACTGAACGTGACCGCTTCGAAGGCCGCCCTGGCTGAAGCCGCCGGCACCGCCCAAGCCGCCCTGAACGTCAAGGACGCGCAAGAACTGCTGACGCTGCAAGCCAGCCTGTTCCAGCCCCTGGCCGAAAAGACCGCCGCCTACAGCCGTCACCTGTATGACATCGCCCAAGGCACCGGCGCAGAATTCTCCAAGGCTTTCGAAGCCAAGGCCTCTGAAGCCCAGCAAGCCTTCGTCGGCCTGGTCGACAGCGCTTCCAAGAACGCACCCGCCGGTTCGGAAACCGCCGTTGCCGTCCTGAAGAGCGCCGTGGCTGCCGCCAACAACGCATTCGAATCGGTCCAGAAGGCTGTCAAGCAAGCTTCCGACGTCGCCGAAGCCAACTTCAACGCCGTGTCGACGCAAGCCGTCGCCGCTGCCAAGACGGCCACCGCTTCGCGCAAGCGCTAAGCATCGACCACCACCAGTTGTCTCCTTGGGTCCTCACGGATCCAATTCAGGGCCTCATCTTCGGATGAGGCCTTTTTTTATGCCTGTTGCTCACCCCCAGGCTACGCGCACTACGTGTCGCTGCTCCTTCCCCCTACCGGGGGCAACACCTGAGGCCCGGCAAAGCCGGTTCCTCGGTGTTCCCGCATTTCCAGCTCTTCGATAATGGCTGGCTTATCTTCAGGAGACTTCAATGCAGATCGACGGCAAGGTTTTTATCGTGACCGGGGGCGCTTCAGGCCTCGGCGAAGGCGCGGCGCGCATGCTGGCCGCGAACGGCGGCAAGGTGGTGATCGCCGACATGCAGGCTGAAAAAGGCGAAGCCGTCGCCAAGGACATCGGCGGCGTGTTCGTCAAGTGCGACGTGAGCCAGGAAGCTGACGGCCAGGCGGTCGTTGCCGCGGCCACCAAGCTCGGCAAGCTGGTCGGCCTCGTCAACTGCGCCGGCATCGCGCCGGCCGAGAAGACCGTGGGCAAGAACGGCCCGCACGCTCTGGCCGTATTCAGCAAGACCGTCACGGTCAACCTGATCGGCAGCTTCAACATGATTCGCCTCGCGGCCGACGCGATGAGCAAGAACGAGCCCGAAGCCACCGGCGAACGCGGCGTGCTGATCTCGACCGCCTCGGTCGCAGCCTACGACGGCCAGATCGGCCAGGCCGCCTACAGCGCCTCGAAGGGCGGCGTGGTCGGCATGACCCTGCCCATCGCCCGCGACCTCGCGCGCAACGGCATCCGCAACATGACCATCGCCCCCGGCATCTTCGGCACGCCCATGCTCTTCGGCATGCCGCAGGAAGTGCAGGACGCGCTGGCTGCCAGCGTGCCCTTCCCCTCGCGCCTGGGCACGCCCGAGGACTACGCCAAGCTCGCCAAGCACATCATCGAGAACGACATGCTCAACGGCGAGGTGATTCGTCTGGACGGAGCGATTCGACTCCCTCCACGCTGACACCCGGCACCGCAGGCGGCACTGCGGTGCTGCCGGTGCGGTCCAGCCGTTCATACTGGGCGATCACCTGGGCGCCCAGCAGCACGAGCGTGGCGGCGATCTCCAGGCTCAGCAGCACCACGATCGCCGTGGTGAGCGAGCCATAAACCACATTGACCTGCGACAGGGTCGAGAAGTACCAGATCAGCACCCGCCGCGTCGCCTCCCACAGCAGCGCGGCGGTCACGCCGCCCAGCAGCGCGTGGCGCAGCGACATCCGGCCGGCCGGCATCACGAGGTAGAGCGAGGTCAGCATGAAAATCTCGCCGCCCAGCCCCAGCAGGTACAGCAGCAACCCCGACACGCCCGAGAGCGACCAACTGCGCCCCAGCAAGTCCACGCTTTCCTGCCCCACCAGCTGAAGCGCGCCCGACACCAGCGTGACCAGCAGCAGCCCCACGCACAGGCAAAGGATGTAGACGTAAGGCATCGCCACCGAAACCAGGAAGTGGCGCTTGTGATCGGCCTTGCGGTGGTGAAAGATCACCGCCATGGCGCTCTCGAGGATGCTGAAGGCCAGCGAACTGAAGAAGATCATCGTCACCAGCAGCACCGGGCCCATCACGTCGCGATGGTCCAGAAAGCTCGACAGCTCCGTCACGATGGCCTTCGACTGCCCCGGCAGCAGCCACTCGAGGTACCGGCCGATGGTGCGCAGCAGCTCGGCCTGTTCGATGATGTGCGACATCGCGATCACGCTCACGATCAGGAGCGGCACGATGGACAGCAGCGCGTAATAGGCCACCGCCCCCGCGAGCAGCAGCCCCTGGTTGGCGCGAAAGGCCTTCAGCGCGTCCCAGATGAATCGGAGCGGATGCCGCAGCAGCGGCGCGGCGTGTTGCAATGGGTTGGTCGTCATGCGTTGAGGAATCCGGATCGCATTCAGTATGCCGTCCCACCGCAATGGGCCGGCCGCTTGCGTATGATTTGCCGCTCTTCGCCTACATGACCATCCCCGCTTCATTCATCCAGGAACTCATCGCGCGCGCCGATGTGGTCGAGATCGTCGGCCGCTATGTGCAGCTCAAGAAGGCCGGCGCCAATTTCATGGGGCTGTGCCCCTTTCACGGCGAGAAATCCCCCTCTTTTTCCGTCAGCCCGACCAAGCAGTTCTATCACTGCTTCGGCTGCGGGGTGCATGGCAACGCCATCGGCTTTCTCATGGAGCACGCGGGCATGGGCTTCGTCGAGGCGGTGCACGACCTGGCGGGCCAATATGGCCTGCAGGTGCCCGAGGACGACGCCTCCCCCGCCGAGCGCGCCCGCGCCGCCAGCCAGCGCCAGAAGCAGGCCACGCTGACCGACGTGCTCGAGAAGGCCGGCGAGTCGTACCGCAAGTCGCTGCGGCAGGCACCCGGCGCCATCGAATACCTCAAGGGCCGGGGCGTCTCCGGCGAAGTGGCCAAGCAGTTCGGCATCGGCTATGCGCCCGCGGGCTGGCGCGCGCTGGCCAGCGTGTTCCCCGACTACGACGATCCGCTGCTCGCCGAGAGCGGCCTGGTGATCGTCAACACCGAAGACGGCCAACTCGAAGCGAGCGAAGCCAAGCGCTACGACCGCTTCCGCGACCGCGTGATGTTCCCCATCCGCAACGTCAAGGGCGAGTGCATCGGCTTCGGCGGGCGTGTGCTCGGCGACGAGAAACCCAAGTACCTGAACTCGCCGGAAACGCCCGTGTTCAGCAAGGGCCGCGAGCTCTACGGCCTCTACGAGGCGCGCGCCGCCTTTCGCGATCGCGGCTATGCGCTGGTCACCGAGGGCTACATGGATGTGGTCGCCCTCGCCCAGCTCGGCTTTCCGAACGCGGTGGCCACGCTCGGCACCGCCTGCACGACCGAGCATGTGCAGAAGCTCTTCCGCTTTACCGAGTCGGTGGTCTTCAGCTTCGACGGCGATGCCGCCGGCCGCCGCGCCGCGCGCAAGGCCCTGGACGGCGCCCTGCCCTATGCCACCGACGTGCGCAGCATCAAGTTTTTGTTCCTGCCGGCCGAGCACGACCCCGACAGCTTCATCCGCGAACACGGCGCGGACGCCTTTGCCCGCTTCGTGACCGAGGCCACGCCGCTGTCGCGCTTCATGCTCGAAGCCGCCCGCGAAGGCTGCGACCTGACCACCGCCGAAGGCCGCGCCCACATGACCAGCAACGTGCGCCCGCTCTGGAGCGCCATGCCCGATGGCGCCCTCAAGCGGCAACTGTTGAGCGAGATCGCCGCGCTGGTACAGCTCGATGCAGCGGCACTTTCAGACCTGTGGGCCTCCACGCCCGGTCCGCGCAAGGTGGCGGCCCCGCCTGCACCGCGCTACAGCGAATCGAGCGGCGATGGCGGGGACTACCCGGACATGCCGCCGCCCATGGAATACGAAGCGCCGCGCTATGAAACCGATAGCAAGCCGCGCAAGTTCGTCAAGGGCAAGCGCTGGGGCGGCAAGTTCGAAGAGCCCATCGAGCCGCTGCGCGGACGCGGCAAGCCGCCGAGCCGGCCCGACGTGGCGGTGCGGCTGCTGCTCTCGAACATGGCGCAGTGGGATGCGCTTTCGCACGAACTGCACCTCATGCTGTGCGACCTGCCCGGCACGCACGGAGCGCTCTTCACCTGGCTCGACAGCCAGCTGCACGAGCACGGCGTGCAACCCTGGGCGGCGCTGCGCGAAGGCATGCGCGGGCTGGATTTCGAAGCGCTGGCCGAGCGCCTCATGAACGTTGCCGACGCCGCCCCGGTCCCCGAGGGCGAAGAGGAACAGCACCTCGCCGACGCGGCCAAGGAGCTTTCGAGCGTGCTCGACTTCATGCTGGACGACCGCCTCAAGGCCCAGCAAAGCGAGGCCATCGCCGCGGTCGGAAAAGACCCGAAAGCACTGGAGCGCTACAAGGCGCTCGAGGCGCGGCGGTTGGAATTGCGCAACCGCCTGAGTCCGCGCGGTTCAGAAACTGCTTGAAATTTGTGCAATACGCTATAATGTAGGGCTTCGCAACTGGCGAAATCAGACAAGAGCGACAGCAGCACCTCCGGGCCGACCCCTAGCGCAACGCACTCCAACGGTAAATTCCGGCGGAAAGGGTCAATAACCGCAAGGACTGCACACCAAATGTTCGCCCGACATCTTGTCTGCTGAGGAATTAATTCCTCTTTCCCAATTGTTTTATGTCCGTGCCTGTGCGCGGGCTGTGGTGGCGCTGCCCGAATGGCAGTGCGCCAGTGATTTCCGCTTGTCCATTCTTGTCGTAACGAGGTCGTATGCCCAGTTCAAAGAAGCCTGCTATTTCACTTGCCAAGAGCGTCGCCAAAAAGCCTGTCGCAGAGAAACCGTTGAAAGCCGGCACAACGCCGGCATCTAAAACGGGTGCCGCCGCGTCCAAATCGGCGCCCGCAACGAAAGTGAAAACCGTGCCCACGAAATCGACCACCCTCGACGATCCCAAGAAAGTCGCCGCTCCCGCTGCCAAGAAAGTCGGCCGTCCCCCCAAGGCTGCCGGCGCTGCCGCACCTGCCACCGGCGCCAAGCGCGGCCGCAAGCCCAAGGCCGGCAATGATGCGCCCGAGAGCGACGTCGACCTGTCGGACATCGAGGAAGACCTGGCCGGCGACGAGCCGGCGGTCGCCACGACCACCGAAGAAAAGGTCAAGCCGCTGCGCATGAAGATCAGCAAGGCGAAGGAACGCGCCTTGATGAAGGAGTTCGGCCTCGACGAGACCGTGCTCTCCGAAGAAGACCTGGCCAAGCGCCGCTCGCGCCTGAAGACCCTGATCACGCTGGGCAAGACCCGCGGCTACCTCACGCACGGCGAAATCTCCGACCACTTGCCCGACAAGCTGGTCGATGCCGAGACCATGGAAGTCGTGGTCACCATGCTCAACGACATGGGCGTGGCGGTGTACGAGCAGACGCCCGACGCCGAAACCCTGCTGCTGAACAACACCGCGCCCACCGCCACCACGGTGGAAGAAGCCGAGGAAGAAGCCGAAGCGGCGCTCTCCACGGTGGACAGCGAATTCGGCCGCACCACCGACCCGGTCCGCATGTACATGCGCGAAATGGGCACGGTCGAGCTGCTGACCCGCGAAGGCGAAATCGAAATCGCCAAGCGCATCGAAGGCGGCCTGATGGCCATGATGGAGGCCATCTCGGCCTCCCCCGCCACCATCGCCGAAATCCTGCGCCTGGCCGCTGAAATCCGCGAAGGCAAGGTCGTCATCTCGACCATCGTCGACGGCTTCTCGAACCCCAACGAGGCCGACGACTACGTGGCCGAAGAAGACTTCGACGAATTCGACGAAGAAGACGACGACGACGGCAAGGGCGGCTCCAAGGCCCTCACCAAGAAGCTCGAAGAACTCAAGCGCGACGCGCTGGAGCGTTTCGACCGCATCGCCGGCATGTTCGAGAAGGTCCACAAGATCTACGACAAGGAAGGCTACGGCACGCCCGCATACGTCAAGGCCCAGGAAGCCCTGTCCGAAGAGCTGATGACCATCCGCTTCACGGCCAAGACCATCGAGAAGCTGTGCGACCTGGTGCGCACGCAGGTGGACGACGTTCGCAAGAAGGAACGCGAACTGCGCCGCATCATCGTGGACAAGTGCGGCTTCCCGCAGGACGAGTTCATCCGCGACTTCAGCGGATACGACAAGAACGGCAACCGCATCGCGTCGAACCTCCTGAACCTCAAGTGGGTCGAGAAGCAGGCCGCTGCCGGCAAGCCCTGGAGCGCCGTGCTCGCCCGCAACATTCCGCCGGTGCAGGAACTGCAGCAGCGCCTGACCGACATCCAGTCGCGCGTCGTGGTGCCGCTCACGCAGCTCAAGGACATCAACAAGCGCATGAACGAAGGCGAATCGTCTTCGCGCGATGCCAAGAAGGAAATGATCGAGGCCAACCTGCGTCTCGTGATCTCCATCGCCAAGAAGTACACCAACCGCGGCCTGCAGTTCCTCGACCTGATCCAGGAAGGCAACATCGGCCTGATGAAGGCGGTGGACAAGTTCGAATACCGTCGCGGCTACAAATTCTCGACGTATGCGACGTGGTGGATTCGCCAGGCGATCACCCGCTCGATCGCCGACCAGGCGCGCACCATCCGCATCCCGGTGCACATGATCGAGACGATCAACAAGATGAACCGCATCTCGCGCCAGCATCTGCAGGAGTTCGGCTTCGAGCCCGACGCCGGCATCCTGGCCGCCAAGATGGAGATCCCGGAAGACAAGATCCGCAAGATCATGAAGATCGCCAAGGAGCCGATCTCGATGGAAACCCCCATCGGCGACGACGACGATTCGCACCTGGGCGACTTCATCGAGGACAGCAGCAACACGGCCCCGATCGAGGCCGCGATGCAGGCGGGTCTTCGCGACGTGGTCAAGGACATCCTCGACTCGCTCACGCCGCGCGAAGCCAAGGTGCTGCGCATGCGCTTCGGCATCGAGATGTCGACCGACCACACGCTGGAAGAAGTCGGCAAGCAGTTCGACGTGACCCGCGAGCGCATCCGCCAGATCGAGGCGAAGGCGCTGCGCAAGCTCAAGCACCCGTCGCGTTCGGACAAGCTGCGCAGCTTCATCGACACGCTCTGAGCCCAAGGCTCTGTCTGGCACCCGTGCCGGACAGGCTCAAAAAAAGGCCCGGAACCGCACTCGCGGTCCCGGGCCTTTTTTCTTTGGCCGGTGCGTCAATCTTCCTCAGAGCGCCGCGAGCCCCTCCACCAGCGCTTCCCGGTCCAGCTTGCGCTGCTCGCCGCGCGACCACGAAAAGATGTCGTAGCCGTTGCTGTAGAGCACGGCGCCGTCCGGTGCGAGATCGAAGTGCGCCACATGCGAGGCGACCACGCGCGGGCTCGCGCGCCGGCCCTCCTGAGCGATCAGCTGCCACGATCCTGGCACCAGGTTGCCCGCGTACAGCGGGTCGCTCCGCACCTTCGACAGCTCGATCATCCGGCCGTGCAGCCACAGCTTGCCCAGGTCCTGGTCGAGCTCGGGTGCGCGCGGGCCGCCGGCCGAGCGCAGCGGCTCCTTGCCGTAGATCATCGAGAAGAAGTTGAGATAACCGAAGACCGCCTTGCCCAGGCGCAGCGGCATCATCAGCGTGTCCTTGATCGCGCCGCCGGCGCGCTCGTGCGCGGGCTTTTCCACCGGGCGGCGGATCGCGTAGAGCGTGCCGTCGGCCGCGATGCGCGGGACGATGTAGTCCCATTCGGGGTCGTCGAGCAGGCTGTCCATCTGGGCGCTCTTGTAGTCGAGCCAGTTCACCGTCGAATGCGCCATCGCGACGACGACGCCGTTCTCGGGGTGCCGCGCCACGCCGCACGTCTGGTAGACCAGCGTCGAGGGCGCGCCCGGCATCGCGGCCGGCGCGGCGTCCACCGCATCGCCGCCGGTGACCGCTCCCTTGGCATTGCCCTCCTCGTCGAACACCTCCAGCTGCGCGGTCCCGTCGGGTTGCCCCACGGCCAGCACCACGTGGCGGGTCTCGGGCACGTAGGTCATGCCGAGGATCGGCGTGTGCTGCCGGTGAAAGAGCCGGATCTCGCGCTTCTCGTCGAGTTCGTAGCGGAACAGCCCAATGCTGCGCCCCACGCTCAGCACGTAGTAGATGGTGCGCGGCCCGCTACGGCAGACGTGCTGGAAGCGCGCCGGCGCCATCGCGCCGCCCGGCCCGCCGCGGCCCCACAGCGCGGCGCCCGAGAGCATGCCCTTGGACTCCTCGCGCTCGGTGTGCTTCCAGGAGGTGGTGCGGCGGCTGTTGGCCTCGCGCTGGATCAGCTCGCGCGCGAACGGCGATTCGATCTGCACCGGCGCGGCTTCGCCACCGCGCAGCCACAGCTCGCCGCGGGTGATCGACAGAAACTCCTGGCTCATTCCTCGTCCCTTCTTGTTTCTTCAATGCACGCAGGCGCGCAGTTTAGTGGGCGGGCGGCTCCGGCGACCGCCCGGCGCGTCTGCTACCCTCGCACTCTTTCGGTGCGGACCTCGCGCGCCCTTTTCCTCTCCCATCCCAAGCCATGAATCCCGACGCCGACAAACTCTGGCAGGCCCCGCGTTGGGCGCTGGCCGTCCTGCTCGCGGTGCTCGGCATGCTCGGGCCGTTCTCCATCGACACCTACATCCCGGCCTTCTCGGGCATCGCACGCTCCATCGGCGCGACGCCCGCCGAGATGCAGCAGACGCTCTCGGCCTACCTCTTCGGCTTCGCGTTCATGAACCTGTTCCACGGCGCGCTGTCGGACAGCTTCGGCCGCCGCCCCGTGGTGCTGTGGGGCCTTGCAGTATTCACCATCGCCTCGCTGGGCTGCGCGCTGTCGCAGAACATCACGCAGCTCGTGCTGTTCCGCGGGCTGCAGGGTCTGTCGACCGGCGCGGGCATCGTGGTCTCGCGCGCGGTGATCCGCGACATGTTCCCGCCCGCCGAGGCGCAGCGGGTGATGAGCCAGGTGACGATCTATTTCGGCGTGGCGCCGGCCATCGCGCCGATCATCGGCGGCTTCCTGTTCGTGCATGCGGGCTGGCACGCGGTGTTCTGGTTCCTCGTGGCCGTGGGCGTGGTGCTGTTCGTCGCCAACTACAAGCTGCTGCCCGAGACCCTGCATCCCTCGCACCGCCAGTCGTTCCACGTGCGGCACCTGATGCGCGGCTACTGGGACCTGTGCTCCGACCCGCGCTTCCTGCTGCTCGCGCTCGCGAGCGGCGTGCCCTTCAACGGCATGTTCCTCTACGTGCTGGCTGCGCCCGCGTTCCTGGGCGACCACCTCGCGCTGCAGCCGCAGCAGTTCTTCTGGTTCTTCCTTCTGACCATCGGCGGCATCATGCTCGGCGCGCGCGCCAGCGGCCGCATGGCCGGCAAGGTGACGCCCAAGCGGCAGATCCGCGACGGCTTCCTCATCATGCTGGTCACCTCGGTGGTCAACGTGGTGGCCAACTTCTTCTTCGATGCGCACGTGGCCTGGGCGCTGTGGCCGCTCGCGGTGTTCGCCTTCGGCTGGGCGCTGATGGTGCCGGTGGTCACGCTGCTGGTGCTCGACCTGCATCCCGAGCGCCGCGGCATGGCCTCGTCGCTGCAGGCGGTGATCGGCTCGACCGCCAATGGCGTCGTCGCCGGTGCGATCGCACCGCTGGTGATGCATTCCACGCTGGCCCTCGCGGTCACCTCCACATTGATGCTGGGCATCGGCCTGGTCGCCTGGGTCTGGCTGCATGGCCGCTGGCCCGAGATCGGCCGCAGCCTCGCCAACGAAACCTGAAAGGAGCCGCGCGATGCGGTTCTCCGCGTTCCTCGCCTACGCACGCACCTGGCTGCCGGGCCGCACCACCGTCGACATGCGGGAGCGGCTGCGCGCTGTGTGCGGCGCGGCCATCGGGCTCCTGATCACCGCTCTGCTGTGCCGTTGGCTGGCCGGCCCGCTGGAAAGCACCGTCTGGCTGATCGCGCCGTTGGGCGCTACTGCGGTGCTGGTGTTCGCCGTGCCGTCGAGCCCGCTCGCGCAGCCCTGGTCGGTCATCGGCGGCAACACACTCTCGGCACTGGTGGGCATCGCCTGCGCGAACTGGATTCCCGACCCCGCCGTGGGCGCCGCCGTGGCTGTCGCCGCCGCCATCGGGGTGATGTTCGCCACGCGCTGCCTGCATCCGCCGGGCGGGGCGGCGGCCTTGCTGGCGGTGCTCACCCACACCACGCAGTTCTCCTCGGCCCTGTTTCCCGCCCTCACGAACTCGGTGCTGATGGTGCTCGCCGGCGTGGCCTACAACTCGCTCACCGGCCGGCGCTATCCGCATGTGCAGGTGGCGCAGCCGCCGCGCGCGGACGCCCGCTTCAGCCAGGCCGACATCGACGCGGTGCTCGCCCGCTACAACCAGGTGCTGGACATCAGCCGCGACGATCTCGAATCGCTGATCCAGCAGACCGAGCTCGAGTCGTACAAGCGGCGCCTGGGCACGCTCGACTGCGCCGACATCATGTCGCTCAACCCGATCTCGGTGGAGTTCGGAACGCCGCTTCAGGAAGCCTGGGCGCTGATGCACGAGAAGCGCATCAAGGCGCTGCCGGTCACCGACCGCACACGCCGCGTGGTGGGCATCGTCACGCAGGCCGACTTCTTCCGTCAGCTCGATCTGCAGCACCACGAAGGCATCGCAGGCCGGCTGCGCGATTTGATCCGCGCCACGCGCACGGTGGTGTCGAACAAGCCCGAGGTGGTCGGCCAGATCATGACGCGCCAGGTGCGCGTGGCCAGTGCCGACCGGCCGGTGGTCGACCTCGTGCCGCTTTTTTCCGAAGGCGGCCACCACCATATCCCCATCATCGATGGTGAGAAGCGCCTCACCGGCATGATCACCCAGTCGGATTTCGTGCGCGCCCTCTACCGTGCCGTGCGGCCGGAGAACTGAAACCCCTTTTGTCTTCACAAGGAGCGCGAATGGCCTGGGTCGTATTGCTGGTGGCGGGTCTGCTTGAAATGGGATGGGCCATCGGCCTCAAGTACACCGAAGGATTCACGAAATTCTGGCCCTCGGTCGGCACCGCCATCTCGATGGTGCTCAGCGTCGTGCTGCTGGGCTGGGCGATGCGCTCGCTGCCCGTGGGCACGGCCTATGCGGTGTGGACCGGCATCGGCGCGGTGGGCACGGTGATCCTGGGCATCGTGCTGTTCCACGAGCCGGCCAATGCGGCGCGGCTGGCCTGCGTAGGGCTGATCGTCGCGGGCATCCTGGGGCTCAAGCTCACGAGCCCGGCCTGAATTCCACGCCCTACTCCAGCACCACGTTCGCCTTCTTCACGAGCGCCGCATAGCGCGCGGCCTCCGTACGGAAGTAGCTCGCAGCCTCCTCGGACGAGTTGGGCTTGATGACGTTGCCCTGCTTGTCCATCGCCTCGCGCACCTCGGCGCTGGTGTAGGCCGCCACCACGGCGTCGTGCACGCGTTTGATGTCGGCCGCCTGCATCTTCGGCGGGCCGATCACCGCGAACCAGCCTTCGACCGCGTAGTTCGGCAGCCCCTGCTCCGCAATCGTCGGGATGTCCGGCGCGGCCGGCGAGCGGGCCGCCCCGCAGACGCCGATGGCACGCAGCGCACCGCTCTTGATGTGCTGCTGCACCGCAGGCAGCGCGACCACGCCGATCTCGACCTGCCCCGCCATCATGTCGGTCACCATCGGCCCGGTTCCCTTGTAGGGAATGTGCCGCGCCTTCACGCCGGCCTCGTCCATGAACATCTCGCCGGCCAGGTGAATGATGGTGCCGTTGCCCGACGAGGCGTAGTTGTAGCCCTCCGGCTTGGCACGCAGCAGCGCGACCAGCTCCTTCACGTTCTTCGCGGGCAGCTTCGGGTTCACCATCAGCACCAGCGGCGTCGCGCCGACCACGCTGATCGGCGTGATGTCATGGATCGCATCGAACGGCATCTTCTTGAACACGCTCGGGTTGATGACGTGGTTGTTCGACACCATGCCCAGCGTGAGCCCGTCGGGCGCCGCCTTGACGATGGCCGCGGTGCCGGTGATGCCGCCCGCGCCCGGCATGTTCTCGATCACCACCGGCTGGCCGAAGGCCTTGCCGAGCGCGACCGAGGCGGCGCGCACGATGTTGTCCACGCCCGAGCCGGCGCTGATCGGCAGGATGAAGCGGATCGGCTTGTCCGAGCCCTGCGCGAACGCGGGGAACGCGGCCAGCGCCGCGGTGCTGGCGCCGAATCCCAGCATCGTGCGGCGGTTCATCGGAAGGAAGTTCGTGGTCATGGTTTGTCTCTCTTTATGGTTTTGAAGAATCGCCGGCTTCAGCTCACGGCCGCGTCGGCATGCATCGCATCGACCTGTGCATCGCCATAGCCCAGTTCGGCCAGCAGTTCCCGCGTGTGCTCGCCGAGCGTCGGTGGATGGAGGCGCACGCCCAGGCGCTCGCCGTCGAGCGTGATGGGGAACAGCGTCGTCTGCGCCATCTGCCCGGCACGCTCGCCGTCGGGCAGGCGAATGTCCGCGAGGCCGCCGGTGGCCTTCAGGTGCGGGTCGGCATACAGGTCTTCGGGCCGCGTGATCGGCGCGAAGGGCAAACCTCGCGCCTCGAAGATCGCCGAGAGCTCGGCCGCCGAACGCCCGGCGAGCCGGATGCGCAGGTCGGCCAGCAGCGTGGGCCGCAGGCGCACGCGGTCATTGTTGGTGCGCAGGGCCGGGTCGGCCTTGAGGTCATCGAAGCCCAGCGCGTCGCAGAACACCGTCCACTGCGCATCGCTCACCGCGGCCAGGAAGATCTGCTCGCCGTCCTTCACTGTGAACACGTCGTACAGCGCCCAGGCCGAGATGCGCTCGGGCATCGGCGCCGCGGCCTGCCCCGTGATCGCGTACTGCAGCATGTGCTGGCCGACCAGGAACACGTTGTTCTCGAACAGCGCCGACTGCACCTCCTGCCCCTTGCCGGTTTCGGCGCGCTGCATCAGCGCGGCGATGGCGCCGATGGCGCCGAACATGCCGCCCATGATGTCGTTCACGCTCGTGCCCGCGCGCAACGGATCGCCGGGGCGCCCCGTCATGTAGGCGAGCCCGCCCATCATCTGTACCACCTCGTCTAGCGCCGTTCGATGCTCGTAGGGGCCAGGCAGGAAGCCCGTGTGGTTCACGTACACGAGGCGCGGATTGAGCTTGCCGAGCGCGGCGTAGCCCAGGCCGTACTTGTCCATGGTGCCGGGCCTGAAGTTCTGCGCCACCACGTCGGCCGTGGCGCACAGGCGCAGCGCCGCCTCGAGCCCCTGTGGGTTGCGCAGATCGAGCGCGATGCTCTTCTTGTTGCGGTTGAACATCGGGAAGAAGCCCGCCCCCGCGCCCAGCAGATGCCGCGTGCGGTCGCCATCGATCGGCTCGACCTTGATGACTTCCGCGCCCAGGTCGGCCAGCACCATGCCGCAGGTCGGGCCCATGACCATGTGGGTGAACTCGACCACGCGGATGCCGGCGAGCGGCAGGCGTTTTTTCTCGGTCACGGCGGCGCTCATGCGGCCACCTCTTGGGCTACGGCCGTCGGCACGAAGGTCTTCGGGAAACCCGCACGCCACACCGTGCCCTGCAGCGTCTCGCCCTCGAGCCAGCCGGCCACGCGCTTGCGCAGGTCGAGCAGCTGCTGCAGGTCTACGCCGGTCGCGACGCCCATGCTCTCCAGCATGAAGACGAGGTCTTCGGTATCGACGTTGCCGCTCGCCCCAGGCGCATGCGGACAGCCACCGATCCCGGCGAGGCACGCGTCGAAGCGCGTGATGCCAACCTCCAGCGCCGCGTAGGCATTCGCGAGCCCGAGGCCGCGCGTGTCGTGGAAATGGCCGCACCAGAGGCGGTCGCCCGCGATGCGCAGCGCGCGCTCGAACAGGCTGCGGACCATCGCCGGATCGGCGTAGCCCACCGTGTCGGCCAAGCTCACGCGATCGGCGCCCGCATCGAGCAGCGCCTGCATCAGGCGCAGCACTTCATCGGGTTCGACGCGGCCCTGGATCGTGCAGCCGAAGGCCGTGCCCACGCCGCCGTCGATCAGCGTCTTCGAGCCCGCCGCATCGCGCGCGGCGCGCATGCGGCCGACCTCGGCCACCACCTCGTCGGGCGTCTTGCGCAGGTTGGCCAGGCTGTGCGCGTGGCTCGCCGAGAGCGGCACCATCATCAGGTCGGCCTCGCCCGCGATGGCGCGCTCGGCGCCCTTGAGGTTGGGCACCAGCACCGAGGCAAAAAGGCCCGGCAGCGTCTTGGCGTAGGCCAGCAATTCGGCCGTGTCGGCCAGTTGCGGCAGCAGGTGCGCCGGCACGAACGAGCCGACTTCGATCTCGCGCTGGCCGGCCGCGTGCGCATCGCGGATCCATTCGAGCTTGTGTGCGGTGGGCAGCACGCGGGCGATGCTCTGGAGCCCGTCGCGCAGCCCCACTTCGCGAACGACCGCGCGGGGCGGCAGGAAAGCGTGAATCAAGTCTTTGTCTCCGTCGTGGGGGTACAGCGTCGATGTTAGAAGTTCCGATTCGGTTCAGAAGGTATATTTTGGAAGCCACTTGCTTCCAGAACGGAACATCATGAGAGACCTCGACCTGACCACCCTGCGCCTGTTCGTCGCCGTCTGCGAAACCCGCAGCATCGCGCGCGCCGGCGAGCAGGCCAGCATCGTCGGCTCGGCGATCAGCAAGCGCCTCGCGCAGTTGGAGGACACCGTCGGCACGCCGCTCCTGCTGCGCAAGCGCCGCGGCGTGGTGCCCACGCCCGCCGGCGAAACCCTGCTCGAACACGCCCGCGCCATGCTCGGCAGCGCCCACCGCATCGAGCGCGACATGGCTTCCTACGCCGGCGGGGCGCGCGGTCATGTGCGCATCCTGGCTTCGGCCTCCGTCATGGCCGAATCGCTGGCCGAGGACGTGGCCGGTTTCCTGCAGGACCCCACGCACCGCAACATCCGGGTCGACATGGAGGAACGCGTGAGCCCCGAGATCGTCCGGGGCATCCGCGAAGGCAGCGCGTCCATCGGCCTGTGCTGGGACGCGGCCGATCTCGAGGGGCTGGAACGGCGCGACTACCGCTCGGACCACCTGGCGATCGTCGCGCACCCGTCGCACGCCGTGGCCCGCCACGAGGCAGTGCGCTTCGAACAGGTGCTGGACCACGAATTCGTCGGCATGCCCGCGCTGAGCGCCGTGCAACTGATGCTCGCGCGCGAGGCGGCCGTCGCAGGCAAGCCGCTCGTGTACCGGGTGCTGGTGTCCAACTTCGATGCGGCGCTGCGCGTGGTGCGCGCCGGGCTGGCCATCAGCGTGGTGCCGGCGGAAGTTGCGCGGCCCTTCACCGAGGCCTTCGGACTGCGCCTGATGCCGCTCATGGACGATTGGGCGCGCCGGCGCTTTGCGATCTGCTTTCGCAGCGAGGCGGCGCTGTCGCCGTCGGCGCAGTTGCTCGTTGCGCACCTCGAGCGGTGCGCCACGGACCGCGCGGAACACACCTGATTCGTCCGATAACAGAAACGATCCATTGTGGCGGCGGTGGTTTTTGTTTCACTTCCGGCAACCTAGCATTCGGTCTGTTCACGCTGTCACCTCATCCAATCGACCGAAAGACCGCCATGTTCCGTAGAGCCCTCCTTTCCGCTGCCGCCCTTTCCGCCACCCTCGCCCTCGCACCCCTGGCCGCTCAGGCCGCCGAGCCGCTCAAGCTCGACGTCTACAACCCCGGCGCCAAGTCGATGTTCCCTGTGTCGTCCGAACTCGTCACCGGCCAGACCGATGCCGTGCTGATCGACGCGCAGTTCCAGCGCAACGACGCCGAAGCACTGGTGCAGAAGATCAAGGCCAGCGGCAAGAAGCTGACCACCGTCTACATCAGCCACAGCGACCCCGACTTCTACTTCGGCCTCGACGTGATCCAGGCCGCCTTCCCCGACGCGAAGATCGTCGCCACGCCGCAGACCGTGGCCGCGATCCAGGCCTCCAAGGACGGCAAGCTCGCGCACTGGGGCCCGATCCTCAAGGACAACGCCCCCAAGGCGGTGATCGTGCCGCAGCCGCTCACAGGCGACAGCCTCGAACTCGAAGGCCGCAAGATCCAGATCGTCGGGCTCGACGGCCCCACGCCCGACCACACCGTCGTATGGATTCCGTCGCTCAAGGCCGTGGCCGGCGGCATCCCCGTGTGGGCCAACGCTCATGTGTGGATGGCCGATACGCAAACGCCCGAATCGCGCCGCGACTGGATCAAGACGCTCGGCCGCATCGAAGCCCTGCACCCCACGACCGTGGTGCCCGGCCATTACCTGCCGAACGCGAACGGCTCGGCGCCGCACACGGTGGCCTCGGTGAAGTTCACGCGCAGCTACCTGCAAGCCTTCGAGACCGAAGCGAAGAAAGCCAAGGACTCGGCCGCGCTCATCGCCGCGATGAAGAAGCGCTACCCGAAGCTGGAAGGCGCCTCGTCGCTGGAACTCGGCGCCAAGGTCATCAAGGGAGAAATGAAGTGGCCGCAGTGAGCAACGGCAACACCGCCACACTGCACTACATCTTCGATCCGCTCTGCGGCTGGTGCTATGCCGCCGCGCCGCTGGTCGATGCGGCGCGCGGCGTGCCGGGGCTGAAGGTCGAGTTCCACGGTGGCGGGATGATGACCGGCGCGAACCGCCGTGCGATCACTCCGCAATGGCGCGAGTACGTGATGCCGCACGACCGGCGCATCGCCGAACTCACGGGCCAGCCGTTCGGCGAGGCCTACTTCGAGGAGCTGCTGCGGGACACCGGCGCAGTGATGGACTCCGAACCGCCCACCACCGCGATCCTCGCGGCCGAGACGCTGCGCGAAGGCGGCGGGCTCGACATGATTCATCGCCTGCAGCACGCCCACTACGTCGAAGGCAGGCGCATCGCCGATGCGGATGTGCTCAAGGCCTTGGCCGTTGAACTCGGCTTCGATGCCGAGGCTTTCGCGTCAGCCTTCGCGCGCCTCTCGGGCGATGCCACGGCGGCACACATCGCCGCGAGCCGCCAGTTGCTGCAACGCTCAGGCGGCCAAGGCTTTCCTACCTTCGTGCTGACCCAGCCCGATGGCCTCGCAGGCCGCATCGACATCGGCCCCTGGCTCGGTCGCGCGGATGAATGGAAGGCGCAGCTCGCCACGCTGGCCGCGCCGCCGCAATCCGCAGCAGCGCCCGCCGTGTGCGGGCCCGACGGCTGCGCGATCTAGGCGACCTTCTCCAGGAAGACCAGCCGGATCGGCACGGCCAGCAACTCGTCGAACCGCTTCTCGAATGCCTGGAAATACGGTGTT
This sequence comes from Variovorax sp. RKNM96, assembly GCF_017161115.1. Lineage (GTDB taxonomy): Bacteria > Pseudomonadota > Gammaproteobacteria > Burkholderiales > Burkholderiaceae_C > Variovorax. Next base: position 2,227,525 of record NZ_CP046508.1, on the reverse strand, counting down.
GCGAAGTGCGCATCCAGCGCGGCCTGGTCCTTGAACGACTCTCGCATATAGAAGCTGCCGGGCTCGTCGCGCAGTTCGAACAGGGTGTAGTCGAGGCAGCCGGGCTCTTCCCGCGTGGAGGGCACCAGGGCGCTCAAGGCGGCGCGAAGCGCCTCGCGCTGGCCGGCCTTGGCCTTCAGGACGGCGATGCTGATCAGAGGGACGGTGCTCATGTATTCGTTTCCTGCGGCATGAAGTTCGGATGGCTGCAGTTTGCGATGACACCGCCGTTTGAAAAAGCCTCTCGATCCGGAAACTCTTTCAATCGGCCTTTGAAGATCGCCCTCTCAGAAGCGTGCCCGCGCGAGGACAGGCGCTACTTGCTGCACTGGAAACTCGCCGCCTGCGACGCATCGCCGCTCACATAGCGCGGCCACAGCGGCCACTCGCACAGCGGACGTGCGCGGATGGTCTTGAACGGCGGCTGCACCTCCTGCTCGGCAAGTTGCAAACCGGCCGGCGCACGGCCGCGCTCGACCCAGTCGGCCAGCGCGCCGAGCATGTCGACATTCGCGGGCGCGCCGCTGCCCACATGGTCCACACCGGGCGCGGTGTAAAGGCGCATGAAGCGGTCCACGTTGTCGCGCCCCATGCGCGCCACCACCGACTCGTAGTAGCGGATGCCGGCGAACGGGCTCTGCGCGTAGTCGGCCATGTGCTCCAGCATCAGCAGCTTGCCGCCACGCGCGTTGAAGGCGGCGAGGTCGGGGTTGGTGGAGTCCATCAACTGCGACACGGTGGCGATGCGCGCCGCGAAATCTTCCGCACGGTAGTTGCGCACGTCGAGCGATGGATTGCGCGCATAGAAGTACTGCAGCGCGCCGCTGCCGTAGAACCACGCAATGCCGTTGCTCGGCTGCGGCGGCACGGTCGGTGCGGCGGTGCCGGTCCACCATGCGTTCCAGCCGCCCATCGAGGCGAAGGCGGGCGTGCCTTCGCCACCGATGCCCCAACCCGGATATTCGGTGACGCCGTGGGCCAACGGCACGGGCGCGCGCCACGGCGAGCGCAGCGTGCGCACGGCTTGCACCTGCGCATCGTTCAGGCAGCTGTCGCCACTCGTGCCCGCCGCGCAGCGCAAGGTGGCCGGATCGAAGCGCTGTAGGCATGCCACCGGATTCGACACGATGCGGTCCGTTGCGCCGTCCGCGGCATCGCACGCTGCGAGCACCGCGTTGTGTACCAGCTGCACCTGCGCAGGCCGCAGCCAGCCTTCGCCGAAGGTCGCGATGCCGTTGCGCGTGCCCGCGTGCTGCAGCCCGGTCCAGTTGATCACCGGCACGCGGCTGAAGATGCCGTCGAAGTCCTGCGGGTAGCGCTGCGCCATCGTGAGCGCCTCGCGCCCACCTTCGGAACTGCCCATGAAATACAGCTTTTGCGGCGCCTGCCCATAAGCGCGCTGCATCAGCGCCACCGCCACGTCGCGCACTTTCTTGTACGAGGCATGCGCGAAGTTCGCGAGTGCCTCGTCGTTCAGCGCAAAGGCCTGCGGCGGCTGGCCCTGCACGTTCTGGTGGCCCGAGTCGGTGCCGTAGGTCACATAGCCCTGCGCGAGCGGCGTGGGCTGGTCGAAGCGGCCGGCCGGCACCAGCGAGAGGCCGGTGATCAGCACGCCGTTGAAGCCACCGCCGCCGTACTGCACGCTGCGCCCGTTCCATGCGAGCGGCAGGTTGACCTGGAACAGGATCGGCGGCGCGCTCGCATCGAGCGGTGCGATGCGCCCGAGCACCTTGCAGTGCGCGGGCGTCACCGGCGTGATGCGCGCCGCGGGGCTGGGCCCGCGCTCGGCGACCGCCAGCGGGGATGCGGCAACGAGGGTCGCCGAGTCGACGGTTGCGGCGCCGCTCGGCAGGCCGATCGCAGCGGGTGCGATCGGCGCAGCTAGGGCCGCGCAGGCCGTCGCCGGCTCGCCGCCGAGCGTGAGCGCCCTCGGCCCGGTGGGGGTGCCGCACGCGGCGAGCAACGCGGCGGCCGCCAGCATGGCGCCCCCGCAAAACACTGTCTTCGGGATCGCCATCTGTCTGTCTCCTTCGTTGTTCGTTGGGGCCGCTACCGCGCCACGCCCAGCAGCCGTTCGAGCACCTGGGGCTGGCTGCGCAATGCCGCCGCGCTGTCGGTGTGGACGATGGTGCCGTGGTCGAGCACCACCGCGTGGTCGGAAATCGCGAGGATCGCCTGCGGGTGCTGCTCCACGATGATCGCGGCCAGCCCTTCGTCCTGCGTGATGCGGCGGATGGCGCGCAGGAGTTCTTCCACGATGATCGGCGCGAGGCCTTCGAGCGGTTCGTCGAGCAGCAGCAGCTTGGGGTTCAGCACCAGCGCACGGCCGACAGCCAGCATCTGCTGCTCGCCACCCGAGAGCTGCGTGCCGAGGTTCGTCTTGCGTTCGGCCAGGCGCGGGAACATCTCGTAGACGCGTTGCGGGTTCCACTTGCCCGGACGCTCCACGGCCGTCAGGTTCTCGTGCACCGTGAGCGACTTGAAGATGTTGCGCTCCTGCGGCACCCAGCCGATGCCTGCCGCGGCACGTTGATGCGGTGCCAGCTTGTGCAGCGCCTGCCCACCAAGCGCGATGGTGCCGCCGTGCTGGCGCGTGGCGCCCGCCAGCGTGTTGATCAGCGTCGTCTTGCCCGTGCCGTTGCGCCCCAGCAGGGCGAGCGTCTGGCCTTCTCCGAGCGCGAACGCCACGTCGTGCAGCACCACGGCCTCGCCGTAGCCTGCGCTCAGGTTCTCGATGCGCAGCAGCTCAGACATGGGCGTTCTCCGTTCCGTGGCCCAGATAGACCTCTTTGACCTTCGGATCGTTGGCGATGGTCTCGGGGTCGCCCTCGGTCAGCAGCGTGCCGTTGACCAGCACCGTCATGCGGTCGGCGAAGCTGAACACCAGGTCCATGTCGTGCTCGATCAGCAGCACCGACACATCGGCCGGCAATGCGGCCACGGTCTGCAGCAGCTCTTCGCGCTCGCCGGCGGGCACGCCGGCCACGGGCTCGTCGAGCAGCAGCACGCGCGGCTCGCAGGCGAGTGCGATGGCAATCTCCAGCAGGCGGCGCTTGCCGTAGGCCATGAATTTCGTCTGCTGCTTCGCGACGTCCGCCAGGTGGAACTGCTCCAGCAGTTGCCCTGCCCGCTCCGCGATCCCCTTGGTGCCGCCGAGCGGCCGCCACCATTGCGCGGCGATGCCCTTCTGCTGCGACACCACGAGCGCCAGCGTTTCCAGCGGCGTCATCGAATCGAACAGCTGATTGATCTGGAAGGTGCGCACCAGCCCGCGCGCCACGCGCTTGTGCGGCGCGAGCGTGGTGATGTCTTCGCCCAGCAGCGTGATGCGGCCTTCGGTCGGCGTGAGCACGCCCGTCAGCAGGTTGATCAGCGTGGTCTTGCCGGCCCCGTTCGGGCCGATGAGCGCATGGCGTGCACCGCGCTTCAATTCCATCGTGACGTTGTTGGTGGCCGTGATGCCGCCGAAGCGCATCACCAGGCCTTGCGTCGAAAGCACGGTGTCGGTGGTGGTCATGCCGCACCGCCTTTCTTCTTGCCCATGCCGAACCACGTCCAAGGCTTGAGCAGGCGGTCGCGCCCCACGAGCACCAGCAGCACGAGGATGAGGCCGATCCAGAACATCCAGTACTGCGGCGTCACGGCCGAGAGCCAGTTCTGCAGCAGCTTGAAGACGATGGCGCCCGCCACGCCGCCATAGAGCCAGCCCACGCCGCCGATCACCAGCATCAGCAGCACGTCGGCCGAGCGGTCGAAGGCCAGCACGTCGAGCGAGGCGAAGCCGGTGGTCTGCGCAAGCAGCGCGCCCGCCGCGCCGGCGATGCCGGCCGCCACGGTGTAGACGACCGCGAGCCGCGACACCACCGGAATGCCGATGGCCATCGCACGCAGCCGGTTGTCGCGGATCGCCTTGAGCGTCGCGCCGAACGGCGAATGCACCAGCCGGCGCATCACCAGGAACAGCACCAGCATCACCGCCAGCGAATACCAGGCGGCGGTACGGCCGTACAGGTCGAACTCGAAGAGGCCCAGCACCGGCCCCATCACCACGCCCTGCAAGCCGTCGGCGCCGCCGGTGAGCCAGTCGAGCTTGTTGGCCAGTTCGAGCAGGAGCAGCGCGGTGCCGAGCGTGACCATCAGCCGCGTGAGGTCGCTGCCGCGCAGGATCGTCACGCTGGCCACGAGGCCCAGCAGCGCCGAGAGCACGGTCGCGAACACCAGCCCGACGGTCGGGTCCGGCATCACGAGCTTGGCGAACAGCGCCGCTGCGTATGCGCCGAAGCCGAAGAACGCGGCATGGCCGAGGGACACGATGCCGGTGTAGCCGAGGATCAGGTCGAGCGACATCGCGAACAGCGCGACGATGGCAATCTCGTTGACCAGCAGCGAGTGCGAGGGCATCACCAGCGGCAGCGCGAAGGCCACCGCCCAGACCACGAACTCCCACGGCCGCCAGCGCGCGGTGCGCAGCAGGGCCGATTCGTAGGTTGCCGTCGAAGAAGAGGAAGAAGGCGCGCTCATCTCAACGCCCTCCCTTGCGCGTGAACAACCCTTGCGGCCGCCACATCAGGATCAGGATCATCAGCAGGTAGACGGTGAACGCGCCCATCTTCGGAATGAAGTACTTGCCCGCCACGTCGGCAATGCCGAGCAGCAGCGCGGCCGCGAGCGGCCCGGTGATCGACGAGGTGCCGCCGACCGACACCACGATCAGGAAATAGATCATGTACTTGAGCGGAAAGGTCGGATCGAGCCCGAGGATCTCAGCGCCCAGCGCACCGCCCAGCCCCGCAAGCCCCGAGCCCACGGCGAAGGTCAGCAGGAACACGATGTTCACGTTGATGCCCAGGCCCGCCGCCACGCGCGGGTCGTCGACCGCGGCACGCAGCCGGCTGCCGAAGCGCGTCTTCGAAAGGATGAGCTGCAGCACGACGGTGAGCACCGCGCACACGCCGATGATGAAGAGCCGGTAGTGCCCCATGCCCAGCAGCAGCGCGCCGTCGCCGATCTCGGTGCGGCCGCGCAGCCACTCGGGCAGTTGCACGTTCTGCTGCGACGAGCCGACGAAGTAGTCGATGGCGGCCACCGCCATGAAGGCGAGGCCGATGGAAAAGAGCACCTGGTCCAGGTGCGGCTTGCCGTACATCGGCCGGTAGAGCGTGCGTTCGAGCAAGGCCCCGGCGAGCGCAACGACGATGAACGCGAACGGCAGGCAAGCCAGGAACGGCATGCCGAGCTTCTGCATCGCGAACACAGTGAGGTAGCCGCCCGCCATGGCGAAGGCACCGTGCGCGAGGTTGATGAAGTTCATCAACCCGAGCGTCACGGCCAGCCCGACGGCGAGAACGAAGAGCAGCATGCCGTAGGCGATGCCGTCGAAAAGAATGGTGAGCATGAGATTTCTGACAGCTGTTCGGAGGGGCCTGCTGCCGTTCGGATTCGCTGACTACCGTACGAGGTTTGCCGCCACCGTCGGAGTTCGCCGACCACCGTTCGGGCTGAGCCTGTCGAAGCCGGCGCGCGTTGCGCGCAAGCCTTCGACAAGCTCAGGCCGAACGGACGGGGTCGTCCGAACGGTCGGGGGCCTTACTTGGCTTTGCCGGGGTCCTTCACGCCCTTGATCACGTCGAACTCGACGTTGTAGAGCTGCCCGTCCTTCTTCTCGACCTTGCGCAGGTACACGTCCTGCACGATGTCGCGCGTTTGCGCATCGATCAGCACCTGGCCGCGCGGGCTCTCGAAGACCTGGCCCTTCATGGCCGCCAGCAGCGCTTCGCCGCCGCCCTGGCCCTTGGTGGTCTTGAGCGCTTCGTAGATCACGCGCATGCCGTCATAGCCGCCGACGGCCATGAAGTTGGGGCGCATCTTGGGGTTGGCCTTCTGGAAGGCCTCGACGAACTTCTTGTTCGCGGCCGACGGGTGCGCGGCCGAGTAGTGGTGCGAGGTGACCACGCCGAGCGCGCCGTCGCCCATGTCGTTCAGTTGATCGTCATCGGTCACGTCGCCGGTGGCGATCATGCGGATGCCGGCCTTGTCCATGCCGCGTTCCAGGAACTGCTTCATCACCGCCGCGCCCGCGCCCGAGGGCACGAAGACGAACAGCGCATCGGGCTTGGCATCGCGCACCTTCTGCAGGAACGGCGCAAAGTCGGGGTTGCGCAGCGGCACGCGGAGTTTTTCGATCACCTTGCCGCCGTTGAGCTGGAAGCGCTCGCTGAAGAACTTCTCGGCGTCGTTACCGGGGCCGTAGTCGGCCACGAGCGTCACCACCGTCTTCACGCCGTTCTTCGGCGCCCAGTCGCCCATGGCGACCGACACCTGCGGCAGCGTGAAGCTGGAGCGAATGATGTAGGGCGAGGCTTCGGTGATGCTGGAGGTGGCCGCGGCCATCACGACCTCGGGCGTCTTCGACTGCGTGGCAATCGGTGCCACGGCCAGGGCCAGCGGCGTGAGGCCGAAGCCGGCGAGCACGTTGACCTTGTCGTTCACCACCAGTTCCTGCGCGAGGCGCTTGGTCACGTCGGGCAGGCCCGTGTCGTCCTTGACGATCAGCTCGATCTTCTTGCCGGCCACGGTGTCGCCGTTCTGCGCCATGTACAAGCGCGCCGCGGCTTCGATCTGGCGGCCGGTGGAGGCCGACTGGCCGGTCATCGGGAGGATCAGGCCGATCTTGAACTTGTTGTCCTGGGCGCTGGCGAAGGGCGCCGCGAGCGCGGCGGAGAGCGCGATCGCCGAGAGGCCCGCGGTCTGGATGAGATGGCGTCTTTGCATGAGGTTTTCCTAGGAGGGACGGAATGCGAAACCGGGGCTATTTTCAACACTTTGCAACATTCGGCGGAGCAGGCAATCACCTAGCCGGCCCCTCGCGCGGGCCTTTGTTGCGCGATCAATAAATGAACTGCGCGATGATCGCGCAAGGTGCTTCAGCTAGTCGGCGCGATAAGCGGAATCGAGCGTGAGCGTACCCACGGCACGTGACACACAGGCGCAGATGCGGGTGGTGGCCGCTTTTTCGTCGGCGCTCAGGAACACGTCGCGGTGATCGACTTCGCCATCGACCGCGAGCACGTCCATGGCGCAGAGGCCGCATTCGCCGCGCTTGCAGTCCCAGAGCGTCTGCACGCCGGCCGCGTCGAGTGCTTCGAGCAGCGTGCAATCGGCAGGCACCGTGATCGCCAGGTCGTGCCGGGGGATGCGCACCGTGAAGGCCTGCGTCGCGAGGCGGCCGCTGCTGCCGAAGGTCTCGAAGCGCAGGTCCGCAGGGGCACGGCCGGCCGCCTCCCAGGCGCGCTTGACGGCTTCGAGCATCGGCACCGGGCCGCAGGTGTAGAGCTGGCCGCCAGGCGGCAACTCGGCGATGGCGGCGGCAAAGTCGATGGGGGCCGCGCCTTCGTGCGCGACGACGCCTTCGCCCAACGCCTCCTGCAAGTGCGGGAGATAGCCGAATTCGCCGGCATGGCGGGCGCCGTAGAGCATCTTCACCGGCACGCCGCTGCGCTTTGCATGGGCGCCCAGGCGCTGCGCCATCAGCACCAGCGGCGTGATGCCGATACCGCCCGCCACCAGCAGGTAGCCGGGCGCGGAGAGGTCGAGCGGAAAGTGGTTTTGCGGCGCGCTCACCTGCAGGCGGTCGCCGGGCGCCAGTTGCCACATGGCGAGCGAGCCACCGCGGCCGTCGTCCAGGCGCTTGACCGCGATGCGCCAGCACTGGCCGTCGCCCTCGCCGACCAGCGAGTACGAGCGGGTCTGCAGCCTGCCCTGCGCCGTCATCACCTGCACCTGCAGGTGGGCGCCGGGTTCATACGACACGGCAAAGCCCGCCTCGGGCCGGAGTTCGAACTCGCGCACCGTGGGGGTGACGTCGCGCAGCGCAGCGACCTGCGCCTGCATCCATTGAAGATCGCTTTTCATCGGGGAACACCAACAGGGAAAAAGAGAAATCGATCAGCCGCGTCGGCGGATCAGCTGCACGCCGGGCAGCGGGCGCTGCTCGGCGGTCGGCGTGCCGTGCAGCGCCTCGCGCAGGTTGCGTCGCGCGATGCGGCTGTGCTCGCGCATCAGCGCCTCGGCGCGCGAGCCCTCGCCGGATTCGATGGCGTCGAGCACCTGCAGGTGCTGGTCCTGCGCGATCACGAGCATGTCGCGCGCGGCCGGCGAATTGGCCTGCACGATGACGAAGCCCGAGGGCGAGGCGAACGGCAGGTTGACCACGCGCTCCAGTTGCTGCGCGATAACCGGGCTGCCGGCCATCTCGCACAGCAGCGCATGGAATTTCTCGTTGTGCGTGACGTAGCGGGAGAACGCCGCGTCGTCGAGCGCGGGTTCGCGCAGCAGCTCGTCGATGCGGGTCAGGCATGCGCGCGCTTCGCGCAGCACCACGGGCGCCGCGCCGCGCTCGGCCGCGAGCCGGGCGACCAGGCCTTCGAGCGTGCCGCGCAGTTCGATGGCATCGGCCACATCGCGCTCGGAGAACGTGCGCACCGCGTAGCCGCCGTTGGGCAGCGCTTCGAGCAGGCCTTCCTGTTCAAGACGCATCAATGCGCTGCGCACCGGGGTACGCGACACGCCGAGCTGTTCGGAAATGGCGACCTCGGCGATGCGCGCGCCGCCGGGCAGTTCGCCCGCAAGGATCATTTCGCGCAGCCGCAACTGCGCCTTCACGGCCTGCGAGCTGCCGGTGTCGCCGGGCTCGATGGGGGAAACCACTGCGCCCTTCATGCGGCCTGCTTCTCTTCGACGGGACGGATCGGGATCGCGGCGCGCGCGGGCTTTTCCTTCTCGACCATGCGATCGATCAAGCGGCGTGCCCACATCGAACCGGCGTCGATGTTGAGGTTGTAGAACTGGTGGTCGGGGTGGTCGTCCATCGCCTTCTGCTGGGCTTCGAGCACCAGCTCGTCCTCGCGGAAGATGCCGGCCACGCCCTCGCGCAGCTCGTGCGTGAGGCGCTGCTCGCCGAGGCAGTAGTTGCGTGCGAAGGCCCAGAAGTACAGGCAGGTCTTGTCGGTCTCGGGCGTGATGGTGTTGAGCACGTAGCCGTTGACGCCCTTGCTGCGGTCGCCGGGGTCGCCGTTCTTCGGCACTGCGCCGCTGCCCGCCTCGGCCACGCCGACGTCGATGTTCACCGTGCACGGGCTTTCGAAACGAATGATCTGCCAGCGGTCGACCTTGCCCGTGTAGCCGCGCGCATGGCGGATCTGGCCGCCCCAGAACGGCGGCGCATCGATGCCTTCCATCCAGCGCGTGACGGTCGCCGAGCGGTCGCCGTGCGTGGCGACGAAAGGCGCCTCGGCCACTTCGCGGTTGCCGATCGACGAGCCGTGCACGAAGGTCTCGTGCGTGAGGTCCATGAGGTTGTCGACCACGAGCCGGTAGTCGCAGTTGACGCGAATCATCTTGCCGTCGCCGGCCCAGGCGGGGTCGTCGTTCCAGTGCATGTCAGGCACCAGCGCCGGGTCGGCCTTGGCCGGATCGCCGGGCCAGATCCACACGAAGCGGTGCTTCTCGACCACGGGAAAGCTGCGCACGCACGCCGAGGGGTTGAGCGTTTCCTGGCTCGGCATGTGGGTGCAGCGGCCCTGGCTGTTGTAGACGAGGCCGTGGTAGCCGCAGACCAGCTCGTCGCCTTCGAGGCGGCCGAGCGACAGCGGCATGAGGCGATGCCAGCAGGCGTCTTCGAGCACGGCGACCTGCCCGTCGGTGCGGCGGAACAGCACCACCTTCTGGTTGCAGATGGTGCGGGGCAGGAGCGCGTGGCGCACTTCGACGTCGTAGGCGGCGGCGTACCAGGCGTTCAATGGAAAGGCGTTCGTGGGCGTTTTCATGAATACCCAATGTATACAGAAATCAGAAAATATCTACTTCGAAACGCCTAATTCAAGGGTAAACACTGACATTAACGTATACAAACAAGCCGCTTTCGAAGGCGATAGGATGCTCCGTTCGTTATCAGCCCACGACGGAGTTCACCCCATGTCCCAGCACGCCGCCCTGCCCGCACGCTACGACCACGTCGGCAGTTTCCTGCGCCCCAAATACCTGCTCGAAGCGCGTGAGCAGAAAGCCAAGGGCGAGATCACGCCCGAGCAACTGCGCACGGTCGAAGACAAGGCCATCACCGAGATCGTCAAGTTCCAGGAAGACATCGGCCTGAAAAGCATCACCGACGGCGAATTCCGCCGCACGTATTTCCACATCGACTTCCTCGACCAGCTCGGCGGCGTGAAGACCGACATTCCGGTCACCATCCGCAAGCCCGACGGCACCGAGGAACTGGCGCCGCCCGCGATGCGCGTGATCGACAAGGTGCGCCACATCAAGGACATCCAGCTCGCCGATTTCCAGTACCTCAAGAGCCAGGTCTCCGCGGGCCGCACGCCGAAGGTGACCATCCCTTCGCCCACCATGCTGCACTTCCGCGGCGGCCGCGCCGGCATCAGCAAAGACGCGTACCCCGAGCTCGACCCGGTGTTCTACGACGACGTGGCCAAGGCCTACGGCGACGAATTGCGCTCGCTGGCCGCGGCCGGTTGCACCTATGTGCAGATGGACGACACCAACCTCGCCTACCTCTGCGACGAGCACATGCGCGAAGCCGCGCGCAAGCGTGGCGACGACCCGAACGAGCTGCCCCATCGCTATGCGGCCTTCATCAACAAGGTGGTCGCGCAGAAGCCCCCAGGCATGCTGCTGGCCATGCACCTGTGCCGCGGCAACTTCAAGAGCACGCATGCCGCGGCCGGCAACTACGAGCCGGTGGCCGAGGCACTCTTGAAGGAGATGGACCTGGACGCCTACTTCATGGAATACGACGACGCCCGCTCGGGCGACTTCAAGCCGCTGCGCTACCTGCCCAAGGGCAAGACGGTGGTGCTGGGCCTCGTGACCACCAAGTTCGGCGAGATGGAAGACAAGGACGAACTCAAGCGCCGCATCGAGGACGCCTCGAAGTACGCCTCGCTCGACCAGCTCGCGCTCTCGCCGCAGTGCGGCTTCTCGAGCACCGTGCACGGCAACAACATCGCGGTGGAAGCGCAGCGCAACAAGCTTCGCCTGGTGGTCGAGACGGCGCAGGAGGTCTGGGGCTCGACCTGAGGCGCGGTTTCTGGTGAAGTCGGGGGCATGACGACGACCATCACAAAAATCCTTTCAGGCCCCCTCAGCATGTTCGGCGCGAAGGTGCAGATCGCCGCGCTCGAAAAAGGCCTTCCCTTCGAGCTCACGATGGTGCCGTTCACCAAGGACGACGCCTACGAGCCCAAGCATCCGGACGTGCTGCGCATCAACCCCGTCAAGCAGCAGGTGCCGGTGCTGATGGACGGCGAGGTCGAACTCTTCGACTCGACGCAGATCTTCGAGTATCTCGAAGACCGGCATCCCAGCCCTGCCCTGTGGCCCGAAGGCATTGCCGACCGGGCACGAGCGCGGCAGCTGGAGCAGAAGTCCGATGAGGTGTTCTTTCCGAACGTCATCAAGCTCTTCGGGCTGCAGCACGACATGCGGAGCGCGCCCGCCGTTGCCGCATGCGCCGCCTGCGCGCGCTACTACGGCGAGATGGAAGGCCTGCTCGCCGGGCGCGAGTACCTCGCGGGCCCTTACTCCTTCGCGGACATCGCCTTCTACATGGCCTGCATCTTTGCCGACCGCAAGGGCGCCGGCATGACCGATGCGACGCCGCGCCTCATCGCCTGGCGCAACCGCGTGCGCGACCGGCCCGCGGTGCATGCGGTGGTCGATCCGATGATGAAATTCCTCGCCTCCGAAGGCCGCGGCGTGCCCGCCTTCCTGCAACGCTGATCGGGCCCCAGCCCGCTGAGGCATCATGGTGCCCATGCCGAATACAGGGTTCGACTGGCTGCCTTCTCCCTCGCAGCATTTCCTCGTCGTCACTTTTGCGCTGCTTGTCTACGTACTGAGCACGCGCGCGCGCCGCGAGCAGCGCGCGCCCACCACCGCCATCGCCTGGGTGATGGGGCTGGTGCTGATGCCCTACCTGATCCTGCCGATGTACCTGCTGTTCGGCCAGCGCAAGCTGCGCCCGGCCGGCTCGCCGCGTCCACCGCGCTCGGTGCCGCCGGGGCACTGGGCTGCCGACCTGATCGAGAGCTTCGGCCTCGCGCCGCCGGGGCGCTGCGCGATCCGCCTGCATGCCGACGGCGAGCACGCGCGGCTCGCGCTGTTCGAGGTGATCGACGGCGCGCGCGAGCGCATCGACGTGTGCACCTTCATCATCGGCGACGACCCGCTCGGCCACGCGGTGCTCGCGCGGCTTGCGCAGCGGGCGCGCGAAGGCATCAAGGTGCGGGTGCTGCTCGACGGCTTCGGCGCGCTCTCGCTGCCACGCCATCACTTCGACCTGCTGCGCGCGGCGGGCGGCGAGGTGGCGGTGTTCCGTCCCTTCTTCAGCCTGCGCCGCACCGGGCCGCGCAACCTGCGCAACCACCGCAAGTTCACCATCGCCGACGACAGCTGGCTCTGGTCGGGCGGGCGCAACCTCGCGGGCGAGTACTTCACGGGCAATGCCAAGCACCCCGAGGCGTGGCGCGATCTCTCGTTCGACCTGCGCGGCAACGTGGCGGCCGCCGCGGCCCGCCAGTTCGATCACGACTGGAGCTCGGTGCGCTCGCGCAAGGCACGCGCCATCGCCTGCGACGACGTGCCGCAGGGCCCCGGCACCGCGATGGCGCAGTTCCTGCCGAGCGGGCCCGACCAGACCGAAGACACCGCGCACGCGCTGCTCATCGACGCGTGCTTCCGCGCCGAGCACCGCATCCTCGCGATCACGCCCTACTTCGTGCCCGGCGACGGCCTACGCGATGCGCTGCGGCTCGCGGCACGACGCGGCGTGCAGGTGACGATCGCGATGCCCGCGCAGTCGAACCACCGCCTGGCCGACTTCGTGCGCGCCCGCGCCATGCGCGACCTGGCGCGCGCGGGCGTGAGCTTTCGCATGCTGCCTTTCATGGCGCATGCCAAGGCGGTGGTGGTCGACCATGAGCTCGCGATGTGCGGCTCGATCAATCTCGACCTGCGCAGCCTGCTGCTGAACCACGAGGCGAACGTCGTGTTCTACGGCCCGCACGAGATCGACTGGCTCGCCGAGTGGATCGACACCACGGCCTCGGCCGGCGAGCCCTATCGCGCGCGGCGCCCGGGCCTCGTGCGCGACGTGGCCGAGGGGCTGCTGCTCACCGTCGCTTTCCAGCTTTAGAGGCAGCCGGCGCGGAGGCTGTCGCGCCTTTCATCAGGGCGTCGATGCCGGCGAACACGTAGCGCATCAGGTCGTCCGCGAGCGCCTCCGTGTCCTTGATCGCCGGCAGCACCTTGTTGCCCAGGTCCTTGGGCGCCACCATCATCACGATGCATGGCAGCACGGTGAACATCAGCGCGCGCTGCACCGTGGGATGGTCGTCGGGCAACGCCATGATCTCGCCGATCAGCCCGCGCAGCAGCTTGGCCTTGGGCAGCACCGCCCGCTTGATCATCACGGGCATCGCCGGCGACGGCGACAGGGCTTCGCGCAGCACCACGCGAAATCCCCAGGGCGCCGTGGGCTGGCTGCCCAGCTCGACCATGTGGGTGAGAAAGGCGCGCAGCTTCAGGCGCGGATCGGTCTGCACGCTGGCCAGGCTGACCAGCTCGTCGATGCTCACGAGCTGGCGGTGCGCCTCGATCAGCACGGCCTCGTAGAGCCCGTCGCGGCCGTTGAAGTGGTAGTTGATCGCGGCCATGTTGGTGCCCGCGCGGGTACAGATTTCCTTGCTCGTGCTCTCGGCGAAACCGCGCTCGGCAAACAGCTGGCCCGCGGTCTCCAGGATGTGCAGGCGCGTGGTGTTGCCGTCGGTGCGCTGCGTGCGCGCAGGAGAACTATTGGAAGAACGGGTGGCCATGGGTCGAGGTTAATCGAACCAAAGAAATAATTCAAATTCAAATTTCAATTTGATAACATCCGGCCGCACCCCGTTCTGGAAACGGGCAGGAACCCGACCCATGAACAAGAAACCCCTCATCGCCGTGGCTGTCGTTGCATTGGTCGCCGTGGCCGGCGGCTGGTGGTACTTCAACCGCTCGGCCACGCCGTCGGACCAGCTCGTGCTCTACGGCAACGTCGATGTGCGCCAGGTCTCGCTCGCCTTCAATGCCAACGACCGCGTGGCCGAGCTCGCGGTGCGCGAAGGCGACCACGTCCGGGCCGGGCAACTGCTCGGCAAGCTCGACACCCGCACGCTCGTGCTGCGCGTGGCGCAGTCGCAGGCGCGCATCGGCGTGCAGGAGCAGGCCCTGCTGCGTTTGAAGACCGGCAGCCGCCCCGAGGAGGTGGCGCAGGCCGGCGCGCAGGTGGCCGCCGCGCAGGCCGATGCAGACCTTGCACAGCAGCAGCTCGCGCGCCTGCAGGGCATCAGCCAGACCACCGCCGGCCGCGCGGTGAGCCAGCAGGACCTCGACAGCGCGCAGGCCAGACGCAAGGTCGCGCTCGCCCAGCTCGACAACGCCCGCAAGGCGCAGCAGCTCGTCGTCACCGGCCCGCGCAAGGAAGACATCGCGCAGGCGCAGGCCCAGCTCGAATCCGCGCGCGCCGACCTCGCGCTCATGAACCACCAGCTCACCGAGGCCGAGCTGAAGGCGCCCATCGACGCGGTGGTGCGCGCGCGCCTGCTCGAACCCGGCGACATGGCCTCGCCGCAGCGCCCGGCCTTCACGCTCGCCATCACCGATCCCAAGTGGGTGCGCGCCTATGTGGCCGAGGCCGACCTCGGCCGCGTGAAGCCGGGCCAGGCCGCGCGCGTGACCACCGACAGCCAGCCCGGCGAGGCCATCGCCGGCAAGGTCGGCTACATCGCGTCGGTGGCGGAGTTCACGCCCAAGACCGTGCAGACGGAAGAGTTGCGCAGCAGCCTCGTCTACGAGATCCGCGTGATGGTCGACGACAAGCAGGACCGACTGCGGCTCGGCATGCCGGCCACCGTGCGGCTGCAGCTTTCTTCGACGGGGCAGTCCTGAATGACGCAGCTCGCAACCCCTGCGCCTGCATTGCTCCCTCCCCCTCTGGGGGAGGGTTGGGGTGGGGGCAAGCGGCGTTCGATGAAACACCAAGGCACAACCGGCGCCGTCGTGCCCCCATCCCAACCTTCCCCCAGAGGGGGAAGGAGCAAAACCCACGGGAGGCTGCCGAATGCCTGACACCGGGCCGGCCGTGGCCGGACGCTCCCTGCACAAGCGCTTCACGCTCAAGTCGTCGAAGCAGCCCGTGCGTGCGCTCGCCGGCGTGTCGCTCGACATCCCCGCGGGCACGCTCACCGCGCTCGTCGGTCCGGACGGCGCGGGCAAGACCACGCTGCTGCGCCTCATGGCGGGCCTCATGCGCGCCGACGAAGGCGAGCTGCGCGTGCTCGGCATCGACGTCTCGGCCGACCCGCAGGCGGTGCAGGACCGCATCAGCTACATGCCGCAGCGCTTCGGCCTCTACGACGACTTGAGCGTGCAGGAGAACCTCGACCTCTACGCGGACCTGCATGGCGTGTCGAAGGACAAGCGCCGCGAGCGCTACGCCCGGCTGATGGAGATGACCGACCTCGGCCGCTTCACCGACCGCCCCGCGGGCAAGCTCTCGGGCGGCATGAAGCAGAAGCTGGGCCTGGCCTGCACGCTGGTGCGCTCGCCCGACCTGCTGCTGCTCGACGAGCCCACCGTCGGCGTCGATCCGCTCTCGCGGCGCGAGCTCTGGCAGATCGTGCAGCAGCTGGTGGACGACGAGAAGCTCTCGGTGATCGTGAGCACCGCCTACCTCGACGAGGCCGAGCGCTGCAGCCATGTGTTCGTGCTGCGCGAGGGCAAGCTGCTGGCCGAGGGCACGCCGGCCGAGATTCGCGACCACGCGCAGGGCCTGTGCTTCATCGCCGCGCCGCCGGCGGGCGAGCCGCCGCGCCTGATGCAGGCCCGCCTGCTCGATGCGCAGCAGGACATCGTCGATGCCGTGCCGCAAGGCGGCGAGGTGCACTTCATCCGCCGCAAGGACACGGACGATGCGGCGCTTGCCACACTGCTGGCCGGTGCCCGCGCGGAGCCGGTGCCGCCACGGCTCGAAGACGGCTTCATGACGCTGCTGCGCACGCAGCAGGCATCCGCACCGAGCACCACTGCAGTCGCGACCACCAGCCCCGCCGAGGGCGACCCCGACGAGGTCGTCATCGAAGTGAAGGACCTCGTGCGCCGCTTCGGCGATTTCGTCGCCGTGGCCAGCACCAGCTTCTCGGTGCGGCGCGGCGAGATCTTCGGCCTGCTCGGCCCCAACGGCGCGGGCAAGACCACCACCTTCCGCATGCTCTGCGGCCTCCTGCCCGCGAGCGGTGGCCAGTTGCGCGTGGCCG
This sequence comes from Variovorax sp. RKNM96, assembly GCF_017161115.1. Classification (GTDB taxonomy): domain Bacteria; phylum Pseudomonadota; class Gammaproteobacteria; order Burkholderiales; family Burkholderiaceae_C; genus Variovorax. The sequence continues at coordinate 2,211,119 of NZ_CP046508.1, read as the reverse complement.
GCGTCGATCTGCGCCATGCGCGCGCAGAGGCCCGCCAGCGCATCGGCTACGTCTCGCAGAAGTTTGCGCTCTACGGCAACCTCACGGTGCGCGAGAACCTCTCGTTCTTCGGCGGTGCCTACGGCCTGCGCGGGCAGCGGCTGCGCGACCGCATGGACACGGTGCTGCACCAGTTCGATCTCGAACGCGAGCTCGATGCGCCCAGCGGCCAGTTGCCGGGCGGCTACCGGCAGCGCCTGGCCATGGCCACCGGCCTCCTGCACGAGCCCGAGATCCTGTTCCTCGACGAACCTACGAGCGGTGCCGATCCGCTCGCGCGCCGCGAATTCTGGCGCCGCATCACCGCGCTAGCCGAAGGCGGCACCACCATCGTCATCACCACGCACTTCATGGAAGAGGCCGAGTACTGCGACCGCATCGTGATCCAGGACGCGGGCAAGGTGCTCGCCATCGGCACGCCGCAGGAAGTGCGCACGCAGGCGCTCGAGGGCGAAGACGGCGGCAAGCGCATCGACATGGAGCAGGCCTTCATCGGCATCGTCGAGAAGGCGCGGCGCCAGGGCAAGGAAGCCGCGGCGAAGCAACCGGAAGGAGCGACGGCATGAGCGGCTTCTGGTCACGCCTGATTTCCCTCACGCGCAAGGAATTCCGCCAGCTGCTGCGCGACCGCAGCAACCTCGCGATCGGCATCCTGCTGCCGATGGTGCTGATCCTGATCTTCGGCTACGGCATGTCGCTCGACGTGAAGAACGCACCGGTGGCCGTGGTGATGGAAGACGCCTCGCCGACCGCGCACGAGGCCATTGCCGGCCTGCAGCTCTCGCCCACCATCGCGCCGGTGCTGCTCGGCTCGATGCACGACGCCGAGGAACTGATGCGCGAGCGCAAGGTCGATGGCATCGTGCGCATTCCGAGCGACTTCTCGCGCGCGCTGGCCGCGGGCAACGCGCGCGTGCAGTTGATCGTGCATGGCGCCGACGCGGGCCGCGCGACCATCATCCTCGCCTACGTGAGTGGTGCCCTCGCCCAGACCGCCGTGCGGCAGGCCGACCGCCTCGGCAGCACCTCTGGCGCAGACGCGCCGCCCGTGGGCAACGTCACCGTCGAGCAGCGCATGTGGTTCAACGCCGCGAACACCAGCACCTGGTACCTCGTGCCGGGGCTGATCGTGCTGATCATGACGCTGGTGGGCGCCTTCCTCACCGCGCTGGTGATGGCGCGCGAATGGGAACGCGGCACGCTCGAGGCGCTGTTCGTCACGCCGGTGCGGCCCGTCGAGATACTGCTGGCCAAGATCATTCCGTATTTCGGCGTCGGCATGCTGGGCCTGGCGCTCTGCCTGCTGGCCGCGCGCTTTCTTTTCGCGGTGCCGATGTACGGCTCGCTGTTCGTGGTGGTGTTCAGCTCGATGCTCTACCTGATCGTGGCGGTGAGCCTGGGCCTCGTGATCTCGTCGGTCACGCGCAACCAGTTCCTTGCGAGCCAGGTCGCGCTGATCGCGACCTTCATGCCTTCGATGATGCTGTCGGGCTTTTTGTTCGACCTGCGCAACGTGCCCACGGCCGTGTGGGTCATCGGCCATGTGTTGCCGGCCACCTACTTCATGGACCTGATCAAGACGCTGTTCCTCGCGGGCGACGTCTGGCCGCTGATCTGGCGCAACTGCCTGATCCTGCTGGCGTACGCAGTGGGCTTGCTCATGTTGGCCCGCGCGGTGACGCGCAAGAGCCTCGACTGAAAGCCGCATCCATGACCGCCCTGATCGACTTCTTCGCCCGCGTCGCCAACCTCTGCCGCAAGGAGTTGCTGACCATCCTCAAGGACCCGGCCACGCGCGCCATCCTGATCGCACCCGCGCTGCTGCAGAGCCTGATCTTCGGCTACGGCGCCACCTATGACCTCACCAACGTGCCCTATGCGCTGCTCGACCAGAGCCGCACCGGCGCGGCGACGGAACTCATCGCGCACCTGGACAGCACGGGCGTGTTCCACCGCGTGGCCACGCTGCGCACGCAGGCCGACATCCGCGAGGTGATCGACACCGAGAAGGCGCTGCTCGTGATCCAGATCGCGCCGGACTTCGAGCGGCAGCTCAGCGCGGGGCAGCCCGCGCCCATCCAGCTGATTCTCGATGCGCGCAACTCCAACACGGCGGGATCGGCGGCCGGTTATGTGAACGCGGTGGTCGAGCGCTACAACGCCGAGCTGCGCACGCGCGCGGGCGCACCGCCAACGCCGCTGGTCATCGAATCGCGCGCCTGGTTCAACCCGAACCTGGAGACGCGCTGGAACCTCCTGCCCGGCATGATCGCCGCGCTCAGCATGCTGCAGACGCTGCTGCTCACCGCGCTCTCGGTGGCGCGCGAACGCGAGCAAGGCACCTTCGACCAGTTGCTGGTGACGCCGATGTCGCCGCTCGAAATCATGATCGGCAAGGCGCTGCCGCCGGTGCTGGTCGGGCTCGTGCAGTCGTCGCTGATCCTGCTGGTGGCGATGTTCTGGTTCGGCATTCCGATGGCGGGCTCGCTGGTCACGCTCTACACCGGGCTCATCTTCTTCACGGTCGCGAGCGTGGGCATCGGCCTCTCGATCTCGGCGGTATCGGCCAACATGCAGCAGGCCATGCTCTACACCTTCGTGCTGCTGATGCCGATGATGCTGCTGTCGGGCCTGACCACGCCGGTGCGCAACATGCCGCACGTGCTGCAGGTGATCACCCTGGCCAATCCGCTGCGCTTTGCCATCGACCTGGTGCAGCGCGTGTACCTCGAGGGCGTGGGGCTGGGCACGGTGTGGCACAACCTGATTCCGCTCTCGATCATCGCGGTCGTCACGCTGCCGCTGGCGGCCTGGCTCTTTCGCAATCGTCTTGTCTGAACACGGGAGCACCTCATGCCTCTCACTCTCCATTTCACATGCAACGCGCTGGCCGCTGCTGCGCTGGCACTCCTCGTCGGCGGTTGTGCCGTGGGTCCCGACCACAAGCCCTCGGAGCCACACGCGCCCGCCGACTGGTCGGCCTGGCACGGTGGCTCGCCCGCATTGCTTGGCGCCGAACGCCGCACCGCGCCCACGGCATCCCTCACGCCCGGCGACTGGAAGGCCTTCAACGACCCGATGCTCGATCGGCTGCAAGCGATGGTGCTCACCGCCAATCCCGACCTGCAGACCGCCGCATTGCGCTTCGCACAGAGCCGCGTGCAGCGCGCCACCACGGCGGCCCAGCGCGGGCCGCAGGTCAACGCCAGCGCGGGCGTCACGCGGCAACGGCAAAGCGAGAGCGGCGCGGCCACGCGGATGATCGATGCGCTGGGCTCCTCGGTCGCCAACAAGGAGCAGTTGATCCGCACGCTCAGCGAGCCCTACAACCTCTACCAGGCGGGCTTCGATGCCTCGTGGGAAATCGACCTCTGGGGCCGCGTTCGACGCGCGGTGGAAGCGGCCGACGCCGATACAGCGGCTTCAGCCGCGATGCTGCAGCAGGCCGGACTCAGCGTGCAGGCCGAGCTCGCGCGCAACTACTTCGAACTGCGCGGCACGCAGCGCGAACTGCGCATTGCGCGCGCCGACATCGCGGCCGCCGCCGAGTCGCTCGAGCTCGTGCAGGCGCGCGCCGATGGCGGGCTCGTTACCGACCTCGACCCGGTGCGCCAGCGCACCCTGCTGGCCGAACTGCGCGCGCGCATTCCCTCGCTGCTGCAACAGGAAGCCGATGCGATGAACCGCATCACGCTGCTGATCGGCGCACCGCCCGGCATGCTGAACACCGAACTGGCCGATGCCACCACCGACAGCACGGGCGACGCGCCACCGCTGCCCGACCTCGCACTCGGCCTCCCCGCAGACCTCGCACGGCGCCGCCCCGACATCGCCGCGGCCGAGGCGCAACTGCACGCCGCCACCGCACGCGTCGGCGTGGCCGTGGCCGATCTCTATCCGCGCATCACGCTGGGCGCAGGCTTCGGCTACGAATCGGTCGGGAGCGATCGCTTCGGCGACTGGGGCGGCCGGCAATGGCATGTCGGCCCGTCGCTCAGCCTGCCGATCTTCGACAACGGCCGCCGCCGCAGCACGGTCGATCTGCGCGAGCTGCAGCAGCAGGAGGCGGCCGTGGCCTTCCAGCAAACGGTGCTCAAGGCCTGGCACGAGATCGACACCGCGCTCAACGCCTACAGCGCCGAGCGCCAGCGCCACGCTGAACTGGTCGAGCGCGAGCGCCAAAGCCGCGATGCACTCGTGCTGGCGCATGCGCGCTATGCGAACGGGCTCACCGATTTCGGCGTCGAACTCGACGCGCGCCGTGCCCTCTTGCAGGCCCGCCGCGACCACGCACAGAGCACGAGTCGCCTGTCTGTGAACTTGGTCACGGTCTACAAGGCACTGGCCGGCGGCACGCCACACAGCGATGTGATGGCCCAGCGCAATCCGTCCTCCACCCCGTGATTTAGTGCCTAAATAATAGGCACTGACGACACGCGGGAAAGACCCATTCCTACAGGGTCGAAATTTAAAATCGAGGCCTTCCTGGTTATCGCAGTTTCGTGTTCGGGAATGAGCGGTCCGCTCTTCACTCCGTAAATTCGCAACCAGTCCCCGCACTTCAGAAGCATCGGCGCCCTTCAGGGCGTATCGCCCTCGGCGAACTCGATGCGATGCAGGAGCGTGACCGGCAAAGGTGGTCATGAGCGGGGAGATGGTGCTTCTTGCAGTTCGGGTCCATCCGATCGCCTGAAGCGATGTCCCTTTGATCACTGCCGGGTTCCCCTGAGCCAAGGGGAAAAAATCGATGCGATCCGTTTATTCGCTGCTGGCGCGTGCGCGCCGGCTGGGCGCAGCCATGCCTTTTGCTTTTGCATTGCTGCTGCCTTCTTTCAGTTCCGCCACCTGGGCGGCCATGGACGAAGTCGGCCGTGCCACGCCGAGCGTCCATCGCCTGAAGCTCTTCGTCGATCCGCAACTCGCCGCCGACATCGGCGTGCCCGAAGCGGGCCGCCGGCTCGCGCAGTACGTGGCCGACATCAACACCGTGTTCACGCGCGAGACCGTGCGCAGCTTCGTTTTCGATCCGGCGAAGGACCTGCAATTCGTCTCGCCGGGCTCAGCGCCGCAGTGCGGCTTCAACGGCGTGGCCGAGCGCGAGATCGTGCTGTGCATCTCGAAGTCGCAGCGCGGCTACAGCCACGGCGGGCTGACCACGAGCACCACCTTCCCGCCCAAGGGCGTGACCTGGAATCTCAACTGGACCGCGATCCACGACCCGCTGCGCCTGTCGCGCGCCATCACCAAGGCCGCGCCCGAATCCACCGAGAAGGACTACCTCGGCCGCCAGCTCAAGACGCTGCTGCACGAGCTGGAGCACGTGTTCGGCGCGGGCTCGGGCGAGTACTACAGCGCCATCGCCGTGACCGACACCACCGAGGTGACGCCCAAGGCCGACCTCGAACTCGCCAGGATCACCGACCGCTACTGGTGGCAGCGCCAGCAGTGGCGCCTCGATCCGTTACTGGGGACCGTGTTCGAAGAGCGCTTCGACCCCGCCGCCAACCGCGTCGCCACGCTGGAGATGATCCGCTTCACCGAAGGCACCAAGGCCAACATCAACACCGACTGGAGCGACTGGCCCAAGCTCGGCAGCTCGAAGTACATGGCCACGACCACCGCCACGCAGGTGCGCGTGACGGACCGCGAAACCGGTGCCGCGCTCGCAGGCGCGCAGGTCTCTGTGTGGCGCGACCCGGGTGCACAGAAACCGCTGGAGCCGCTCGCGCAAGGCGTGGCCGATGCCAACGGCCTCTTCGCGTTCGACTGGCGCTGCGGCTTCAGCTGCTTCGCGGTCGGCAAGACCAACCTGCTCGTGAAGGCGCAGATGCCCGGTCGTGCACCGGGCGCGACCTGGTTCACCATCTTCGACGCGTTCGAACAGAAGGCGGTGCAAGGCCAAGCGGCTTTCACGATCGACCTGCCGCTCGGCATTCCCGATGCCTACAAGCCGACCGTTTCACTGGCCGCACCGGCCATGGCCACGGTGGGTCAGCCGACGATCCTTGCACCGGTGGCGGTCGACAACGTGGGCGTCTTTGGCATCAAGGTGGTCGGTGCCAACAGCCTCCCGATCTGCACCTTCACAGCGTCGCCGTACACCTGTACGTGGACGCCAACGGCGCCGGGCACGCAGACCATCCGCGTGATCGCGCTCGATATGGCTGGCAACTCAGCGGTTGCCTTCGCGAATGTGATCGTCACTCCGCCGACCGATGCCGTGGTGCCGACCGTCGCCTTGACCGCGCCGGCTTCGGCCGCGGCAGGCGTGGCCACGCGGCTCACCGCCACGGCATCCGACAACGTCGGCATTTCGGAGTTGAAATTCATCATCGACGGCAAGACCGTGTGCACCCTGCGCGCCGCGCCTTACGCCTGCGCATGGACGCCTGCGAAGACCGGTGCCGCGAACATCGAGGTGCGTGCTGCCGATGCGGCGGGCAACTTGGCCAGCACCTCGGCCCAGGTCGGCATCGAAGGCTTGCGGCCCGAAGATCTGTAGCCCGTCCGCTCAGGGCAGGTTCGTGAAGCTCGCGTTGCCGAGCCCCGTGCCGATGGTCAGCACACCCCAGTGCTTCACCTCGCGCATGAACGGCAGCTCGCTCAGGCCCTGCACCACCGCGTCGTTGTGCATCAGCACCAGCGTCGGGCCCGAGCCGATCATCGGCATGCGGCGCCACACCTCGCTCGGCAGATGGAAGGCATGGCTCTCCCAGTCGCCCGGCAGGTTCTGCGCGCCGCGCGAGATCGATCCATCCCGGCGGATCAGCCCCGGGCAACCGATGCCGATGAAAGGCGCGAGCCGGATCTTCTTGCGCTCGCTGTAGCGCACCATGTCCTCCAGCATCTCGGCGATGTGCTCGACGATGCTGCCGCGATTCGGGCCGTCGTCGGCATGGCGCCATTTCACGCGACGCACCACCTTCGCGAGCGAGAAGTCGCGCGCCTTGCGGTGGCGCGTCTTGACGATGCCGCAGCGGATGTTGGTGCCGCCGATGTCCACCGCGAGGATGGCGTCATGCCCCTTGAGCATCTCCGGCGGCGTGAGGTGCACCCAGCCGATCAGGCCGCCGTCGTCCACGTTGTGCGAGAGCCGACCCAGCTGCACATGCACGCCCATCTCCTCGAGGATGGCGCTGGCCTGCAGGATGGCCCGCTCGCCCACGTCGCTTTCGGGAAAGCCACCGCCGATCACGATGCGCTCGACCTTCTGCCATGAGGGCTGACGGGTGAAGCGCTGGATCACGTAGGCCAACTCTTCGGCGAACTCCTCGATGGCGCCATGCATCACGTCGGCGGCTTCCGAGGCCTTCTTCGCCTGCAGCGCGTGGTCGAGTTCCTTCTTGCTGAGGTTGCGCGAATGCGAGAGGCCCAGCGGATCCCGGCCTTCCTTGCGGCGGCGCTTGCGCCAGCGTTCGAGCAATTCCCTGAAGGCGGTCTGGCTGGCCTGGTCGCCGACGAAGCCGTCCTTGTCGCGCAACTGCAGGCTGTAGCCGTCGACCTGCAGGCCGGGGAGTTCACGCAAGCCGTGGACTTCGGGGCCGGGCAAACCATTCTTGAGGGCGGGAGAGGATTTCTTCTTCGAGGGCTTGGACTTCATGGCGATCGACTATGAGCCTCGCCACAGCCCGCTTGCATCGGCTCCGCGCACCATGGCGTGTAGGAGATTGGCGGGTACGCCGAACGAAGCGTTGTCTATACACTGGCCCGGATGCACTTGCTCCGCAGCCTTTGGCGCGCCGCCCTGTTGGTCTCGATGACCTGGTTTGCCGCCGTCCCCGCGCAGGCCGCGGACGAGGCGCTGCGCGTCGGCTCCAAGCGCTTCACCGAGTCGTACATCCTCGCCGAGTTGCTCGCGCAGACGGCCGCGCCGCACACCGCATCGCCGCCCGTCGTACGGCAGGGCCTGGGCAACACGGCCATCGTCTACGAAGCGCTGCGCTCGGGCGCCATCGATCTCTATGCCGAGTACACCGGCACCATCGCACTGGAGATCCTCAAGGGCTCGCCCGCGGACACGCGCGAAGCGATGAACGCTGCGCTCGCGCCGATGGGCTTGGGCGTGGCCATTCCGCTTGGCTTCAACGACGGCTATGCGCTGGCCGTGCGCGCGGCCGATGCGGAGCGGCTCGGGCTTCGCACGCTGAGCGACCTTGCCAAGCACCCCGAACTCAAGCTCGGCCTCTCGAACGAGTTCCTCGGCCGCGCCGATGGCTGGAAGGGCCTGGCCGCGCGCTACGGCTTCACGCAGACGCCGACCGGCCTGGACCATGGCCTCGCCTACGAGGCGGTGGCGGCCAAGCAGATCGATGCGATCGACATCTACACCACCGACGCGAAGATCGACCACCTGGGCCTGCGCGTGCTCGAAGACGACAGGAAGTTCTTTCCGCGCTACGACGCGGTGGTGCTCTACAAGCTCGACCTGCGGACGCGCCTCCCCAAGGCCTGGGCGGCGCTGCAGACGCTCGAAGGCAAGGTCGACGAGCACGCGATGATCGCGATGAATGCGCGGGCCGAACTGCAGAGCGTGCCCTTCGACGTCATCGCGCGCGACTTCATCGCCAGCACCGGCAAGACAGGCGCCGCACCGGCGGCAGAGGCCAAGCGCGGCTTCACCGCCAAGCTCTTCGGCCCCGACCTCTGGAAGCTCGCGCGCCAGCACCTGCTGCTGGTGGCGCTGTCTGTGGGCATCGCCATCCTGATCGGCGTGCCCATCGCGATCCTGGTGTTCTCGCATGTGCGGCTGCGCGCCGTGGTGCTCGGCATCGCGAGCCTGATGCAGACCGTGCCGTCGCTCGCGCTGCTGGCTGTGCTGATCTCGATGCTCGGCGCGATCGGTGCGCTGCCCGCGCTGATCGCGCTCACGCTCTACTCGCTGCTGCCGATCATGCGCAACACGGTGACGGGCCTCGCCGAAGTGCCGAACGGCCTGCGCCTGGCGGGCACCGCGCTCGGCATGACGCCGCCGCAGAGTCTTCAGCTCGTGCTGTTGCCGCTGGCGCTGCCCACGCTGCTCGCGGGCGTGCGCACGGCCACCGCCATTGCCATCGGTACGGCAACCATTGCGGCCTTCATCGGTGCGGGTGGATTCGGCGAGCGAATCGTGACGGGCCTCGCGCTGAACGACCGCGAACTGCTCTTGGCCGGCGCGCTGCCGGCCGCGGCGATGGCGCTGATCAGCGAAGGGATCTTCGAACTGATCGAATGGACAATGCGCCGCCGCCGGCGCGCACCGCCCAGTTCGCTGCCGCCGGCTTGAAGATCAAGCCAGCGTGTAGGCCGTCTTCACCGTGGTGAAGAACTCCTGCGCGTACTTGCCCTGCTCGCGCGGCCCGTAGCTCGAACCCTTGCGGCCACCGAACGGCACGTGATAGTCCACACCCGCGGTCGGCAGGTTGACCATCACCATGCCGGCCTGGCTGTGGCGCTTGAAGTGCGTCGCGTACTTGAGCGACGTGGTGGCGATGCCGGCCGAAAGGCCGAACTCGGTGTCGTTGGCCGTGGCCAGCGCTTCCTCGTAGTTCTTCACGCGGATCACGCTCGCGACCGGGCCGAAGATTTCTTCCTTGTTGATGCGCATGGTGGCGGCCGATTCGCTGAAGAGCGCGGGCGACATGTAGTAGCCGTCGGTCTCCAGCTTCAGCAGTTCGCCGCCGGCCGCCAGCGTGGCGCCTTCGCCCTTGCCGATGGCGATGTATTCCATGTCCTGGTTGAGCTGCGACTTCGACGAGACCGGGCCCACGTCGGTGCCTTGCGCCAGCGCATCGCCGACCTTGATCTTGGCCATGCGCGCCTTCATCGCCTCGATGAACTTCGGGTAGATGCCTTCGGTGACGATCAGGCGGCTCGATGCGGTGCAGCGCTGGCCGGTCGAGTAGAACGCGCTCTGCACGCTGAGCTCCACGGCCTGCGCGAGGTCGGCGTCATCCAGCACCACCTGGGGGTTCTTGCCACCCATTTCGAGCTGCACCTTCTTGTGGTTGGTGACGCACTGGATCGCGATGTTGCGGCCCACGCCCACCGAGCCGGTGAAGCTGATCGCATGGATGCCGGGGTGGTTGACCAGCGCCTCGCCGATCACGCTGCCGCGGCCCATCACGAGGTTGAACACGCCGGCCGGAATGCCCGAGCGGCTGATGATTTCGGAGAGCGCCCAGGCGCTGCCCGGCACGAGGTCCGCGGGCTTCAGGACCACGCAGTTGCCGAAGGCCAGCGCGGGCGCGATCTTCCAGGCGGGAATGGCGATGGGAAAGTTCCACGGCGTGATGAGGCCGACCACGCCGACCGGCTCGCGCGTGATCTCCACGCCGATGTTCGGGCGCACCGAAGGCAGCAACTCGCCCGAGAGGCGCAGGCATTCGCCCGCGAAGAACTTGAAGATCTGGCCCGCGCGCGTGGCCTCGCCGATGCCTTCGGCCTTGGTCTTGCCTTCTTCGCGTGCGAGCAGCGTGCCGAGCTCTTCCTTGCGCGCAAGGATCTCGGTGCCGATCTTGTCGAGCGCATCCGAACGCGCCTGGATGCTGCCCGTGGCCCATGCCGGGAAGGCGGCGGTGGCGGCGGCCACAGCTGCATCGACGTGGGTCGCGTCGCCTTGCGTGTACTGGCCCAGCACGTCGGCCAGGTTGCTGGGGTTGACGTTGGGGCTGTAGCTCTTGCCAGCGAGCCACTCGCCATTGATGAGGTTGTTGAATTCAGTCATCGTCGATGTCCTTGTTTGCCTGTTGCGGTGATGAGGTTGGAAGAGTCCGGCGGCTAGGTGGCGCCTTCGGACTCCACGTAGAGGGCGTACAGCGAATGGCTGGCCGCCATGTAGAGGCGATTGTTCTTGGGGCCGCCGAACGTGAGATTGGCACAGCGTTCGGGCAGGCGGATGAAACCGATGGGCTTGCCTTGCGAATTGAAGATCTTGACGCCATCGAGGTCTTCGGACTTCGCGAGGGGCTGATAGACCTTCATGCCGTTGCCGGCATCGGTGGGCTCGGCGGCCAGCGCGCCGTTCCAGCCCCAGCCCATCCAGATGTTGCCGTCGCGGTCGACGCGAAAGCCGTCGAGCGCGGCCGCGCCCACGCCGTCGATCAGCTTGGCCTTGTTCGACACGCTGCCGTCGGCCGCCATGTCGTAGCTCCAGAGGCTGCGGTTCGGCGTGCCCTTCCACTCGATCACGTAGAGCTTCTTCTCGTCCGGCGAGAAGGCCAGGCCGTTCGGGTTCACCAGGTCGGTGATCACGGCAGTGACCTGGCCGTCGGGCGTCACGCGGTACACGTTGGTCGTGGCCTGCTCGGGCGTGGCCCTGTCGCCTTCCCAGGTTCCCGAGATGCCGAAGAGCGGATCGGTGAACCAGACGGTGTCGTCCGACTTCACCACCACATCGTTCGGCGAATTCAGCCGCTTGCCCTGGAAGCGGTCGGCCAGCACGGTCATGCGGCCGTCGTGCTCGGTGCGCACCACGCGCCGCGTCAGCGAGTGCTCGCAGCTCACGAGGCGCCCCTGGCGGTCTCGCGTGTTGCCGTTGCAGTGGTTCACGTTCGACTTGTGGACCTTGAACTCGCCGGTCTTTTCCTCGTAGCGCATCAACCGGTTGTTCGGGATGTCGCTGCACACGAGGTAGCCCTCGCGCGGCAGGTACACCGGGCCTTCGGCCCAGCGCATGCCCGTGCCGACCTGCTCGAGCGTGCTGCTGTAGAGGCGGTATTTGGCGAAGCTCGGGTCGAGGATCAGCACGGCCGGGTCGGGGTAGCGCTGCTGCGGCTTGTAGGGGAACGATTGGGCGCCTGCGGCGGCAGCCACTGCGCCGAGTGCCGAGCCGGCAGCCGCCTGGAGCAGGCGACGGCGATCCATGGTGTTGTTCATGCAGTCTCCTTGGGTGTCTCAACCGTCGGCGCGCAAAGGCGCCGGGCGCTCAGCGGACCATGCAGGGCCGCTTGTTGTCGAAGGTCCAGTTCGGAATCAGGTATTGCATCGCCTGCGCGTCGTTGCGCGCGCCGAGGCCATGCTTCAGGTACAGCTGGTGCGCCTTCTCGACTTCTGCCATGTCGAGCTCGATGCCCAGGCCACCGCGCGTCGGCACCTTCACGAAGCCCTCCTCGATCTGCAGCGGCGCCTTCGTCAGGCGCTGGCCGTCCTGCCAGATCCAGTGCGTGTCGATGGCCGTCACCTTGCCGGGTGCGGCAGCGGCCACGTGGGTGAACATCGCGAGCGACACGTCGAAGTGGTTGTTCGAATGCGAGCCCCAGGTGAGGCCCCAGGCCTGGCACAGCTGCGCCACGCGCACCGAGCCCTGCATGGTCCAGAAGTGCGGATCGGCCAGCGGGATGTCGACCGACTGCAGCGAGAGGCTGTGCACCATCTCGCGCCAGTCGGTGGCGACCATGTTGGTGGCGGTGGGCAAGCCCGTGGCGCGGCGGAACTCGGCCATCACCTCGCGACCCGAGAACACGCCTTCGGCGCCGCACGGGTCTTCGGCATAGGCCATCACGCCGTGCAGGTCGCGGCACAGGCGGATCGCGTCCGCCAGCAGCCAGCCGCCGTTCGGGTCGAGCGTGACGCGCGCCTTCGGAAAGCGCTCGTGCAGCGCACGGATCGCTTCCACTTCTTCCTCGCCGCGCAGCACGCCGCCCTTGAGCTTGAAGTCGGTGAAGCCGTAGCGCGCATGCGTGGCCTCGGCCAGGCGCACGATGGATTCGGGCGTCATGGCTTCTTCGTGGCGAAGGCGAAACCAGTCGTTGTCCGCGCCCGGGTCGGTCTCGTACGGCAGGTCGGTCTTCGTGCGGTCGCCCACGTAGAAGAGATAGCCGAGCATCTGCACCGCATCGCGCTGCTGGCCCTCGCCGAGCAGGGCCGCGACCGGCACTTCGAGGAACTGGCCCAGCAGGTCGAGCAGCGCAGCCTCGACGGCGGTGACCGCATGGATGGTCACGCGCAGGTCGAAGGTCTGCTGGCCACGGCCGCCGCTGTCGCGACCGGCGAAGGCGCTGCGCAGGCTGTTGAGCACCGCGTTGTGGCGGCCGATGGGCTGGCCCACGATGAGGTCGCGCGCATCTTCGAGCGTCTGGCGGATCTTCTCGCCGCCCGGCACTTCGCCCACGCCGGTATGGCCGGCGCTGTCGGTCAAGATCAAGAGGTTCCGCGTGAAGAACGGGCCGTGCGCGCCGCTCAGGTTCATCAGCATGCTGTCGTGGCCCGCGACGGGGACCACGCGCATGCCGGTGACGACGGGGGCGCCCCGAACGACGTTGGAGATGGCGTTGGAAACGGATTCAGGACTTGTCATCTTCAGGCTCGGTGTCTCAGTCTGCGGTGATGTGGCGGGTTTCTATCAGCGTCTTCCATCGCGTCCACTCGCGCAACTGGAAGGCGGTGAAATCCTCGGGCGTGCTCGCGACGATTTCGAGGCCCTGGTCGAGCATGCGCTTCTTCGTCTCGGGGTCCTGCATCGCGGCGATGACCGCATCGCTCAGCTTCTTCTTGAGCGCGGGCGGCAGGCCCTTCGGCGCGGCCATGCCCTGCCACGAGTAGACCTCGGCACCTTTCACGCCGGCCTCGGCCAGCGTGGGCACGTCGGGCAGCACGGGCGAGCGCTTGTCGCCGGTGACGGCAATCGCGCGCAGCTTGCCCGCGCGGATGTGCGGCAGCACGGCATTCACGTTCTGGAACGAGAAGTCGACCTGGTTGCCCAGCAGGTCGTTCACCGCCGGCGCACCGCCCTTGTAGGGCACATGCACGCCTTCGGTCTTGGTTTGCTGCCAGAAGAGCTCGGCCGACAGGTGATCGGACGAGCCGTTGCCCGAGCTCGCGAACGAGACCTTGCCCGGCGTCTTGCGCAGCAATGCGAGCACGTCGGCGACCGTGTGCTCGGGCCGCGCGACATTCGCGACGAGCACGTTGGGCGCCTGCACGGGCACGCTGATGTAGTCGAAGTCCTTGGTCGCGTCGTAAGGCACGCTCTTCTGCAGGTGCGGCGTGACGACGAACGCGCCGAGCGAGGACACGAGCAGCGTGTAGCCGTCGGGCAGTGCGCGCCTGACGAAGCCGGTGCCGATGGTGCCCGTGGCGCCCGGGCGGTTGTCGACGACGAAGCTGCCGCCGAGCTTGGTCTGCAGTTGCAGCGCCAGTGCGCGCGCCACCATGTCGGTGGAGCCGCCGGCGGGGAACGGCACGATGATGGTCACGGGTTTCTGCTGCGGCCATGCATCGGCCTGGGCCGAGGCGTGAAGCGGCAACGTCGCGGTGGCGGCGAGCACGAGGCCCGCCGCAAGAAGCTCTCGTCTCTGCATTCGTGCTCCCGATCAGGGGTTGACGCGAACGGCCTGGCGCGCGAGCAGCTTCCAGTTGCCGCCCTGCTTCTGCCAGACACCGAGGATCTTCAGCGCCACCTTGCCGGGCTTGCCCGAATCGTTGGTGTCGGCCGCGAGCGTGTGCCGCACGATGGCGGTGTTGGCATCGACCACCTTGATGGTCTGCTCGGTGATCGTGATGGTCACGAAGTCCGACTTGCCGTCGAGCAGGTCGCTGATGAAGCTGGCCTTGGTGTCGACCTTGCCGCCCGAGTGGCCGTAGCTCAGGTCGTCGGCCACCAGCGCGCCGAGTGCGGCGGCGGTCGGGTCGATCATCGCGATGCGCAAGCGCTCGGCAGCCGCGGCCACCGCGGGCTGGTCCGAGGCACCGCCGCCGGCGGGTGCCATTGCGCAGCCCGAGAACACGGCGGCCGAGGCGGCGATGAGGAAGAGTTTCTTGATGAGCACGTCGTTGACTCCGTTGTTGTGTTGATGCTTGCCGACTGCGAAAAAAGAGGCTGGCTTCTTACTGCGGGCCGAGCGTGGCGATCAGCGCCTTGAGCTCTTCCATCTCGGCGGGCTTGAGGTCGGTCAGCGGTGCGCGCACCGGGCCCGCGTCGTGGCCGACGATCTTGGCGCCGGCCTTGACGATGCTCACGGCATAGCCCGGCGTGCGGTTGCGCAGCTCGAGGTAAGGCATGAAGAAGTTCTTCAGCAGGCGGTGCTGCGTGGCGAGGTCGTCGCTGGCCACTGCGTGATAGAAGTCCATCGCCGTCTTCGGGATGAAGTTGAAGACGGCCGACGAGTACACCGGCGTGCCCATGGCCTTGTAGGCCGCGGCATAGACCTCGGCGGTCGGCAGGCCACCCAGGTAGGCGAAGCGGTCGCCCATCTTCTGGTAGATCGCAACCATCGCTTCGATGTCGCCCACGCCGTCCTTGAAGCCGACGAGGTTCGGGTTGCGTTCCGCCAGGCCCGCGAGCGTGTCGGGCTTCAGGCGGCTGGAGGCGCGGTTGTAGACGATCACGCCGAACTTCACGCTCTTGCACACGGCCTCGACGTGCGCGGCCAGACCTTCCTGGCCGGCTTCGGTGAGGTAGTGCGGCAGCAGCAGGATGCCGTGGGCGCCGGCCTTCTCGGCGGCTTGCGCGCACTGGATGGCAAAGCGCGTCGGGCCGCCGGCACCGGCAATGATCGGCACCACGCCGCGGCAGGTGTCCACCGCGGTCTTGATGATGCCGGGGTACTCGTCGCCGGTCAGCGAGAAGAACTCGCCCGTGCCGCCGGCGGCGAACAGCGCGCTCGCGCCGTAGGGCTGCAGCCATTCGAGGCGCTTGACGTAGCCCTGGGCGTTGAAGTCGCCGTTGCTGTCGAAGTCGGTCAGCGGGAACGAGAGCAGGCCGGAGCCCATGATGGTCTTGAGTTCTTGCGGGTTCATCGGGAAACGTCCAGTGAAGATTTGAGAAAGAAAAATGAGGGTGGGTGGGCGGCCGGTCAGTCGAGCTTGACGCTGGCTTCCTTGATCACCTGGGCCCAGCGCGCGCGCTCCTTGGCGAAGAACTGGTCCTGCTCGGGCGCAGTCATGGTCACGACCTCGGCGCCCTGGCCTGCGAGGCGGGCGCGGATGTCGGGGGTGCGGATGATGCGGGTGAGCTCGCGGTTGAGCCGCGCGATCACCGCATCGGGCACGCCGCGTCCGGCGACCACGCCCTGCCAGGTGCCCGACTCGTAGCCGGGCGCGCCCTGCTCCGCGATGGTCGGCACGCTGCCGATCAGCGGCATGCGCGTGGCCTTGGACACAGCGATCAGCTTGAGCTTGCCGGCCTGCACCTGCGGGTAGGTGGCGAGCATGCCGTTCATCAGCACCTGCGTCTGGCCCGAGACGGTGTCGAGCACGGCCTGCACGCCGCCCTTGTAGGGCACGTATTCCCACTTCGCGCCGACCTTGCGCTGCAACTCGATGCCGGCCAGGTGCGCGGTGCTGCCACTGGCGGTGACGGCGAAGTTGAGATCGCTTTTCTTCGAGAGCTCGACCAGTTCCTTGAGCGTGCTCGCCTGCACCGAGGGATGCACCACCAGGAGGTGCGGCGAGTAGGCCAGCATGCCCACGCTGCGCAGGTCCTTGGACGGATCGAACGGCAGCTTGGGATAGAGCGACGGGCTGATCGCCAGCGCGCCCAGGTCGCACAGCATCAGCGTGTAGCCATCGGCCGGCGCCTTGGCCAGCAGATCGGCGCCCAGGTTGCCGTTGGCGCCCGCGCGGTTGTCGATGATGACCGACTGGCCCAACGCTTCCGACAGCGGCTGGCTGATGGCGCGCGCAATGATGTCGGACGAGCCGCCCGGCGGGTACGGGACGATGATCTTGATCGGCTTGGACGGCCAGTTGCCGTTGCCCTGTGCGAACGCGCGCACCGGCAGGCTGGCGGCCAAGGTCGTGGCCAGGGCGGCGCCCAGTGCGCCGCGTCGGTTGATGGTCATGCGGATGCCTCCAGTTATTCGATGTGCCTCATGGCTTCGCCCGGATGCCCGAGCAAGTGATCAGTCATCGTACAACTAGAAAAACAACTTGTCTAGATTTGGACCCAAAAAATTCGACGAAGGGGTTAGTTGTCGGACGAAGCGGCGCCCGCGCCGCCATCCTTGCCTGCGCCCGCACCTTCGGCTTTCGCCTTCTGCTGCTGCGCGGCTTCCTGCGCCATGCGCAGGCGCTCGCGGCTGTTCGTCAGGTGGATGCGCATGGCGGCGCGCGCCGACTCGGGATCGCGGCGCGCGATGGCCGCGTAGATCTCTTCATGCTCGCGGTTCACGCGACTCAAGTACGCCCCGCCATCCTGGATGCGGATGGCGCTGATGCGCGTGCGCGGGATGATCGTGGTGCCCAGGTGCCGCATGATGTCGGCGAAATATGGGTTGCCGGTCGACTGCGCGATCTGCAGGTGAAAACGGAAGTCGGGCGCGACGGTGTCGCCGGCGATCGTCACGTTGTGCTCGAAGTCGTCGAGCGCCTGGCGCATCGCCACCAGCTGCTCGTCGGTGCGCCGGCTCGCGGCGAGCCCGGCGGATTCCGTCTCGAGGCTGATGCGCAGCTCCAGCACGGCCAGCACATCGACTGAAGCGGCGATCTCGCCCGGATCGAGGCGAAACACCCCACCCGGCCGCGGCTGCAGCACGAAGGTGCCGACGCCGTGTAATGTTTCGACCAGCCCGCCGGCCTGCAGCTTGGAGAGCGCCTCGCGCACCACGGTGCGGCTCACGCCGTAGGCCTGCATGATGGCCGACTCGGTGGGAAGCTTGTCGCCCGGGCGCAGCGACTGGCTGCGGATCTTCTCCCCCAGGTCTTCCACCAGCCCGTGCGCCAGGCCGCGGGCACGCTGGCGCGGCCGCCCCACGAAGGCCGCAGGGCCTGCCGCCGAGCCGGCTTCCGCCGGCGCATCTGAAACCAAGGGATTACCCGCAGTCGTCTGAACCATGGCCACGATGATAATCTCCAATTAGTTGTACGACAACCGATAACTTATCACTCAGACATCTCCTGAAGCCGCTTCGCAAGCCTCTCCCGGGGCATCTGCGGTCTCTTCGGCACTCACATGAAGTATTCCCTAGCCTTCGCTCCGCTGGCACCGTACTGGCCCGTTTTCGTCAACGGCGCCTGGCTGACGCTCAAGATGACCGCCTTGGCGGTCGTGATTGGCGTTTGCATCGGAACACTGGTCGCGTTCGCCAAGCGCAGCAAGATCAAGCCCCTTGCCCGTGCCTGCACGGTCTACATCGAGATCGTGCGCAACACGCCCTTCCTGGTGCAGATCTTCCTCCTGTACTTCGGCCTCGCAAGCTTCGGCGTGCGCATGCCGACCTTCGCAGCGGCCGTGCTGGCGATGGTGATCAACATCGCGGCCTATGCCGCGGAGATCATCCGCGCCGGCCTCGAATCGGTGCCGCGCGGGCAGATCGAGGCGGCCGAGTGCCTGGGCCTTTCCAAGTGGCGCATCGGCTGGCACGTGATGCTGCAGCCGTCCATCGAGAAGGTGTACCCCGCCCTCACGAGCCAGTTCCTTCTGATGATGCAGGCCTCGGCGATGGCTTCGCAGATTTCCGCCGAAGAGCTCACCGCCATCGCCAACACCGTGCAGTCGGACACCTTCCGCTCGCTGGAGACCTACATCGTGGTCGCGGCGCTGTACCTGGTGCTCTCGCTCTTCATCAAGCTGGTGACCTGGGCGCTCGGCGAATACATGTTCCGCCGCCGCCGCGTGGTGCGCCGCGCCGCCGCGCAGGCCGGCAAGGTGCAGCCCGCTGCATCGACGGCCGCCGTCGCCATTCACGGGGGCGCCGCATGAGCCTCGGGCACTTCACTTTCACGCACCTGATGTACCTGGTGCAGTCGATCGGCTGGACGCTGCTGCTCTCGGCCCTGGCCTTCGTGCTGGGCGCCATCGGCGGCTTCGGGCTGATGCTCGCGCGCATCTCGCCGCGCGCCTGGCTGCGTTGGTTTGCGGTGGTCTACATCGAATGCATCCAGGGCATTCCGCTGCTGATCCTGCTGTTCATCGTGTACTTCGGACTCTCGGTGTACGGCCTCTCGCTGCCCTCGCTGGTGGCGGCCGGCATCGCGATGATGATCTACGTGAGCGCCTACCTGGGTGACATCTGGCGCGGCTGCATCGAGGCGATGCCCAAGCCGCAGTGGGAAGCCTCGGAGTGCCTGGCTTTCTCGCGCTGGCAGACGCTGCGCCTCGTGATCATTCCGCAGGCCGTGCGCCTCTCGCTGCCGCCCACGGTCGGCTTCCTGGTGCAGATCATCAAGATGACCTCGCTGGCCTCGGTGATCGGCTTCGTCGAGCTCACGCGCGCCGGCCAGATCATCAACAACACCATCTTCCAGCCCTTCCTGGTCTTCTTCCTGGTCGGCGCTTTCTATTTCGCCTTGTGCTATCCGCTGTCGCGTTGGAGCGAAGCGATGGAGAAGAAACTCAATGTCGCCAATCGTTAAGCTGGACCACGTCTACAAGAGCTTCGGCTCGAACCAGGTCCTGAAGGGCGTTTCCTTCGAAGTCGCCAAGGGCGAGATGATCGCCATCATCGGCGCCAGCGGTTCGGGCAAGAGCACCGCGCTGCGCTGCATCGACCGGCTCGAGGTCATCGACAAGGGCACCATCGAGGTCTGCGGCATCCGCGTGGACAGCCCCAACGTCGACCTGAAGCAGTTGCGGCTCGAAGTAGGCATCGTGTTCCAGAGCTACAACCTGTTCCCCCACCTCACGGTGCAGGAGAACATCATGCTGGCGCTGCGCCATGTGAAGAAGCAGTCGCGCGGCGAAGCGGCCGACGTGGCGATCCGCGTGCTCGACCAGGTGGGCCTGAAGGCCAAGGCCGACGCCTACCCCGAACAACTCTCTGGCGGCCAGCAACAGCGCGTGGCCATTGCGCGATCGCTCGCGATGTCGCCCAAGGTCATGCTGTTCGACGAAGTGACCTCCGCGCTCGACCCGCAACTCACCGGCGAAGTGCTGCGCGTGATGGAAGACCTCGCGGCCGGCGGCATGACCATGCTGCTGGTCACGCACGAGATGGCTTTCGCCAAGCGCGTGGCCGACCGGATCATCTACATGCACCAGGGCACCGTGTGGGAAACCGGCCCCGGCGAAATGCTCGACGCGCCCAAGACGCCGGAGCTGCATGCCTTCCTGAACAACGGGCTGTAAACAGGCAGCCCGGGTCTCTTTCATTCCTCCCATACCAACTTACACCAGGAGATATCCATGAAACTCGGCAAGACCTTCACCCGCACATGCATCGCGCTGGCCCTCGTGGCCGGCGTGGCGCAGGCCGCCATGGCCGACCAGCTGGACGACATCAAGAAGGCCGGCAAGGTCCGCGTGGCCATCGCGA
The DNA here is from genome assembly GCF_017161115.1 of Variovorax sp. RKNM96. Taxonomy (GTDB): domain Bacteria; phylum Pseudomonadota; class Gammaproteobacteria; order Burkholderiales; family Burkholderiaceae_C; genus Variovorax. Next base: position 2,190,912 of record NZ_CP046508.1, on the reverse strand, counting down.
TGGGCACGCCCCTCTTCAGCTTCGCCGATGCCAACCTGCAGCCCACCGGCTCCGACGTGGACACCGCCACGCAGCTGGCCAAGGACCTGGGCGTGAAGCTGGAGATCGTCTCGATCACCAACGCCGCCCGCGTGCCCACGCTGCAGGCGCAGCGCGCCGACCTGGTGATTGCCGACCTGTCGATCACCCCCGAGCGCGAGAAGGTCGTCGACTTCTCCGTGCCCTACGCCGTCATCAGCATCATCGTGGGCGGCCCCAAGAGCATCAAGGTGGCCGACTACGCCGACCTGAACGGCAAGCGCATCGGCTTGACGCGCGCCACCGTGAACGACACGCTCACCACGCAGCAGGCCAAGGGCGCGGAGATCGTTCGCTACGAAGACGACGCCACGCTCATCACCTCGATGGTCACGGGCCAGATCGATCTCTTCTCCAGCACCCCGTCGAACCTGAGCGAAATGATCAAGCAGGCGCCGGCCAAGAACCTGGAGCTGAAGTTCTCGCAGAAGGACTTCGACCTGGGCATCGCGCTGAACAAGGAGCAGCCCAAGCTCAAGGAATGGGTCAACGCCTGGGTCGTGACGAACCAGAAGAACGGCAAGCTCAACGCCATCTACAAGAAATACCACGGCCGCGACCTGCCCGAGCGCATCACCAAACTGTGAATGGACGAGTGACGATGGAAGCTTCGAACAAGAAACTCAACCGGCTGCTGCTGACCGGCGCGGCCGGTGGCCTCGGCAAGGTGCTGCGCGAGCGGCTCAAGCCTTATGCGAACGTGCTGCGCCTCTCGGACATCGCATCGCTGGCACCGGCCGCGGATGCGAGCGAAGAGGTCGTGCCCTGCGACCTCTCGGACAAGGCCGCGGTGCATGCGCTGCTGGAAGGCTGCGACGCGATCGTGCACCTGGGCGGCGTGTCGGTCGAGCGGCCGTTCGAGGAGATTCTCGAAGCCAACATCAAGGGCATCTTCAACGTCTACGAAGCCGCGCGCCGCCATGGCGTCAAGCGCGTGGTGTTCGCGAGCTCCAACCACGTGATCGGCTTCTACAAGCAGACCGAGCACATCGATGCGCACGCGGCGCGCCGGCCCGACGGCTACTACGGCCTGTCGAAGTCCTTCGGCGAGGACATGGCGCAGTTCTACTTCGACCGCTGGGGCATCGAGACGGTGAGCATCCGCATCGGCTCGTCGTTTCCCGAGCCGCTCAACCGCCGGATGATGAGCACCTGGCTGAGCTACCGCGACCTGACCACGCTGATCGAGAAGTCGCTCTTCACGCCCGATGTGAAGCACACCGTCGTCTACGGCATGTCGGCCAACCGCGACGTGTGGTGGGACAACAGCGCCGCCGCGCACCTGGGCTTCGTGCCGCAGGACAGCTCCGAGGTGTTCCGCGACAAGGTCGAGGCGCAGCCGCCGGTCGCGCCGACCGACCCGAACGCCATCTACCAGGGCGGCGCCTTCACCGCGCAAGGGCCGTTCGGCGATGCAAGCTGAGCTCGTCCTCGACGCGCGCAACGGCACCGGTGAAAGCCCGGTGTGGCACGCCGCGGAGCAGGCGCTCTACTGGGTCGACATCCCGGCACGCACACTGAACCGCTGGCATGCGAGCGAAGGCCACGCGCAGTGGCATGCGAATGAAATGATCGCCTGCATCGCGCCACGCGTCGATGCACCCGGCGCGTGGATCTCCGGCATGGAAAGCGGCCTTTTCTCGCTGCTGCCGCAGGCCGATGGGACGCTCGCCGCAACGTCGCTCGCGCCCGTCGAACACGCCGCACCCGCCATGCGTTTCAACGACGGCCGCTGCGACCGCCAGGGCCGCTTCTGGGCCGGCACGATGCTGCTCGACATGGCCGCCGGCGCACGCGTCGGACGCCTCTACAGCTACGGCAAGGGCAAGGGCAGCGCCACCTTGCAACTCGACGATCTCATCGTGCCCAACGGCCTGGCCTTCAGCCCCGACGGCCGCACGATGTACCTCTCGGACTCGCACCCGAGCGTGCAGGCCATCTGGGCCTTCGACTACGACACCGAGACCGGCACGCCCGGCAACCGCCGTCTCTTCGTCGACATGAAGCCCCTGCCCGGCCGTCCCGACGGCGCGGCGATCGACGTCGACGGCTGCTACTGGATCTGCGGCAATGACGCGGGCCTGGTGCACCGCTTCACGCCCGACGGCCGCCTCGACCGCTCGCTCGAAGTGCCGGTGAAGAAGCCCGCGATGTGCGCCTTCGGCGGCGCGTCGCTCGACACGCTCTTCGTCACCTCGATCCGCCCCGGCGGCATCGACCTGGCGGACCAGCCGCTGGCCGGCGGCGTGTTCGCGCTGCGGCCCGGTGTGTCGGGCGTTCCCGAGCCGGCCTTCGGCGGCTGACCCTTTTCTTTTCACGTTTTCGATAACCACCAAGCAGAGGAAGAGACAAATGAAACTCCACAAGACCCTGATCGCACTTGCCGTCGGCGCCGCAGCCGCGCTGTCCACACTGGCTGCCAGTGCCACCGAGTTCCGCTCGGCCGACATCCACCCCGACGACTACCCGACCGTGACCGCGGTCAAGTTCATGAGCGAACGGCTCAAGGCGCTGTCGGGCGGCAAGCACACCATCAAGGTGTTCAACAACAGCTCGCTCGGCAGCGAGAAGGACACGATCGAGCAGACCAAGATCGGCGCGCTGCAGATGGTGCGCGTGAACATCGCCCCGATGAACAACATCTGCGCCGAGACGCAGGTGCCGACCATGCCCTTCCTGTTCCGTTCGGTGGACCACCTGCACAAGGTGCTGGACGGCCCGATCGGCGAGGAGATCCTGAAGTCGTGCGAGAAGCAGGGCTTCATCGGTCTTGCCTACTACGACAGCGGCGCGCGCTCGATGTTCACCGCCAAGAAGCCGGTGCGCACCTTCGCCGACATGAAGGGCCTGAAGGTCCGCGTGCAGCAGTCGGACCTGTGGGTGTCGATGCTCGAAGCCATGGGCGCCAACGCCACGCCGATGCCCATGGGCGAGGTCTACACGGGCCTGAAGACCGGCTTGATCGACGCCGCCGAGAACAACTACCCCACCTATGAAAGCGCCCGCGCCTTCGAAGTGGCCAAGTACTACAGCAAGACCGAGCACTCGATGGCGCCCGAGATGCTGCTGTTCTCCAAGCGCGTGTGGGACAAGCTCTCGGCCGAAGAGCAGGGCTGGATCCGTCAGGCCGCCAAGGAGTCGGTGCCCTACATGCGCAAGCAATGGGAAGAGCGCGAGATCAAGTCGCTCGCCACGGTGAAGGCCGGCGGCGCCGAGATCATCGAAGTCGACAAGGCCCCGTTCCAGGCTGCGATGAAGCCGGTGTACGACAAGTTCATCACCGACGCGAAGCTCAAGGACCTGGTCAAGCGCGTGCAGGACACGAAGTAAGCAAGTCAGTCCGTTGAATTGGCTCCTTCCCCCTCTGGGGGAAGGTCGGGATGGGGGCACGACGGCGCGGGAGTAGATACGCCGCTTGCCCCCACCCCTGCCCTCCCCCGGAAGGGGAGGGAGAAAGACAAAGAAGAACTCACATGTACACCAAACTTTGCCGCACCCTCGCCCGTGCCTGCATGTGGTTGGGCATCCTCGGTCTCGTCGCGGTGATCTGCGCGGTGAGCTGGCAGGTGTTCGGCCGCTATGTGCTCAACAACACCCCGACCTGGGCTGAAAGCCTCGCGCTGCTGCTGGTGCTCTACGTCACGATGTTCGGCGTGGCCGTCGGCGTGCGCGACGCGGGCCACATCGGCCTGGAATCGTTCCTCGTGCTCGCGCCCGACTGGCTGCGCTTGAAGATGGAATACCTGATCCACGCGCTCATCCTCGTCTTCGGCCTGGCCATGGCGTGGAATTGCGCCTCGCTCGCCGAATCGGTGTGGGACTACCGCCTGCCCACGCTCTGGATTTCGGAAGGCTGGAAATACGTGCCCGCGTCGATCGCCGGCGTGCTCATCGTGATGTTCTCCATCGAACACATCATCGCGCTCGCCCAGGGCCGCGAAGTCGAACCCGCCTGGGGCTGAACCGCATCATGACGATCCCTCTCCTCATTCTTTGCATCTCGTTCACGGCCTTCCTGCTGCTGGGCGTGCCGGTCGCTTTCTCGATCGGCCTTTCCGCATTGGCCACGCTGCTGTATGAAGGCCTGCCGCTTGCGGTGGGCTTCCAGCAGATGACCTCGGGCATGGGCATCTTCTCGTTCCTTGCGATTCCGTTCTTCATCTTCGCCGGCGAGCTGATGCTCTACGGCGGCATCGCGGACCGCATCGTCAACTTCGCGCGCAACCTCGTGGGCCATGTGCGCGGGGGCCTTGGCATGTCGAACGTGGTGGCCTGCACGCTGTTCGGCGGCGTCTCGGGCTCGCCCGTGGCGGACGTCTCGGCCATGGGCGCCGTGATGATCCCGATGATGAAGAAGGAGGGCTATCACGCCGACTACGCGGTCAATGTGACGACCCACGCAGCACTGGTGGGCGCGCTGATGCCGACCAGCCACAACCTGATCATCTATTCGCTCGCGGCAGGCGGCAAGGTGTCGATCGCGGCGCTGATCCTGGCGGCGCTGCTGCCGGCGGCCGTGCTCACGCTGAGCAATCTTGCGGCCGCCTACCTGGTGGCGGTGAAGCGCGGCTACCCGGCCGGCAGCTTTCCAGGCTGGTCGATCGTGGCGCGTTCGTTCGCCGCGGCGCTGCCGGGTCTCTTCATCGTGGTGCTGATCCTCGGCGGCATCCTGTCGGGCATCTTCACGGCGACCGAATCGGCCGCGGTGGCGGTGCTCTACGCGCTGGCGCTCACGATCTTCGTGTACCGCACGCTGAAGTGGGAGCACTTCATCAAGGCGGCCTCGAAGGCCGTGCGCACCACCGGCGTGATCCTGCTGCTGATCGGCATCTCGAGCACCTTCGGCTACCTCATCAGCCTCTACGGCGTGGCCGAGCTCACGGGCCAGATGCTGTCGCAGGTCACCACCACGCCGTGGATGATCTTCCTGCTCATCAACATCATCCTGTTCGTGCTGGGCACCTTCCTGGACATGGCCGCGACCATCCTGCTGTGCACGCCGATCTTCCTGCCGATCGCCCAGCACTACGGCATGACCTCGGTGCAGTTCGGCGTGGTGATGCTGATCAACTGCGCGCTGGGCCTGAACACGCCGCCGGTGGGCACCACGCAGTTCGTCGGTTGCGCGATCGGCGGTGTGTCGGTGGGCACGGTGATGAAGACCATCTGGCCGTTCTACGGCGCGCTGATCTTCGCGCTCGGCGTGGTCACCTTCGTGCCCGCCTTCTCCACCTGGCTGCCTGGCCTTTTCATGGTCGTGAAGTAAGAAAAGAAAGGCCCCACGATGGCCGAGACGAACACCCGCCCCCCGCTCTACATCCGCATCCACGCGGCCGACAACGTCGCCATCATCGCGAACGACGGCGGCCTGAAAACGGGCGCGACGTTCGCCGACGGCCTCGTGCTGGTGGACAACGTGCCGCAAGGCCACAAGGTCGCTCTGAACGATCTGGCCGAGGGCGATGCCATCGTGCGCTACAACGTGGTGATCGGCTACGCGCAGAAGGCGCTCGCGCGTGGCAGCTGGGTGCACGAGCGCGTGATGCGCATGCCCACGGCACCCGAGCTCGACGGCCTGCCCATCGCGACCGTGAAGCCGCCCGCCATGCCGCCGCTGGAGGGCTACACCTTCGAGGGCTACCGCAACGCCGACGGCTCGGTGGGCTCGCGCAACATCCTGGCCATCACGCAGACCGTGCAGTGCGTGGCAGGTGTGACTGAGTTCGCGGTACAGCGCATCAAGGCCGAGCTGCTGCCGAGATTTCCCAACGTCGACGACGTGGTGGCGCTGGAACACGGCTACGGCTGCGGCGTCGCCATCGACGCGCCCGACGCGATCATCCCGATCCGCACGCTGCGCAACATCAGCCTCAACCCCAACTTCGGCGGCGAGGTGATGGTGGTGAGCCTGGGCTGCGAGAAGCTGCAGCCCGAGCGCCTGCTGCCGCCAGGCACCATTCCGATCACGGACCAGCGCGGCGAAGGCGTGGCTGCCGATGCGGCGCTCGACGTGGTGTGCCTGCAGGACGACGCGCACGTCGGCTTCATGTCGATGATCGATTCGGTGATGCGCCAGGCCGAGGTGCATCTCGCGCGGCTGAACGCGCGCCGGCGCGAGACCGTGCCCGCGAGCGAACTGGTGGTGGGCGTGCAGTGCGGCGGCAGCGATGCCTTCTCGGGCGTGACCGCGAATCCGGCCGTGGGCTTTGCCACCGACCTCCTGGTGCGCGCGGGCGCCACCGTGATGTTCTCGGAAACCACCGAGGTGCGCGACGGCATCGACCAGCTCACCTCGCGCGCCTCGTCGGCCGAAGTGGCCGAGGCCATGATCCGCGAGATGGCCTGGTACGACGCCTACCTGCAGAAGGGGCGCGTGGACCGCAGCGCCAACACCACGCCGGGCAACAAGAAAGGCGGCCTCTCCAACATCGTCGAGAAGGCGATGGGCTCGATCGTGAAGTCGGGCTCTGCGCCGATCTCGGGCGTGCTCTCGCCGGGCGAGAAGGTCAGGCAGAAGGGCCTGATCTACGCGGCCACGCCCGCCAGCGATTTCATCTGCGGCACGCTGCAGCTGGCCGCGGGCATCAACCTGCACATCTTCACCACCGGCCGCGGCACGCCCTATGGGCTGGCCGAAGTGCCGGTCATCAAGGTCGCCACGCGCAGCGACCTCGCACGCCGCTGGCACGACCTGATGGACGTGAACGCGGGCCGCATCGCCGACGGCGACGCCTCCATCGAGGACGTGGGCTGGGAGCTGTTCCGGCTGATGCTCGATGTGGCCAGCGGCAGGAAAAAGACCTGGGCGGAGCACTGGAAGCTGCACAACGCGCTCGTGCTCTTCAACCCCGCACCCGTGACCTGAGGAGGTGACGGCGGCAATCTGATCCGGATGGCGCGGCGGAGGAGCCGGGCCTCGCTTATTTCTACAACAGAAGGAGACAGAGGATGCAGAAACCCAAGCTGGTATTGAGCCTGATCGCGGGCGCCGCCCTGCTCACCGCATGCGGCGGTGGAAGTGACAGCAGTGGCACTTTCTTTCCGCCCGTGGCGGTCAACCCGCCGGCACAGCCGCCGGCCGAGGCACCGGTGGACCCCGAGGTGCTCGCAGCGCAGCCGAAGCTGTCGAACAAGCCGATGGACGACATCGTGCGGGAGAACCTGCTGCCCACCATCGACCGCCTGTTCGAACAAGTGCGCGCGCAAGGCATCAAGACCGTGATCCAGGGACAGGAAGTGTTCGCGCCCACGAGCGGCGACAAGTTCCTTCCCGGCAAGGTCGCCATCGGTTTCTCCTACCTGCTGCTGAACACCCCGCCCTCGGACCCGAAGTACCAGACCTACCTGGACGGCTACCGCGAGATCGCGGACATCACGATCGACTCGACCAACGACAGCTGGGGCATCTACTACTACATGTCGGCGCTGTGGAAGCTCAAGAAGGCGGGCCTCCTGGACGGCCCGAGCCCCGCGATCAACGCCGGCACGCTCGACAAGCTCAAGACCAAGCTCGACTGGCGCGCCTTCGTCAACCCGGCCGACTATTCGCTGATCAACCTGCCCACCAACTACTACGGCGTGGCCTTCAGCATCGCGCGACTGCGCTACCTCATGGGCTGGGAAGGCCCCGAGGCCAGCGAGGCGCTGCTGCAGAAGATGATCAACCACTACAAGACCTTCTCTGCCTTCGGTTTCTCCGACGAGACCGACGGCAGCGGGCGCTTCGACCGCTACAGCATCTTGCTGATCGGCGAGATCATGCAGCGGCTCATCGAGACCGGCATGACGGTCTCGGCCGAGGACGAGGCCTCGCTCAAGGGGTGGCTGCGCCAGTCGGTGGACGTGATCAAGGCCAGGCTCAACCCGGCCGGCAACGGCGTGGATTTCGGCCGCAGCCTCGCAGGCTACGCCGACACGGCTTTTGCCGAAGTGCTCTCGGCCGCCGAGCACGAGAACGTGCTCACCGCCGAGGAGAAAGACATCGCCTACGCCTTCGCCACGCGCGTCACGGCCAAATACGTGGAGTTTTGGTACGACGCCGAGGCGGGCTCGCTCAACATGTGGAACAAGGGCCGGCGGGTGGACAGCTACCGCGGCATTGCGCGCATCCTGGGCGAGAACCTGAGCCTGTCGCATCAGCTCATCTACACCAACAACCTGTGGAAGAGCGCGGGCTATGCGCAGAAACCGCCGGTGTCGACGCAGACCTTTCTCGCCTACCTCGACAAGCTGCCGCGCTCGACGCTCACGAAGTTCGCCGGCTTCGACGGCCAGCCTGCCACCTACGACCGCGGCCTGGTGACCTACCGCGACGGCTTGCGCGTGATCAGCCTCCCGGTGGTGAACGGCGCAGCGACCTACCACCGCACCAACCCGTACTTCGCGGTGCCTTTCTCGTACAACATGCTCTCGGGCGTGGCCGATACGCGCTGGCCGCAGCTGCAGCCGCAATTCACTTTCGTGAATGCCGGCACGCCGCAGGTGCTGATTCCCGCGTCGTACCAGAAGAACCTCAAGATGCTCGAGGCAGGCAAGGTGCTGACAGTGAACTACGAGCAGGACGCGATGGACCGCGTGGCTGGCACCAGCAGCGGCGGCAGTCCGTTCAAGGACGCGCGCATCACCTCGTCGACCGCCTACACCTTCGAGCCGGGCCGGATCACCCGCGTGGACACCTACACGCCCACGGGCACGCTCGACATCGGCAAGGTCGAGATGGAGTTCGGCTCCTATTCCGATGGCGTGACAGCGCTCAGTGGCAACAAGTTCAGCTACGCCAACGGTGACGTGCAGGGCTTCGAGGTCGAAGGCCTGCAGGACTGCGCACCGGTCGACGTGAGCGCCGACAAGGACTACAACACGCCCACCGGCGCGCTCAAGACCAGCATCCGCTGCAGCGCGCCGGCATTCAGCTTCGCCACGCCGCTCACCATCAAGTGGGTGCTGAAGTACCGATCGCCCAGCGTGGCATCCATATCGCCGCGCTGATCGTTTTTACGACTCTCATCAACGGAACCCTCATGGAAGACCTCAAGGACAAGACCGCGCTCGTCACCGGTGCCAGCACCGGCATCGGCGCGGCGGTGGCCATCGCCTTCGCCGCGCGCGGCATGCGCGTGGCGGTGCACTACAACAGCTCGGCCGATGCTGCGAACCAGGTGGTCGCGACCATCCGCGCCGCGGGCGGCACCGCCTTCGCGGTGAAGGCTGACGTGCGCGACACCGGCGCGATCCGCGACTGCGTGAAGAAGACGGCCGCCGAGTTCGGCCGCATCGACGTGCTGGTGAACAACGCGGGCAGCCTGGTCAAGCGCGTGCCCATCGCCGAGTTCGACGACGCGCTGTTCGACGAGGTGATGCACATCAACGCGCGCTCGGTGCTCGCGTTCTGCCGTGAGGTGGTTCCCCTGATGCGCAATCAGGGCAGCGGCAACATCATCAACGTGACTTCGGTCGCGGCGCGCACCGGCGGCGGGCCGGCCGCGTACCTGTACGCGGGCTCCAAGGGCTTCGTGAGCACCGCGACGCACGGCCTGGCCAAGGAACTGGTGGGCGACAAGATCCGCGTGAACGCGGTCGCGCCGGGCGTGATCCAGACGCCCTTCCAGGACCGCTTCTCGACGCCCGCGATGCTGGAGAACTTCCGCGCGAGCATTCCGATGGGACGCATCGGCGAGCCCGAGGAATGCGTGGGCGCGTTTCTTTACCTGGCGTCGGAACAGCTCTCGGGCTATGTGACGGGCCAGGTCATCGAGGTGAATGGCGGGCAGTACATGCCCTGACATTTTTTTGGAGAAGCGCCGCCGTCACAGGGGCGCTCGTGGATCAGATCAACAACGGAGACAAGAGACATCATGAAAAGAAGCACATTCCTTCGCGGCCTCGCCACCTTCTCGGCCACGGCCAGCCTCTCGCTCGGACTGGCCTCGACGGCCTCGGCGCAGGCAGCCAACGACTTCCCGAACCGCACGATCGAGTTGCTGGTTCCCTACCAGCCGGGCGGCGGCACCGACGGCCTCGCGCGCGCTTTCTCGGAAGCCAGCCGCAAGCACATCTCGCAGAGCATCGTGATCGTCAACCGCCCCGGTGCGGGCGGCGCCATCGGCTGGACCGAGGTGATCAACGCCAAGCCCGACGGCTACAAGCTCGCAGTGCTCACGGTCGAGTTGCTCACGCTGCCGCACCTGGGTCTGGCCAAATTCAACTACGACGACTTCCAGCCGATCGCGCAGCTCAACGCCGACCCGGCCGCGATCACCGTGAAGGCGGATGCGCCGTGGAACACCATCGAGGAATTCCTCGCCGCCGCGAAGAAGTCGCCCGAAGGCATCCGCGTGGGCAACTCGGGCAACGGCTCGATCTGGCACCTCGCGGCCGCGGCGCTGGAAGACAAGACCGGCACGAAGTTCGGCCACATCCCGTTCCAGGGTGCGGCGCCTGCGGTGCTCGCTCTCTTGGGCGGCCACATCGAAGCCGTGGCGGTGAGCCCGGCCGAAGTGACGACGCATGTGCAGGGCGGCAAGCTCAAGGTGCTGATGGTGATGGCCGACAAGCGCGTGAAGGGCTTCGAGAAAGTGCCCACCGCCAAGGAGCGCGGCATCGACCTGTCGATCGGCACCTGGCGCGGCCTCGGCGCGCCGAAGAACACGCCGCCCGAAGTGATGGCCAAGTTGCGCGAGATCACTGCGAAGACGGCAGCCGAGCCGCTGATGCACGAGGTGATGGACAAGCAGAACCTGGGCTACGTCTACACCGATGGCGCGGCGTTCAAGGAGACGCTGGCCAAGGACAACGCCTACTTCAAGGCGCTGATCACCAAGCTCAACATCAAGCCATGACCGGGCCATCGGAGACAAGAGACATGCAACGCCGCACACTGATCCGAACCGCCCTCGCCTCTTCGCTTGCGACGGCCCTGCCCGCCTTCGCGCAGAGCGGCAACACCTGGCCCACGGGCAAGGCCATCACCTACCTCGTGCCTTTTCCCGCGGGCGGCACCACCGACGTGCTGGGCCGGCTGATCGGACAGAAGCTGGGCACGGTGCTCGGCACGAGCGTGATCATCGACAACAAGGGCGGTGCCGGCGGCAGCGTGGGCTCGGAGATCGGCGCGCGCGCCGCGCCCGATGGCTTCACGCTGGTGGGCGGCACGATCAGCTCGCACGCGATCAACGTGAGCCTGTATCCCAAGATCGGCTACGACCCGCAGAAGTCGTTCGCACCTGTGACGCTGATCGGCACCAACCCTGTCGTGCTGGTGGTGAACCAGGCGAGCCCGTACAAGACGCTCAAGGACGTGCTCGATGCGAGCAAGGCCAAGTCGGGCGGGCTCTCGTCGGCCTCGGCGGGCACGGGCACATCGCAGCACCTGGCGCTGGAACTGCTGGCCTTCAAGTCGGGCGTGAAGTTCACGCACATCCCGTACAAGGGCAGCGGCCCGGCGATCCAGGACGCGATCGGCGGGCAGGTCGACATGATGTTCGACACGACCGTGGTCGCGGGCCCGCACATCCAGAGCGGCAAGCTGCGCGCCATTGCCGTCACGTCGGCCAAGCGCCTGGCTTCGATGCCCGATGTGCCGACGGTGGCCGAGTCGGGCATCGAAGGGCTGAAGGATTTCGAGGTGGTGTCGTGGCAGGCGATCTTCGTGCCCGCGGGCACGCCGACACCGGTCGTCGAGCGGCTGCACACCGAGATCCGCAAGATCCTCGCGACGCCCGAGATGCAGGACAAGCTCAAGGGCTTCGGCATGGAGCCCACCGACCTGTCGACCGCGCAGATCGCCGCGTTCCAGAAGGCCGAAGTGGAGAAGTGGGCCGCGGTGATCAAGGCGGCCGGCATCAAGGCGGAGTAGTTCGCCGCCCGGCGCGCACCAACGCAAAACCAAGGGAAGCCTCCTACGCCCCGCGTGGAAGGCGCTTTATAGAATGCCCCTCCGATCCGCATTCGAGGCTTCCCCCAACGTGTCCGACCGCTCCGCAGTTCTGCCCCAATACCTGTTCCCCAAGCAGGCCCTGACCAATTTCGCCGGCTGGGTCGCGGGGAAGGAACGCGGTGCCGTCACGACATGGATCATTCGCCGCTTCGTCGCCAAGTACGGCGTGAACATGGGCGAGGCGCTCGAGTCCGACATCGAGCACTACAAAAGCTTTAACCAGTTCTTCACGCGCGCGCTCAAGCCCGGCATGCGGCCGCTCGCGCAGGCCGACTTGGTGTGCCCCGTGGATGGCGCCATCAGCCAGTTCGGCGCGATCGAGGGCGACCAGATCTTCCAGGCCAAGGGCCACAACTACACGACCACCGCGCTGGTCGGCGGCGACGCCGCGCTGGCCGCGAAGTTCGCGCACGGCAGCTTCGCCACGCTCTACCTGAGCCCCAAGGACTACCACCGCATCCACATGCCGTGCGACGGGCGCCTCGTGCGCATGATCCACGTGCCCGGCGATCTGTTCTCGGTGAACCCGACCACCGCGCGCGGCGTGCCGGGACTCTTCGCGCGCAACGAGCGCGTGGTGTGCGTCTTCGAATCGGCGCGCGGGCCGTTCGTGCTGGTGCTCGTGGGCGCCACCATCGTGGGCAGCATGGCCACCGTGTGGCACGGCGTGGTCAATCCGCCGCGCGTGGGCGAGCTGCGCGAGTGGCACTACAACGACCAGCAGATCGACATCAAGAAGGGCGACGAGATGGGCCGTTTCTTGCTCGGCTCCACCGTCGTCATGCTGTTCCCGGCGCCCGCGCTGGCGTTCAACCCCGACTGGTCGCCTACCCGCGCGATCCGTCTGGGCGAAGCCATGGCCGACTACACGAATTTGTGAGGCTTTGTCTCACAACCCGCATGCAGCATGCCCTTACAGCTATAAAACTAGTAGCATCCACATCGTTTGCGCTATAGTCGCCGGCCAGCAGGACGGTCCGTAACCAATCACAAACAAGAGCGCGCGGCATCGGTCTCCCACAGGCCCGCAGCCCGCCCAGCTTCGAGGAGATGATGTCGATGAGTACCAAGGAAAACGCAGCCGTCAGCCAGTTGCTCGCACTGCTCGAGGCCCGCTATGCGCTGCGCGTGCTCTGGGCCCTGCGCGACGGTCATGCCCAGACCTTCCGCCTGCTGCAGGACAGCGTGGGCGGCATCACTCCCAACACCCTCAACACCCGCATCAAGGAACTGCGCGAGGCCGGCATCGTGAGCCACGGCAGCGACGGGTATTGCCTCACCCTCAGCGGGCAGGACCTGCTCAAGCGGCTGTCCGACCTGCAGGCCTTTGCCGGCAAATGGCAGCTGGGCCAGCTCAAGAAAGCAGCCGCACCGGCTGCCACAGCGGCCGCTGCGCCAGCCGCACCTGTCACGCCTCCAGCCCCTTCTTCGCCACCTCCCCCGCACCCTGCGCCGCCCACCGATACGACGAGCTGAGCAGGTCGCCATCTGGCATCGGTAAACTTCGCGCCTTCGATCCAATTCACCATTCATCGACGCAAGGAGCGTTTTCCCATGCCTACCACCCCCTCCGGCCTCCAGTACGAAGACACCGAAGTCGGCACCGGCGCCGAAGCCAAGGCTGGCCAGCACGTGCATGTGCACTACACCGGCTGGCTCTACAACGACGGCGTGCAAGGCGCCAAGTTCGATTCGAGCCGCGACCGCAACGACCCCTTCGCGTTCTCGCTGGGCGCCGGCCAGGTCATCAAGGGCTGGGACGAAGGCGTCGCCGGCATGAAGATCGGCGGCAAGCGCACGCTGATCATTCCCGCATCGCTGGGCTATGGCGCCCGCGGCGCCGGTGGCGTGATTCCCCCCAACGCCACCCTGAAGTTCGACGTCGAACTGCTCGACGCGCACTGATCGCTCCCGAGCCTAGACTTGGCACAGAGGCCCGATTTCGGGCCTTTTTCATGCCCCAACGGCCTCTTTTTCCGCATTTTTTCGCTTGAAATGCCTCTGGCCAGCCCCAAGTGGCTGGCTATCGTTTGTTTTCCGGCGCATGCCGTTCTTTGAAAAATGTCTGACCCGCAACAATCCGCACAGAATTCGCAAATGCTGCAAGGCGAGCCCAGTCCCGAAGAACTGGAGGCCGCGCAGGCCGCCAATGAAGCCGACGCATTGGCCGCGGCGCAAGGCGAGCTGGCAGCGCTGCAGGCCAAGAACGCCGAATTGGCCGATCAATACCTGCGCGCCCAGGCCGACGTTCAAAACGCCCGCCGCCGCGCCGACGACGAAATCACCAAGGCCCGCAAATTCGCGGTCGAGGCCTTTGCCGAAAGCCTGCTGCCGGTGACCGACAGCCTCGAAGCGGGCCTGGCCATCAAGGACGCCACCCCCGAGCAGATCCGCGAAGGCGCCGAAGCCACGCTGCGCCAGTTGAAGAGCGCGCTCGAACGCAACAAGGTGATCGAAGTGGCCCCGGCCGCCGGCACCAAGTTCGATCCGCACCAGCACCAAGCCATCTCGGTGGTGCCCGCGCCCGAGCAGGAACCCAACACCGTGGTGAGCGTGCTCCAGAAGGGCTACACCATCAACGAGCGCGTGCTGCGCCCGGCGCTGGTGACGGTCAGCGCACCGAAGTAAGCGGCAGAGCAGCACACAAGATTCCCACAGGAAATCCCCGCTCCGTCCCTTGAATCGAGCTGGGTTATCCACAAGTTCATAACAACATATTTTTCAGGCTTTCAGGAGTAAAGAACATGGCAAAGATCATCGGCATCGACCTCGGCACCACCAACTCGTGCGTGTCGATCATGGAAGGCAACACCACGCGTGTGATCGAGAACTCGGAAGGTGCCCGCACCACGCCGTCGATCGTCGCGTACCAGGAAGACGGTGAAGTCTTGGTCGGTGCCTCGGCCAAGCGCCAGGCCGTCACCAACCCCAAGAACACGCTGTACGCGATCAAGCGTTTGATCGGCCGCAAGTTCGAGGAAAAGGAAGTGCAGAAGGACATCGACCTGATGCCCTACACCATCGCCAAGGCCGACAACGGCGACGCATGGGTCGAAGTGCGCGGCAAGAAGATGGCCCCGCAGCAAGTCAGCGCCGACATCCTGCGCAAGATGAAGAAGACCGCCGAAGACTACCTCGGCGAACCGGTGACCGAAGCCGTGATCACGGTGCCGGCCTACTTCAACGACGCCCAGCGCCAGGCCACCAAGGACGCCGGCCGCATCGCGGGCCTGGACGTCAAGCGCATCATCAACGAGCCCACCGCTGCGGCCCTGGCCTTCGGCCTGGACAAGCAGGACAAGGCCGATCGCAAGATCGCCGTGTATGACCTGGGTGGCGGTACCTTCGACGTGTCGATCATCGAGATTGCCGACGTGGACGGCGAGAAGCAGTTCGAAGTGCTGTCGACCAACGGCGACACGTTCCTGGGCGGCGAAGACTTCGACCAGCGCATCATCGACTACATCATTGCCGAGTTCAAAAAGGAACAGGGCGTCGACCTGAGCAAGGACGTGCTCGCTCTGCAGCGCCTGAAGGAAGCCGCTGAAAAGGCCAAGATCGAACTGTCGAACAGCGCGCAGACCGACATCAACCTGCCCTACATCACGGCCGATGCCTCGGGTCCGAAGCACCTGAACATCAAGCTCACCCGCGCCAAGCTGGAGAGCCTGGTCGACGAGCTGGTCGAGCGCACCATCGCCCCCTGCCGCCTGGCCATCAAGGATGCCGGCATCAGCGTGAGCGACATCAACGACGTGATCCTGGTCGGCGGCATGACCCGCATGCCCAAGGTGCAGGAAAAGGTGAAGGCCTTCTTCGGCAAGGAACCGCGCAAGGACGTGAACCCGGACGAAGCCGTGGCCGTCGGTGCCGCCATCCAGGGCCAAGTGCTCTCGGGCGACCGCAAGGACGTGCTGCTGCTGGACGTGACCCCGCTGTCGCTGGGCATCGAGACCATGGGCGGCGTGATGACCAAGATGATCACGAAGAACACCACGATTCCGACGAAGTTCGCGCAGACCTTCTCGACCGCCGAGGACAACCAGCCGGCCGTGACGATCAAGGTGTTCCAGGGCGAGCGCGACATCGCCTCGGGCAACAAGGCGCTGGGCGAGTTCAACCTCGAAGGCATTCCGCCGGCAGCGCGCGGCACGCCGCAGATCGAGGTGAGCTTCGACATCGACGCCAACGGCATCCTGCACGTGGGCGCCAAGGACAAGGGCACCGGCAAGGAAAACAAGATCACCATCAAGGCGAACTCGGGCCTCTCCGAAGACGAGATCCAGAAGATGGTGAAGGACGCCGAACTCAACGCCGAAGACGACAAGAAGAAGCTCGAGATCGTGCAGGCCCGCAACCAGGGCGAGGCCATGGTGCACAGCGTGAAGAAGTCGCTGGGCGAACATGGTGCGAGCCTGGAAGCCGCCGAGAAGGAAGCGATCGAAGCCGCGATCAAGGACGTCGAGGAAGCCCTCAAGGGCGAAGACAAGACCGTGATCGAGGAAAAGACCAACACGCTGATGACGGCAAGCCAGAAGCTCGGCGAGAAGATGTACGCGGAATCGCAGGCTGCGGCAGGCGCCTCGGCAGCGAGCGGCCCGGCTGGCGCGGAAGCTGCTGCGCACGCGCAGGCCGACGACAACGTGGTCGACGCCGAAGTCAAGGAAGTCAAGAAGGGCTGATCCACAGCCGCTTGACCAAGGCTGGATCACCCTGCGGGGTGCTCCAGCCTTTCTCGCTTCAAGTCACCCGAGTTCCCGCTGTCTCCCGAGCCCCCTGATCGACCTGCCATGGCCACCAAACGCGACTACTACGAAACCCTCGGCGTCCCCAAGAACGCCAGCGAGGAAGAAATCAAGAAGGCTTATCGCAAGCTTGCGATGAAGCACCACCCCGACCGCAACCACGGCGACACCAGCAAGGACGCCGAGGCCAAGTTCAAGGAGGTGAAGGAGGCCTACGAAATGCTGTCCGACGGCCAGAAGCGTGCGGCCTACGACCAGTACGGCCATGCCGGCGTCGACCCCAACATGCGCGGCGGCCCGGGCGCGGAAGGCTTCGGCGGCTTCGCGGAAGCTTTCGGCGACATCTTCGGCGACGTGTTCGGCGGAGCGCGCGGCGGCCGCCAGAGCGGCGGGCGCCAGGTGTTCCGCGGCAGCGACCTGAGCTACGCGATGGAAGTCACGCTCGAGGAAGCGGCCGAGGGCAAGGAAGCCCAGATCCGCATTCCGAGCTGGGACAACTGCGACACCTGCAAGGGCTCGGGCGCCAAGCCCGGCACCAAGCCGATCACCTGCACCACCTGCCACGGCGCGGGCGCGGTGCAGATGCGCCAGGGCTTCTTCAGCGTGCAGCAGACCTGCCCCACCTGCCACGGCAGCGGCAAGATCATTCCCGAGCCCTGCACCGTGTGCCATGGCCAGGGCAAGATCAAGAACAACAAGACGCTCGAGGTGAAGATCCCGGCCGGCATCGACGACGGCATGCGCATCCGCAGCACCGGCAACGGCGAGCCGGGCACCAACGGCGGGCCTCCGGGCGATCTCTACATCGAGATCCGGCTGAAGAAGCACGAACTCTTCGAGCGCGACGGCGACGACCTGCACTGCGTGGTGCCGGTCAGCGTGACCACGGCCGCGCTCGGCGGCGAGATCAGCGTGCCGACGCTCAAGGGCGCGGCCGCCATCGACATTCCCGACGGCACGCAGAGCGGCAAGCAGTTCCGCCTGCGCGGCAAGGGCATCAAGGGCGTGCGCTCGAGCTATCCGGGCGACCTGTATTGCCACGTGCGCGTCGAGACGCCGGTGAAGCTCACCGAACACCAGCGCAAGCTGCTCAAGGAACTCGACGAGTCGCTCAAGAAGGGCGGCGACAAGCACAGCCCCACCGACAAGGGCTGGTTCGACAAGGCCAAGGAATTTTTCAGCTGACTTGAGAGGCCCTCCCGCCGGGCACCAAAGACGTGCGGGAATGTTCGAGGCCCTGAGCCTCTGCGTGCACCGGTTGCAGCAGGGCCTCGGGGCTTTTCTTCGTCTGTAACACGCGTTCCCATCCCGCTTGGCGGATGCGGCGCGACGCGGCGCCGGAACGCCGTGTCTCCTCGGACTGGTGCACTCTGAGCCGCGAGACTGCCCCGGAGCACACGGGCGGTGCGCCTCGCACCACTGCGGCCCTTGCCACCCGGAATCTGCGCTCGCATCCCACGCGTACATGAGCCAATCGCCTAGCCCAAGGTGGCGTGATGATTGCTTTTAGATATTTTTTGGATGTGCAATAAACCAAACGACAGATCGCGCGTTATTGCAGGGAGACGTATGTTTTTATTGAGCTACAGCGCCCAATAGGCACCGTGTTCCCGGGAAAACACCAATACCGTTCGATATAGGCATTTCACCCGGAGAGAATTGCGCGAGACGAGCCTTTTAATTTAACTGAAATTTGAAAACTAGTTCCGGCTTTTTTCAGGAACTTTACGTGCCAGTAGGGTTCGCAATAAATAAAAGATTTGCCGGGTTCAATCTTTGCTTTATCCTGATTGTTAGCAGAATGTTGTAGGGGAGTTTTCCACCGCGTGCAGCGGGGCGGGCACCTTTTAAATGGCGCGCATTGCCTTTGCTGCAGGCCTCGGGGCCAAAAGCCCCACTGACCTGATGGAGGCGTGACCATGGATGTGATCAGCAACTTTGCCGCCCGCTACGAGCGCACCCGCGAGGAGGTGATCTCCCTGCAGGAATACCTGGATATCTGCAAGCGCGATTCCACCGCCTACGCCACCGCCTCCGAGCGCATGCTCAAGGCCATTGGCGAGCCCGAGCTGGTCGATACGCGCAACGACCCCCGGCTTTCGCGCATCTTCGCCAACAAGGTCATCAAGATCTATCCGGCGTTCAAGGAGTTCTACGGCATGGAGGACGCCATCGAACAGGTGGTGTCCTATTTCCGCCACGCCGCCCAGGGGCTGGAAGAAAAGAAGCAAATCCTTTACCTGCTGGGTCCGGTCGGCGGCGGCAAGAGTTCGATCGCGGAGCGCCTGAAGCAGCTCATGGAGCACGTGCCCTTCTATGCGATCCACGGTTCGCCGGTGAACGAATCCCCCCTGGGGCTCTTCGACACCCTGGAAGACGGCGAGATCCTTGAAAAGGAATACGGCATTCCGCGCCGTTACCTGAATCGAATTCTCTCGCCCTGGGCCGTCAAGCGCCTGGAGGAATACGGCGGCGACATCCGCCAGTTCAAGGTGGTCAAGCGCTTCCCCTCGGTGCTCAGGCAGATCGCGGTCGCCAAGACCGAGCCGGGCGACGAGAACAACCAGGACATCTCCTCGCTGGTCGGCAAGGTCGATATCCGCAAGCTCGAGACCTATGCCCAGGACGACCCGGACGCCTACGCCTACTCCGGGGGCCTGTGCCTGGCCAACCAGGGCCTGCTGGAGTTCGTGGAAATGTTCAAGGCGCCCATCAAGGTGCTGCACCCGCTGCTCACGGCCACGCAGGAGAGCAACTTCAAGGGCACCGAAGGCTTCGGCGCCATCCCCTTCGACGGCATCGTGCTCGCGCACAGCAACGAGAGCGAGTGGAAGGCCTTCCGCAACAACAAGAACAACGAGGCTTTCCTCGACCGGATCTACATCGTCAAGGTGCCCTACTGCCTGCGCGCCTCGGAAGAAATCAAGATCTACGAGAAGCTGGTGCGCAACTCGTCGCTGGCCCAGGCGCCCTGCGCGCCCGGCACCTTGCGCATGATGGCGCAGCTCTCGGTGCTCACGCGCCTGAAGGAACCCGAGAACTCCAGCACCTTCAGCAAGATGCAGGTGTACGACGGCGAGAACCTCAAGGACACCGATCCCAAGGCCAAGTCGATCCAGGAGTACCGCGACTACGCGGGCGTCGACGAAGGCATGAGCGGCGTCTCCACCCGCTTTGCCTTCAAGATCATCTCGAAGGTCTTCAACTTCGACAGCTCCGAAGTCGCCGCCAACCCGGTGCACCTGATGTACGTGCTCGAGCAGCAGATCGAGCGCGAGCAGTTCGCCCCCGAGGTCGAGCAGAAGTACATCAGCTACATCAAGGAGCTCCTGGCGCCGCGCTATGCCGAGTTCATCGGCAAGGAGATCCAGACCGCGTACCTGGAGAGCTACAGCGAGTACGGACAGAACATCTTCGACCGCTACGTCACCTACGCCGACTACTGGATCCAGGACCAGGAGTTCCGCGACGTGGACACCGGCGAAGTGTTCGACCGCGCCTCGCTCAACGGTGAGCTCGAGAAGATCGAGCGCCCCGCCGGCATCGGCAATCCGAAGGACTTCCGCAACGAGATCGTCAACTTCGTGCTGCGTGCGCGGGCCGGCAACGCGGGGCGCAACCCGGCGTGGACCAGCTACGAGAAGCTGCGCGCGGTGATCGAGAAGAAGATGTTCTCCAACACCGAAGAGCTCCTGCCGGTGATCAGCTTCAACACCAAGAGCAGCGCCGACGAGCAGAAGAAGCACGAGGACTTCGTCACGCGCATGGTCGAGAAAGGCTACACCGCCAAGCAGGTGCGCCTGCTCTGCGAGTGGTACCTGCGCGTGCGCAAGAGTTCATAACGACGAGCCTTCATTCGTTCTCTTCTTTGCAAGGAGCTTTGACACCATCGTGGCCATCCTGCAGCAGATCATCGACCGCCGGCTATCGGGCAAGAACAAGTCCATTGGCAACCGCGAGCGCTTTCTCCGGCGCTACAAGGGGCAGATCCAGGAGGCGGTGCGGCGCGCAGTCAGCGGCCGCAACATCCGCGAACTGGAGCAAGGCGAAGACGTGACCCTGCCGCGCCACGATGTGTCCGAACCGGTGTTCGGACATGCCCGTGGCGGCGACCGCGAGTACGTGCACCCGGGCAACCAGGAGTACCTGAAAGGCGACCGCATCGCCCGCCCTGATGGCCAGGGCGGCGGCGGCTCCGGGAGTGGCGAAGCGAGCGACAGCGGTGAAGGCGAGGACGACTTCGTCTTCCGCCTCACGCGCGAAGAATTCATGCGCGTGTTCTTCGACGACCTCGCACTGCCGCACCTAATCCGCACCCAGATCGCCGACGTACCCGAGTGGAAGAGCCACCGCGCCGGCTTCACGAGCGACGGCTCGCCCAACAACCTGCACGTGGTGCGCTCGATGCGCGGAGCGCTGGCGCGCCGCATCGCGCTGGGCGGCGAACCGCGCAAGGAACTCAAGCGCCTCGAAGCGCACCTGCTGCACCTGAAGGCGCATCCGCAGGCCACGACGGCGCTGATCGAGAAGGAGATCCGCGAGACCGAGGAACTCATCGCCGAGCTGCGCCGCACCATGCGGCACGTGCCCTACATCGACCCCATCGACCTGCGCTACCGCAATCGCGTGAAGACGCCGGTGCCCAGCGCCAAGGCCGTGATGTTCTGCCTCATGGACGTGTCGGGCTCGATGGACGAGGCGCGCAAGGACATGGCCAAGCGCTTCTTCATGCTGCTCTACATGTTCCTCACTCGGCACTACGAGACCATCGACCTCGTGTTCCTGCGCCACCACACGCAGGCGCAGGAAGTGACCGAGGAAGAATTCTTCCACGCCACCGAGACCGGCGGCACCGTGGTCTCGAGCGCGCTGGTGCTGATGGACGAGATCATCAAGGCGCGCTACCCGAGCGGCGAATGGAATGTCTACGGCGCGCAGGCCAGCGACGGCGACAACTGGCACCAGGACAGCGGCCGCTGCCGCGAGCTGCTGGTCAACGACATCCTGCCGGTGGTGCGCTACTACGCCTACGTGCAGGTGGCCGAGACCGAGCAGAACCTGTGGCAGGAATACGCGCAGCTCGAGGGCGTGCAGCCCAACTTCGCGATGCGCAAGGTGTCCGACGCCCAGGACATCTACCCCGTGTTCCGCGACCTGTTCAAGAAGGAAGGGGTCACCTCATGAACACCACCGCCACCGACCGCCCGCCCTCGGGCCCAAAGCTGGAGCGCCTGCCCAGCCCCTCGGACTGGACCTTCGAGCTCATCGAGACCTACCACACCGAGATCGCCAAGACCGCCAAGGGTTTCGGCCTGGACACCTACCCCAACCAACTCGAGGTGATCACCGCCGAGCAGATGATGGATGCCTACGCCAGCGTGGGCATGCCGATGATCTACCGCCACTGGTCGTACGGCAAACAGTTCATCGCCACCGAGAAGAACTACAAGCGCGGCCACATGGGCCTGGCCTACGAGATCGTCATCAACTCCGATCCGTGCATCGCCTACCTGATGGAAGAAAACACCATGGCCATGCAGGCCCTGGTGATTGCGCACGCGGCCTATGGCCACAACAGCTTCTTCAAGGGCAACTACCTGTTCCGGATGTGGACCGATGCGTCGTCCATCATCGACTACCTCGTCTATGCGCGCCACTACATCGCCGAGTGCGAGGAGCGGCACGGCCTCGATGCGGTCGAAGAACTGCTCGACTCCTGCCATGCGCTGATGAACTACGGCGTCGACCGCTATCGCCGTCCGCAGAAGCGCTCGCTCGCGCAGGAGAGCGTGCAGCGCGCCGACCGCGAGCGCCACATGCAGCAGCAGGTGAACGACCTCTGGCGCACGCTGCCCAAGCGCGCCGAACAAGCGGCCGAATCCGACGCCACGCGGCGCTTTCCCTCGGAGCCGCAGGAGAACCTGCTCTATTTCATCGAGAAGAACGCCGCGCTGCTCGAACCCTGGCAGCGCGAGGTAGTGCGCATCGTGCGCAAGATCGCGCAGTACTTCTATCCGCAACGCCAGACGCAGGTGATGAACGAAGGCTGGGCCACCTTCTGGCACTACACGCTGCTCAACACGATGTACGAGCGCGGCCAGCTGGCCGACGGCTTCATGATGGAGTGGCTCAGCTCGCACACGGGCGTGATCTTCCAGCCGCCGGTGGGCCACCGCGCCTACAGCGGCATCAACCCCTATGCGCTGGGCTTCGCGATGTTCACCGAGCTGCGCCGCATCTGCGAGAAGCCCACCGAGGAAGACCGCCGCTGGTTCCCCGACTTCGCCGGCAGCGACTGGGTCAAGACGCTCGACTACGCGATGCGCAACTTCAAGGACGAAAGCTTCATCGGCCAGTTCCTGAGCCCGAAGACGATGCGCGATTTCCGCCTGTTCTCCATTCGCGACTTCCAGAGTGAAGCCGAGCTCGAGGTCTCCGCCATCCACGACGACAGCGGCTACCAGTCGCTGCGCGAATCCCTCTCACGCCAGTACGACATCAGCAGCCGCGAGCCGGACATCCAGGTGTGGAGCGTGGCCACGCGCGGCGACCGCTCGTTGACGCTGCGGCACACGCAGCGCAACAACCTGCCGCTGCATGACGGGGCGGAAGAAGTGCTCAAGCATGTCGCCCGGCTGTGGGGTTTCGACGTGCACCTCGAAAGCATCGACAGCGCGGGGCGCATCAGCCGGAGTTGGAAGGCTTCGGCGCCGAAGCAACTCTACTGAACCCCGGCTCTTCGCGTTGGCTTGTTGGTGCGTGACGTGCGTCATCAGGGCATCGCTCACGCCGCCGATGTGCGGAGCGAAGCGAATGTCCCCCGTTCGCTTATGCTGCTCTGCCTCGGGGGACCTATGAACTACGCAATCGCAAGCAGTGCAGCCTTCCTTCTCGCGGGCGCAGTCGGTGCGACGGAGCCAAGCCATGGCGCTCAGTTTTCAGGAAGCGAACCCGCAGCGAGGAGGAGCGTTTGTGAATACAAGAGCCGCGATTGGTCAACCATGCGCGAAAAGCTCATGGCCGTTTCCCAGTTTCGCGGCGCGAACGACGCCAACGTGCAGAAGATTGCCAGGAACGCAATCGCTGGGATGCCGAATTTTTCGATTGGAAGATTCGAGCTCCAATATGCTCACTACAAGTCTGGCGAGCCGGTGCTCAATCAGAGCGTATGTTTCGTGAAGACCGCCACATTCGAGGCGACCAACAACGAGGGAAACGACGTCACCTACAAGTGCAAGGCCAGCTTCGACGTCAAAGGAAAGGTACTTTCCGTTTCCTGCACGGTTGCCGCTGGATGAAGGGACCCGGTGCAGCTCTCACTCTCGCTTGTTCGTTCATGTCGTCTCAAAACTTGAAGCCTGCGGGCTTCCTGGGTCCAGGCGGACCCGGATAGTTGGGGACATAGGCATCGCCATTGCTGATGACCAGACGAACCTCGTCGTTGGGCAGGAAGTGCACGTTCATCGTCGATCCGGTCCGGTCATAGCGGTCGATCGGGACGGTCTTCTCGTGCCACGCCTTGTTCAGTGGTCCCTTCGGATCGGAGTTGCTCGTGCTCCAGCGGACGACCGCAGTCAGGCCGGGTGTCCATTTGGGCGGATACATGATGCAGCAGACGAAGCTGCCACCGCCCCCATAGGCGTATGAGTTTGCACCGAACTGCCCGTTGACCCAGTACCTGTGAATGTAGTTCGGCGTGTGGTTGTAAGCACTCAGATTCGCCGAGGCCATGGCGGGCTCGGCGACTTTGGCGTTCACGTTCGCGCTGCCGGATTCGGCTTGAACGCAACCCGCCATGAAGACCCCCACGACCAGCCATGTGATTGTTGTGCGCATGCCCATGATTCTCGTGGCAGATCTCGCGCCAGCGCAATGACAACCCGGCAACCCGGTAAGTGCGCGAAGCCCGGCAGCGAGCCTAGGGAACCAGCGCGGCAATCGCCAGCGTGTAGCCCTTGACGCCCAGTCCCACGATGATCCCGCGCGCCGCAGGCGAGATGTAGGACTTGTGGCGGAACTCCTCCCGCGCATGCACGTTCGAGATGTGCAGCTCGATCAGCGGCACGCTCGCCCCCTTGATCGCATCGTGCAGCGCGATCGAGGTGTGGGTGTAGGCGCCAGGGTTCATCACCACGCCGAGCATGTGGCCGGCCGCCACTTCGCGGCCCGCTTCCTGGATCCAGTCGACCAGCACGCCTTCGTGGTTCGACTGGCGGCATTCGATCTCGACGCCGAGCTTCGCGCCCGTTTCCTTGCACAGGCGCTCGACATCGGCCAGCGTGTCGCGTCCGTATTGCTCGGGCTCGCGCGTGCCGAGCAGGTTGAGGTTGGGGCCGTTGAGGACGAGGATTTTCTTCATGATGGATCAGGCGGACGTCGGACGGGCCGTCATTATGGTCTTGCACCCGCCCTGCCCCGCCGGGCCGCGGACGAGCCCACGTAGTAGTTGTACGAATCGATGTCCACCACGCAGCGCGCCATCAGGTCGACGAACGCGCGCAGTTTCTGCCCCATGTAGCGCTGCCGCTGGTAGGCGCAGTAGATGCGCCGCGGCTCCGGCTGCCATTGCGGCAGCACCGGCACGAGCACGCCCTGCGCCACTTCGGGCCGGGCAAAGAAGGCCGGCAGCAGCGCGATGCCGAAGCCGTCGATGCAGAAGGTCTTCATCACCCAGTGGTCGTTGGTCTCGAAGGCGGGTTCCGGGCGAAAGGCGTAGCTGCCCGATGCGCCCGAGACCAGCAGAACCTGCGACGGCCCCGAGGCTTCCTTCATCACGATCGAGCGGTGATCCAGCAGGTCTTCGGGCACCTGCGGCGTGCCCTGGCGCTCGAGGTACTGCGGGCTCGCATAGAGGCCGTAATTCAGCCGGCCCAGCAGCTTGGCGACGAGGTTCGGCACGTCGGGCGGCTCGGAGCACACGTAGCAATCGACATCGCCGATCTGCGGCGCATTCAGGCGGCTCGCCACGTCGAGCTGGCAACGCACATCGGGGTGCGACTCCAGGAACAGCTTGACGACGTGGCAGACGAACGAGGTGCTGAACTGCGTATCGGATAGCAAGGAAAGACTGCCCGAGACGCCCGCCGTGATCTCCTGGATCTCGGTGCGCGCGGCCTCCAGCCGGCCCGTCACATCGTCCAGCAGGCCTTCGCAGCGCGCGAAGAAGGCGCGCCCGGCCTCGGTCGCCGTGAGGCGGCGCGGGCTGCGCATCAGCAGTTGTGCGCCCAGCAGTTCCTCCAGCCGCGTGAGCTGCCGGCTCAATGTGGCCTTGGAGACGCCCGACAGGCTCTCGGCCTTCGTGAGGCTGCCGCTTTGCATGACCAGCACGAAAGCCTGCACCAGCGCCAGGTCGATGCCGGTCACGCGCGGTCTCCTTCGGCGAAAGCTGGCCGTTTCAGAAATGAAAAGTTGCGTCTCGGCATTTGGCTTTCATCGGGTGGAAAGAAGCGGTACGGTCTGCGTGGGCGTAGCGAATGCTATGCCAGGCCCCACCGAGCCCCGCTCCCCACGATTGGAGAAAACCCGATGCACAGCCCTGCCCGACGCACCCTGCTCTCCGCCGGCGTCGCCGCCTCCCTGCTCCCATTGCGCGCCGCCTGGGCGGCGGGGCCGTTCAAGATCGGCTTCGTCTTCCTCGGCCCGGTCGGCGACACCGGCTGGACCTACCAGCACGACCTCGGCCGGCGTGAGCTCGAGAAGAACCTCGGCACGCAGATCAGCGTGCGCACCGTGCCCGACACCAACGAGGGCCCCGATTCCGAGCGCGTGGCGCGCGAGCTCTCGGCCGATGGCTGCAAGCTGATCTTCGGCGCCTCCTTCGGCTACATGAAGCCGATGCTTTCGGTCGCCAACGACAACCCCGACACGAAGTACCTGATCGCCAGCGGCTACCAGACCGCGAAGAACTTCGGCGGCTACAACGCCCGCTGGCATGAAGGTGGCTATCTCGCGGGCATCGTGGCGGGAAGGACCACGCGCTCCAACACCATCGGCTTCGTCGGCGCGCACCCGGTGCCCGATGTGATGTGGTACCTGAACGCCTTCACGCTCGGCGCGCGCAGCGTCAACCCGAAGGCGATGGTGCATGTGGTGTTCATCAACTCGTGGTTCGATCCGCCGAAGGAGCGCGACGCCGCCGTCGCGCTGATGAACCAGGGCGCCGACGTGCTCACCCATTTCACCGACACGCCCGCCGTGACCACCGCCGCCGAGGCGCGCGGCGTAGGTGTCATCTCCTTCCATTCAGACATGCGCAGCCATGCACCGAAGAACTACCTCACAGGCGTCACCCACCACTGGGGCGGCTTCTACACCAAGGTGGCGCGCGAGGTGATGGCCGGCACCTGGAAGCCCAGCCTCTACCTGGGCGGCATCGCCGACGGCGTGGTGAAGATGGCGCCGATGGGCCCGCGCGTGCCGAAGGACGTCGCTGACCTCGTGCAGGCGAAGGAGCGCGACATCGCGAGCGGCAAGCTGCAGGTGTTCGGCGGTCCCATCAAGGACCAGAAGGGCGTGGTTCGCGTGGCAGCCGGCAGCAATGTGGCGGACGCGGACCTCGGCAAGATGGACTGGTTCGCCGAAGGCGTCATGGGCGGCTCGCGCTGAGGGCCCCGAACGACATGACCGATCCGACCACTTCCACCTGGCACCCCGTGGCGCCATCCGCCGGCGTACGCCCCGGCGCCAACATCGTCGCCGGCTTCGCCGAGGGACAGGAACTCGCGCTCTGGCGCTCGGCCAGCGGCGCGGCGCAGGCCTGGGAAAACCGCTGCCCGCACCGCAGCGTGCGCTTCACGCTCGGCCAGGTCATCGAAGACCGCCTCTCCTGCGCGTACCACGGCTGGCAGTACGCCGCGGGCGGCGGGCAGTGCGTCAGCATTCCGGCCCATCCGGCGATGCAGGCGCCGCGCAACGTCTGCGCCAAGGTGTTCGGCGCGGTCGATGCGGGCGGCATGCTGTGGGTCAGCCACACGCGAGACGCATCGTCTGCGCCGCCTTCGCTGGCCGAAGCCGTGCCGGCCGGCTGGCACTTCTGCCGCACGCTGACGCTGCGTGCCGGCGCAGAGGGCGTGCGCGATGCGCTTGCACAGCACGGCTTCGCGGCCGATGCAGCACCGGGCGCATTTCGAGGTGCGCTCGACGGAGTGAAGACCGCTGCACTGGTGCTGGACGCACAGCCGCAGTTCACCTTCGTCCACCTGTGGACCGAGGCGCCGCCCGGCTCCGACGCAATGAAGACCCTCCACACGGCCGCGCGCAACCTGCGCGGCACCATCGAAACACAAGGCTGAAGGAACCCCGATGCCCTTTGTCACCGACGATCCCAACATGCGCGACGACTGGCTCGTCGTCGGATCTGCAAGCGCGCTCTCCGGCACCTCCGAACGGCAACCGCATGCCGCCTGCCTGCTCGGCGAAACGCTGTCGCTCTGGGCCGATGCCGACGGCACGCCGCAATGCCGCCTCGACGCACAGCCGCTGGCCGTGCAATCGCGCTACGGCTACCTCTGGGTCTGCCCCAGCGGTCGCCCTGCGCGCCCGCTCTTTGCATTCCCGGAATACGCCGAACCCGGCCGCCGCACCGTCGATTGCGGCGGCATCGGCGTGGCGGTGTCGGGCCTGCGCGTGATCGAGAACTTCCTCGACATGGCGCACTTCCCCTTCGTGCATGCCGACTACCTCGGCAAGGTGCCGCACACTGAGGTGGCGCAGTACCAGGTGGACATCGACCCCGCCACCGGCGAGATCTGGGCCACCGACTGCCGCTTCTGGCAGCCCCGGGCCTCGGCCGCGCACGACACCGGCAGCAACGTGCTCTACAAGTACCGCGTGATGCAGCCCTTCTCGGCCATGCTCTACAAGTCGAGCCTGCGCCCCGACGCGCAGGACGCCATCGGCCTCTTCCTGCAACCCATTGACGACGAGCATGTGATCGCCCACACGATCCTTGCCTGCTTCGACGACGTCTCCACCGACGCCGAGCTCATCGCCTTCCAGCAAACGATCTTCGGGCAGGACAAGCCGATCCTGGAGAACCACGCCTTCAAGCGCATGCCGCTCGAAGGCCGCGCCGAGACGCCGACGCGCGGCGACACGTCTTCCGTCACCTACCGCCGCTGGCTGCGCGAGCGCGGCATGCGCTTCGGCACGAGGGTCGCCGCATGACGACGATGCTGAAGCTGTACGACTATCCGCTCTCGGGCAACTGCTTCAAGGTGCGGCAGATGCTGGCGTGGCTGGGCGTTGCCTACGAAGCGGTGCCGGTCGACTTCTACCCGGGGCGCGAACACAAGTCGGCCGCGTTCCTTGCGAACGTCAATCCGCTCGGACAGCTCCCGGTGATCGACGACGAGGGCTTCGTGCTGCGCGATGCGCAGGCCATCCTGGTCTACCTGGCGAGCCTTTACGACGCGCAGCACCGCTGGTATCCGGACGATGCAAAGCTGCGCAGCCAGGTCACGATGTGGCTCGCCACCGCCGACGAGATCACCCGCACCGCTTCGGCCGCGCGCCTGCACGATGCGCTCGGCTACCACCACCTGAACATCGAGGCGTGCCGCAGCGGCGCCCGCGCCATATTCCGCGTGCTCGACGACCACCTCGCCGAACAGGCCAGCGCGGGCCTGCGCTGGCTGGCTTCGGCGCCCGATCCGACGATTGCCGACCTCGCCTGCTTCCCGTATGTCGCGCTGGCGGGCGAAGGCGGCATCCCGCTCGACGAGTTTCCGGCCCTGCGGAACTGGGTCTGGAATTTCCGACACCTGCCCGGGTTCATCGGGATGTCGGGTATCTTCCCTGCTGGCCCTGCCTGAGTATTCTTGGGGTCCGCCCCTCCCTCTCCCTCTTTCCCCCGAACCCGCCATGAAAACCAAAGCCGCCGTCGCCTGGAAATCCGGAGCTCCCCTCACCATCGAAACCGTGGACCTCGAAGGTCCCAGGTTCGGCGAAGTGCTGGTCGAGATCAAGGCCACCGGCATCTGCCACACCGACTACTACACGCTCTCGGGCGCCGACCCCGAAGGCATCTTCCCCGCGATCCTCGGCCACGAAGGCGCGGGCATCGTGGTCGACGTGGGCCCCGGCGTCACCACGCTGAAGAAGGGCGACCACGTCATTCCGCTCTACACGCCCGAATGCCGCCACTGCAAGTTCTGCCTCTCGCGCAAGACCAACCTGTGCCAGCTGATCCGCGGCACGCAGGGCAAGGGCCTGATGCCCGACGGCACCTCGCGCTTCAGCCTCGACGGCAAGCCCATCGCGCACTACATGGGCACCTCGACCTTCAGCAACTACACGGTCGCTCCTGAAATCTCGCTCGCCAAGATCCGCGAGGACGCGCCCTTCGACAAGGTCTGCTACATCGGCTGCGGCGTCACCACTGGCATCGGCGCGGTGATCTTCACGGCCAAGGTGGAAGCCGGCGCCAACGTGGTCGTGTTTGGCCTCGGCGGCATCGGCCTCAATGTGATCCAGGGCGCCAAGATGGTGGGCGCCGACAAGATCATCGGCGTCGACCTGAACCCCGAGCGCGAAGCCATGGCCCGAAAGTTCGGCATGACGCACTTCATCAACCCGAAGGACACCGAGAACGTGGTCGATGCCATCGTGCAGCTGACCGACGGCGGCGCCGACTACAGCTTCGAGTGCATCGGCAACACCAAGGTGATGCGCCAAGCGCTCGAATGCACGCACAAGGGCTGGGGCCGCAGCATCATCATCGGCGTGGCCGAAGCGGGAGCGGAAATCAGCACGCGGCCGTTCCAGCTGGTCACCGGCCGCAAGTGGGAAGGCTCGGCCTTCGGCGGCGCGCGCGGCCGCACCGACGTGCCGAAGATCGTGGACTGGTACATGGAAGGCAAGATCAACATCGACGACCTGATCACGCACACCATGCCGCTGGAAGACATCAACAAGGGGTTCGACCTGATGAAGCGCGGCGAGTCGATTCGCGGCGTGGTCCTGTACTGATCGGCCGGAGGCGTTCGCCATGAACCGCATGGAACCCCTGCGCAAGATCGAAGCGGGCGTCCTCGAAGTCGCCTACTACGAAGCCGGCCCGGCAGACGGCCCGCCCGTGCTGTTGATGCACGGCTTTCCGTACGACATCCACACCTACGCCGAAGTCGCGCCATTGCTCGCGGACCAAGGCTGCCGCGTGATCGTGCCGTACATGCGCGGCTACGGGGGCACGCGCTTCCTGAGCGATGCCACGCCCCGCTCGGGCGAGCAGGCCGCCTTCGGCGCCGACCTGCTCGCGCTGCTCGATGCACTGAAGATCGACCGCGCGGTGCTCGCAGGCTACGACTGGGGCGGCCGCGCCGCCTGCGTGGTCGCGGCGCTGTGGCCCGAACGCTGCGCGGGGTTGGTCTCGCTCAACAGCTACAACATCCAGAACATCGCCAAGGCGATGGAACCCGACGCGGCCGAGAACGAGCACAGCCTCTGGTACCAGTACTACTTTCACAGCGAGCGCGGCCGCGCCGGTCTTGCGAAGGACCGCAAGGCCATCGCGAAGCTGCTCTGGAAGCTGTGGTCGCCGACCTGGCAGTTCGACGACGCCACCTTCGAGCGCAGCGCCACTGCCTTCGACCATCCGGACTTCGTCGAGGTGGTGATCCATTCGTACCGCCACCGCTTCGGCCTCGTGCCCGGCGACCCGGCGTACGCGGGCATCGAGCGCCGCCTCGCCGCGCAGCCCGCGATCACCGTGCCCGCCATCACCTTCGACGGCATCGACGACGGCGTGCGGCCACCGGCCGATGCCGCGGCCCACGCACATCGTTTCAGCGGACCGCGCTCGCACCGCCTCG
This sequence comes from Variovorax sp. RKNM96, assembly GCF_017161115.1. Taxonomy (GTDB): domain Bacteria; phylum Pseudomonadota; class Gammaproteobacteria; order Burkholderiales; family Burkholderiaceae_C; genus Variovorax. The sequence continues at coordinate 2,159,344 of NZ_CP046508.1, read as the reverse complement.
TGCCCGGCGCGGGCCACAACCTGCCGCAGGAAGCGCCGCGCACCTTCGCCGATGCGGTGCTCGAACTGGTGCCCGCATTGCGCAACTACAAGCCATGACCGACCACACACCCAAGACCCTGTCCGAACACCCTTGTTTCGGCGGCGTGCAGAGCTTTCACGCGCACGCCTCGCAAGAGATCGGGTTGCCGATGCGCTTCTCGGTCTACCTGCCGCCACAGGCCGCGAACGGGCCGGTGCCGGCCCTCCTCTACCTCGCGGGCCTCACCTGCAACGAAGAGACCTTCGCCATCAAGGCCGGCGCGCAGCGCATGGCCGCGAGCCTGGGCATCGCGCTGATCGCGCCCGACACCAGCCCGCGCGGCCCCGCCGCCGATTGCGTACCCGGCGCGAAGGACGACTGGGACTTCGGCATCGGCGCCGGCTTCTACCTCGACGCCACGCGCGAACCGTGGGCCACGCACTGGCGCATGGAAAGCTGGATCGTCCACGAGCTGCTGCCGCTCGCGGCGCAGCACTTCGCGATCGACGGGCAGCGCCTCGGCATCTTCGGCCACTCGATGGGCGGCCATGGCGCGCTCACGCTGGCGCTGCGGCATCCGGGGCGCTTCAAGTCGCTCTCGGCCTTCGCGCCGATCTGCGCGCCCACCGAGTGCCCGTGGGGCGAGAAGGCGTTCAACGGCTACCTCGGCGCACCCGGCGTCGACCGCGCGCAGTGGCTCGCGCACGACGCTAGCGCGCTCATGCGCTCGCAGACCGTCGCGCCGTATCCGCAGGGCATCCTCATCGACCAGGGGCTGGCCGACAAATTCCTTGCGGAGCAACTGCATCCCGAGGCGTTCGAGGCGGCCTGCTTCGCAGCCGGCCAGCCGCTCACGCTGCGCCGGCACGCGGGCTACGACCATGGCTACTACTTCATCCAGAGCTTCATGGCGGACCACATCGCGCACCACGCGCAATCGCTCCACGCCCAGCGGCCCTGATCGACTGCGGCGGGTGCCCGCCGTATCATGAAACGCATGTCCGCCGCCCAAATCCCCGCCTTCCACCTGCGGTCGCGCGATGGCACCGCCGAAGAGAGCCTCGTGCTGGCCGGCATCTGGCGGCGCGCATGGATCTCGGCCAACCGCGGCGCGGCCTTCACCGAACCCATCTCACACTGGCTGCGCCGCGTGCAGACCGAGTTCGTGCTGCCGGCCGAGGTGGTGCTGGCCGAGCGCGATGGCCAGGTGCTCGCGTTCATGGTGCTGCTGGAGCGGCGGGAGTATGTGGCGCAACTCTTCGTCGAGCCGCACCTGCGCAACCAGGGCCTCGGGCAGGCGCTGCTGGACGAAGCCTGCGTGCGCATACCGACCGGCTGGAGGCTCCACGTGGCCACCACCAACACCACCGCGCAACGTTTCTACGAACGCTATGGCCTCGTGCGCGGCACGGTCGACCACCACCCCACCAGCGGACGCGAACGCATCGCCTACCATTGGTCGCCCTCGCGCCCGCCATGGCGGGTCGGCTGAACGGCCCACACATTCCTGTTCCCTCATGCGCATCGATCACATCGCACTCTGGACCACCGATCTCGAACGCTGCAAGCGCTTCTATGTCGACTACTTCGGCGCGACGGCCGGCGACGGCTACGTGAACCCGACGAAAGGCTTCGCCTCCTGCTTCCTGAGCCTGGGCGACGGCGCGCGCATCGAGGCGATGACGACCAGCACGCTATCGCCCATGGTGACCGAAGCCGGCGCGCAGCGCATGGGCTGGACGCACCTGGCGATCAGCGTGGGCTCCGACGCCGCCGTCGATGCGCTCACGCAGCGGCTCACGGCCGACGGCTATCCGCTGCTCGACGGCCCGCGCCGCACCGGCGACGGCTACTACGAGAGCGTGGTGCTCGACCCGGACGGCAACCGCATCGAGATCACGTCCTGAGCCCCGCGGAGACACCCTCATGCACTACCTGCTGATCTACGACACCGCCCCCGACTACCTCGAGCGCCGCGGCGAGTTCCGCGACGTGCACCTGGCCTTCGCCTGGCAGTCGGTGGAACGCGGCGAGCTGCTGCTCGGCGGCGCCACCGGCAACCCGCCCGACGGCGCGGTGCTGCTGTTCGAGGCCGCCTCGCCCGAGGTGCCGGAGGCCTTCGCCAAGGCCGACCCGTATGTGCTGAACGGCATCGTCACCGGCTGGCGGGTGAAGGCCTGGAACACCGTGGTCGGCGCGCAGGCATCGACGCCGGTCAGGCCGGACGCTGCACGATGAGCGAATTCGTCCAGAGCCTGCACGAGACCTTCGAGCGCCTGGGCCGCATCCAGACGCGCCGCATGTTCAGTGGCCACGGCGTGTGGCACGAGGGCCGCATGATCGCGCTCGTTTTCAAGGACACGCTGTACCTCAAGTCCGACGCCGAAAGTGCCGTGCATTTCGACAAGCTGAACCTGCCGCCCTTCACCTATATGCGCCAGGGCAAGGCGATGCCGATGTCGTACCGGCAAGCCCCGGCCGACTTCTTCGAAGACCGCGAAGAAGCCGCGCGCTGGGGCCGCCTCGCCTACGAAGCCGCCTTGCGTTCGGGCCAGCCTCCGAAACAGCCCAAGCCCAAGGCCGCAGCGAAGAAAACCGCCGCGAAGAAAGTGGCCGCCAAAAAGACACCCGCAAAGAAAGCCCCAGTGAAGAAAAAGAAAGCAGCCCCTCGGTGAGCGACAACACATCCACGTTGCAGCCCCTTCCCGAACGCGAGCAGATCGCCCTGCTCGAGCCCTTCGAGGGCCTGGACCTGAAGGACATCGTCGTCGTGACCACACTGCAGGAGGCCGAGCACGCCGCAGCCACCTTGCTCGCCGCGGGTGTCGCCGGCTTCGACACCGAATCCAAGCCCACCTTCGCGAAGAACGAGGTCTCGGGCGGACCGCACGTGGTGCAGTTCTCGACCCGCGAGACGGCCTGGCTCTTCCAGCTGCACCGCACCGAATGCAACCCGGTGGTCGCCGCGCTGATCGCCTCCACCGAACTCAAGAAGGTCGGCTTCGGCCTCTCGACCGACCTCACGCTGATCCGCAATCGCCTGAACATCGAGCCCGGTGCGGTGTACGACATCGACAACGAATTCCGCCGCCGCGGCTACCGCAAGTCGGTGGGCGTGAAGACGGCGGTGGCGCTGGTGTTCGACCGGCGCTTCATGAAGTCGCGCAAGGCGACCACCTCGAACTGGGCCAACAAGCAGTTGACGGAATCGCAGATCCGCTATGCGGCCAACGATGCCTACGCGTCGATCCGCGTATACGACGCGCTCTTCGCCGGCGCCTGAGTTCGCAGCAGGCCTCAGTCGCGCCCGGCTTCCAGGATCGCCTGCGCCAGCCGCGCGGGGTTCGAGAAGAACATCTCGTGGCTGCCGGGGCATTCCACCAGTCTGAAAAGCCCCAGCCGCTCCGACAGGCGCGGATGCCACGGCAGGCTGTGCGGCAGCGCGGTGTCCTGCTGGCAGTTGACGTAGGACTTGCCGAGCGCAAGAGCAGCCAACGGCTGCTTCAGCTGGATCTTGTCGGTGAAGGTGCGGTACGCGTGCGGGTTCAGCTTTTCGTAGGCCGACTGCGCGAGCGCAAGGTCGGCGTCGTTGATGAAGGCCTCGCGCCAGATCTCGAAAGGCAGGGTCACGGCGTTGCCGTTGGCGCCAGCGATGGCGTCGAACATCGTCACGTAGTGCGGCGGCACCATGTCGTTGAGCGATTCGCCATCGAGCGGCACGAAGGCATTGATATAGACCAGCCGCTTCAACCGGTGCGCGATGCGGTCCGCCACGCCCGAGATCACCATGCCGCCGTAGCTATGGCCCGCCAGGCGCACCTCGGTCAGGTCTTTCTCCTCGATGTAGCGCACGGCCGAGGCGATCGCATCCTCCAGGCCGGTGGTCGCGCGGTCGTCGCCGGGCCGGTTGCCGGCCAGTGTCGGGCAATGCACCGTGTGACCGGCTTTGCGCAGGTGGTCGGCCACCGCTTCGATTTCCGCGCCGGTGTGCCAGGCGCCGTGGACGAGAACGTAGGTGTCGGACATGGGTGTCTCCTTCTTGAGGGGGTTGAAGCAACGCGACTGTAAAAACGCGCATGCACCGCGGATGGCCGATACCTGCCAGGCCGATGGCCGATTCGCGCCCGCCCCCTTCAGCGCAAGCGCCGCAGTTCTCCGGGTGTGCGCCCCAAATGTCTTCGACACTGCCGCACGAAGTGCGAGGCGTCGCTCAGCCCCACGCGGAACCCGATCTCCGCGACGCTCAACCGGTCGAAGCGCGCATCGGCCAGCATGCGCTGCGCCACCTGCATGCGAAAGCCCGTCAGGGCGGTGGCGAAGGTGGTCGCGCCGTCGGCGAGACAGCGGTGCAGGCTACGCTCCGAAATGCCCAGTTCGCGCGCCACGCCCGCGGCCGTGAGGCCCGGCTCGGCATGGCGCTCGCGGGTGGCGTCGAGCACGCGCTGGCGCAACGCGGCGCGGCAGCCCTGGTCGGACGCCGCGGGCGCCTGTCCGAACGCCAGCGAGAGCAGCCCGCCCAACTGGTCGGTCAGCAGCGCCGCGGGCAGCGGTGGCTTCGCGGCCACCTCGGGCGTCAGTTGCTGCGCGAAGCCGCTGAGCACGCCGCCCCAGCCGCTGTGCCCGTCGATGCGGCGCGCCACGAGGTCGCCGGCATCGGGCAGCCACGACTCGACCCATGCGGTCGGCAGCTCGAGCGAGAGGGTGTCGGCCGATTGCAGCAGGTGAAACGCATAGCAGCGGCGCGAATCGACCAGCACCACGTCGCCGGGCAGCATGCGCGCGGAGCGTTCCTCCTGCACGGCCACCCAGGGCGAATCGGTCTTGCAGAGCAGGTAGTAGTAGTTGCTGCGGCTGTGGGCGATGGCGCGGCGCGTGCGGTAGACGTCCTGCGCGGTGCCGCGTACCCGGTTCACGCCGATGGGGCCGAGCGGCGCGGATTCGAGCGTGGCACCGAACGCGCCGGCCTCCGTGCTGGTCACGTCCATTTCGAGAAAACCCTCGCAGATCGCGCCGATCCAGTAGTCCAGCCGCTGCGGCGGCGGCACGGTGTCGGTCGACCAGGCGTGGATGGCGGCGGGCGCGGAAGCGGCGGCGGGAGTCATCCCGCCAAACATAGCCAGCCCGGACCCGTTTGCCAAGCGGGTATAGACGCCCTCCGACGCCGGGCGGCGGTGGCCCCGGCACAATGACCGTCACATCCAACCGTCTTCAACCGCATACGAAGGAAGGGCTCCGAGCAACATGAGCAAGAAAAGCGATTTCGGACTGATCGGCCTGGCCGTCATGGGCCAGAACCTCGTGCTGAACGTGGAAAGCCGCGGCTTCCAGGTCAGCGTCTACAACCGCACCGAGGCCACCACCGAAGCCTTCATCGCCGCGAACCCGGGCAAGAAGCTGGTCGGCGCCAAGACGCTCGAAGAGTTCGTCCAGAGCCTCGAGAAGCCCCGCAAGATCCAGATCATGGTCAAGGCCGGCGCGCCGGTGGACCAGGTGATCGAACAACTCATTCCGCTGCTCGACAAGGACGACATCGTCATCGACGGCGGCAACAGCCTCTACACCGACACCGAGCGCCGCGATGCGTACCTCTCGAGCAAGGGCCTGCGCTTCATCGGCGCGGGTGTCTCGGGCGGCGAGGAAGGCGCGCGCAAGGGGCCGTCGATCATGCCGGGCGGCCCGCTCTCCACCTGGGAGGTGATGAAGCCGATCTTCGAGAGCATCGCGGCCAAGGTGGACGGCGAGCCCTGCGTGATCCACATCGGCCCCGGCGGCGCGGGCCACTACGTGAAGATGGTGCACAACGGCATCGAGTACGGCGACATGCAGCTCATCTGCGAGGCCTACAGCCTGTTCAAGGCCGCAGGCTTCACCACCGACGAGATGGCCGCGATCTTCAACGAATGGAACGACGGCGAGCTGCAGAGCTACCTGATCCAGATCACCGCGAAGGCGCTCGAGCAGAAGGACCCGGAGACCGGCAAGCCGATCGTCGATGTGATCCTCGACAAGGCCGGCCAGAAGGGCACGGGCCAGTGGACGCTGATCAACGCGGCCGAAAACGCGGTGGTCATCAGCACCATCAACGCCGCCGTCGAGGCGCGGGTGCTGTCGTCGCAGAAGAAGGCGCGCGTGGCGGCCAGCAAGGTGCTGCAGGGGCCGAAGATCGAACTGTCGCTGGAGAAGAAGGCGCTGGTGGCCAAGGTGCACGATGCGCTCTATGCCTCGAAGGTCATCAGCTACACGCAGGGCTTCGACCTCATCAAGACGATGGGCGACAAGAAGGACTGGAAGCTCGACCTGGGCCGTATCGCGGCGATCTGGCGCGGCGGCTGCATCATCCGTGCGCGCTTCCTGAACCGCATCACCGACGCCTTCCGCACCGACGCGGCGCTGGCCAACCTGATGCTCGATCCGTTCTTCAAGGACCTCTTGAACCGCACGCAGCAGAACTGGCGCGAAGTGGTGGCGCTGGCGGTGAGCAACGGCATTCCGGTGCCGGCGTTCAGCGCGTCGCTCGCCTACTACGACAGCTACCGCACGGAGCGGCTGCCGGCGAACCTCTTGCAGGCGCAGCGCGACTTCTTCGGTGCGCACACCTACGAGCGCGTGGACAAACCCGAAGGCCAGTTCTTCCATACAGACTGGCCTGAAGTCATCGGCTGATGCCATGCCGGCCGCCGGCTACCCCAGTCACCTTGTCGAAGACTGGCACCTCGCCGACGGCACGCCGGTGCGCATCCGCCCGATCCACGCCGACGACCTGCCGATGCACACGGCATTCGTCGCGGGCCTGTCGAACGAAACGGGTTACCGCCGCCTGCTCTCGCCGCGCAAGCCCCAGCCCGACGAGCTCTGGCGCATGACCCACATCGACTACGAGCGCGAACTCGCGCTCATCGCGACCACCATCGTCGACGGCGCGCAGCAGCAGATGGGCGTGGTGCGCTATGTGCGCGGCGACACGCCCGAGACGGCCCACGTCGCCGAGTTCGCCGTCGTGATCGGCGATGCGTGGCAGCACCGCGGTGTCGCGATGAAGCTCATGCGCAAGCTGATCGATGCGGCCACCGAGGCCGGCGTGAAGCAGCTGGCGGACATCACGCTCTACGACAACGTCGGCATGCTGGCGCTGGCGCGCAAGCTGGGGTTCAGGGTGCAGCGCGATCCGGGCAATCCCAACGTCACGCGGCTGCGGCTGGCGCTCGATGCGCCCTCGCGCTCCTAGCCCAGCAACCCGAGCTTCGACACCACCTTGCCCAGCGGCTTGCGCTCGCCGACGAGCGCCACCGCCACATAGCGAAGCGCCTGTTCCGGCACGGCAGCCACGGCTTCGCCGAAGGCCGCGTAGTTGGTGGTCTGCTGGCCCTGCACCGGAAAGTCGACCACGTCGCATTCGGTGGTCTCCATCGCCTTGTGGCGCACTGCGGCCAGTTCCTCCTGGCTCGCGCCGAGCACGGCGATGCCGATCGGAATGAGGCCGGGATGCACGCCGCCCGACGCGTCGATCAGTGGCGCACCGACCAGCCCCGGATGGCGCTGGCCCACGGTGAGCGCCACCACGGCTGCCGCATTGGCCGCGAGCCCCGCGGGCAACGTGTTGTCGACGACGATCACGCAGCGTTCGGGCAGCGCGGGCGCAGTGGAAGGGACGGAAGAAGGCACGGAGTCGTTCATGAAGAGGCTTTGCGAGGCGTGGAAGACGGTGAAGCAGATGAAGGGGGCGCATCGAGCCGCCGCAGCGCATTCCCCACTTCGGCGCGGAACTGCGAGAGCGCGTGCAGCGACGCATCGACGGGCACGAAGGCGCTCCACAGCAGTTCGGTGAGCTGCGATGCGGTCTCCTCGATGTCGGGCTTCTTTCCGGAGACGACATAGTCCCAGAGCACGTGCTCCATGGCACCGAAGACCATGTCGCGCAGCAACCGCAGCGGCACGCCCTCGCGCAGCTCGCCGGCTTCGCGCGCAGCGGCCAGCGCATGCATGAAGGGTGCGGTGTATCGGCGCTTGAGGTCGGCGATGACACCGCCGAAAGCCGCGTCGGCCGTGCGCCCTTCGCTCAGCACCAGCGCGCAGATGCCGGCGCCTTCGCCCATCAGGTTGACCAGGTGCTTGCGCACGACGAAGGCGAGTTGTGCGCGCAGGCCATTGAGCTGCGGCAGCTCCCGCTCGACCTCGCCGGAGATCTGGTCGTACCAGCGGCGAATGACCTCCAGGCACAACTCGCGCTTGCTGCCGAAGTAGGTGAACACGGTGGCCTCGGAGACGCCCAGGCGCTGGGCGATCTCCAGCGTGGTGGCGCGCTCGAAACCCTTCTCGGCGAAGACTTCCTTGGCTACTGCGAGCAGGCTCTCGATGCGGCGCTCGGATTTTTCGCTGCGCGCGGCACGCGGCGGTTTCGAGGTGATGTCCTTGGGCATGGATGGTGATTTTTTGAGTGTTACTTAATCATAATTCACTCTAAAAGCCATTCAATATCCAAGTAAATTGAGCATCACTTGAAATTCATTGTCCTGTCGCCCTGGATGAGCGGCAGGCCCCGAGGCGACGGCCAGCGCCACGCTCCGGCACCCCATGACTACCAGCCGAACCCCATCCACATGCAGCCTTTTGGTAAAGCGCCACACCCAAAGAAATGGCGGCAGCAAACTTAAATCTACTTCCTTATGATGCGAAACCTTTTTCCGCCGGAAGCAGAGAGCCCTGTCCATGGTCCAGCTCGCGTTGCGTCGCCCTTACACCTTCATCGTCATGGCGATGCTGATCGTGCTGGCCACGCCTTTTGTCCTGGCGCGCATGGCCACCGACATCTTTCCGGAAATCAACATCCCGGTGGTCAGCGTCATCTGGAATTACACCGGCCTGCCGGCCCAGGAGATGGGCCAGCGCATCTCGGGCCAGGTGGAGCGGGGCCTGACCACCACGGTGAGCGACATCGAGCACATCGAGTCGCAGTCGCTCGCGGGCGTGTCGATCATCAAGGTGTTCTTCCAGCCCACCGCCAACATCGAGATGGCGATCTCGCAGGTGGTGGCCTCCATGCAGGCGCAGGTGCGGCAGCTGCCGCCGGGCATCACGCCGCCGCTGGTCATCAAGTACTCCGCCTCGAGCGTGCCGGTGATCCAGCTCGCGCTCTCCAGCCCCACGCGTTCTGAAAACTCGCTCTTCGACTCGACCGTCAACCAGCTGCGCCCGCAGCTCATCACCGTGCCGGGCGCGGCGATTCCCTTTCCCTACGGCGGCAAGAACCGGCTGATCTCGGTCGACCTGGACACCCAGGCGATGCAGGCGCGCGGCCTCACGCCGGCCGACGTGGTGAACGCGGTCAACACGCAGAACCTGATCCTGCCCTCGGGCACCGCCAAGTTCGGCGCCACCGAATACAGCGTGCGCATGAACGGCTCGCCCGACGCCATCGCGGGCCTGAACGACCTGCCGGTGCGCACCGTGAACGGCGCCACCACCTACCTGCGCGACGTGGCCTTCGTGCGCGACGGCTTCTCGCCGCAGACCAACATCGTGCGCCAAGACGGGGTGCGCGGCGTGCTGCTGTCGGTGCTCAAGAACGGCGGTGCCTCTACGCTGGACATCGTGGCGAACATCCGCGGCATGTTGCCGATCGCCACCCAGTCGATGCCGCAGGACATCAAGGTCACGCCGCTCTTCGACCAGTCGGTGTTCGTGAAGGCGGCCGTCAAGGGCGTGGTGTTCGAGGCCATCCTCGCGGCTGCGCTCACGGCGGCGATGGTGCTGCTGTTCCTGGGCAACTGGCGCAGCACGCTGATCATCGGCCTCACGATTCCGCTGTCGATCCTGGCGTCGATCCTGGTGCTGTATTCGCTCGGCGAAACGCTCAACCTCATGACGCTGGGGGGCCTGGCGCTCTCGGTGGGCATCCTGGTGGACCAGGCGATCGTGACCATCGAGAACATTGAGCGCCACCTGCACATGGGCACGCCGCTGAAGGAAGCCATCGAGGTCGGCGCGGGCGAGATCGGCAGCGCCGCCTTCGTCTCCACGCTGTGCATCTGCATCGTGTTCGTGCCGATGTTCTTTCTCTCGGGCGTGGCGCGCTTCCTGTTCGTGCCGCTGGCCGAGGCGGTGGTGTTCGCGATGCTGGCCTCCTACCTGCTCTCGCGCACGCTGGTGCCCACGCTGGTGATGCTGCTGATGGGCGGCGTGCATGCGCAGCCGGCCGAAGGTGACGCCCCCAGGAAGCCCAGCGCGCTGCAGCGCGTCTACCAGGCCTTCGACCGCCGCTTCGAGCGTGTGCGCCGCGCGTACACATTGCTGCTGTCGGTGGTGCTGTCCAAACGTGGCGGCTTCATCGGCCTGTTCCTCGGCTTCTGTCTTCTTTCCTGCCTGCTGTACCCGGTGCTGGGCCGCGACTTCTTCCCGACCGTGGATGCCGGCCAGATCCGCCTGCACGTGCGCGCGCCCACCGGCACCCGCATCGAGGAGACCGCGCGCCTCACCGACCAGGTGGAAGTGGCCATCCGCGAACTGGTGCCGGCCGACCAGCTCGAGACCATCCTCGACAACCTGGGCATTCCCAACAGCGGCATCAACCTCTCGTACAGCAACGCCGGCACCATCGGCACCTTCGACGCCGAGCTGCTGCTCTCGCTGAAGGAAGGCCACCGGCCCACCGAGCACTTCGTCTCGGTGCTGCGCGCGGAGCTCCCCAAGCGCTTTCCGGGCATCGAGTTCTTCTTCCAGCCGGCGGACATCGTCACGCAGATCCTGAACTTCGGCCTGCCCGCGGCCATCGACGTGCAGTTCAGCGGCAACGACACGGCCGGCAACGCGGCGCGCGCGGCCGAACTCACCAAGGCGATCAAGCAGATTCCCGGGGCGGTCGATGCGCACGTGCACCAGCGGCTCGATGGCCCCAGCCTCAACCTGCAGATGGACCGCACGCGGCTGCAGCAGTACGGGCTCACGGCCGCCAACGTCGGGCAGAACGTGCTGATCGCGCTCTCGGGCAGTTCGCAGACGGCGCCGGCCTTCTGGCTCAATCCGGTGAACGGCGTGGTCTACAGCATCGCGGTGCAGACGCCGCAGTACAACGTCGACTCGCTCGATTCGCTGCTCAACATCCCGGTGGGCACGGGCGGCGCGGCGGCCGCGGGCGGGGCCTCGCAGCAGCTGCTGGGCAACCTGGTCGAGGCGCAGGCGTCGCGCCAGCCGGCGATCCAGTCGCGCTACAACATCGCGCCGGTGATCGACGTCTACGTGAGCGTGCAGGGCACCGACCTAGCGAGTGTCGCGTCCAAGGTGCAGGTGCTGGTCGACGAGATGCGGCCCAAGCTCTCGCGCGGCAGCCAGGTCACCATCCGCGGGCAGGTGCAGACGATGCAGTCGTCGTTCATCGGCCTGGGCGTGGGGCTGGTGATGGCGATCGTGTTGGTGTACCTGCTGATCGTGGTCACCTTCCAGTCGTGGCTCGATGCAGCGATCATCATCACCGCCCTGCCCGCCGCGCTCGCGGGCATCGCGTGGATGCTCTTCATCACCGGCACCACGCTGAGCGTGCCCGCGCTCACAGGCGCGATCATGACCATGGGGGTGGCCACCGCCAACTCCATCCTGCTGGTGTCGTTCGCACGCGAGCGGCTGCAGGCCGGCATTCCGCCGCTCTCGGCCGCGCTCGAAGGCGGCGCCACCCGCGTCCGGCCGGTGCTGATGACGGCGCTGGCCATGATCATCGGCATGATCCCGATGGCGCTGGGCCTGGGCGAAGGCGCCGAGCAGAACGCGCCGCTGGGCCGTGCGGTCATCGGTGGCCTGCTTTTTGCCACGGTGTCGACATTGTTTTTCGTACCCGCCGTGTTCGCGGGGGTGCACAGTCGGCTTGCGCATCGCAAGGCGGCACGCGAAGAAGCCGGGCATTCGGCGCACACGCCAGCGGGCCCTGCGCCCCAGGAGAACTGATTTCATGACGGAGCAACGCCACTCGGCATTGGCCATCCACCCCATCGCCGTCGAAGAGGGCGAAGGCGAACTGCTGCGCCGCCGGCAGATCGTGAAGCGCACGCGCTGGCTCGTCGTGATCGTGCTCGTGCTGCTGGCGCTCGGTGCGGCACGCACGGTGTTCGTGCGCATCGCCAATGCGCGTGCGCTCGAAGCCGGCACCGCGGAGCGCGCCAAGCTCTATGTGCAGACGGCCCTTCCACGCACGCCCACCGCCGGCCAGACGCTGGCGCTGCCCGGCACGCTGCAGGGCTTCGTGCAATCGCCGATCTCGGCGCGCGCGAGCGGGTATCTGAAGCGCTGGACCAAGGACATCGGCAGCCGGGTCGAAAAGGGCGAATTGCTCGCGGAAATCGAAACACCGGAAATCGACCAGCAGCTCTCGCAAGCCGTGGCCGCACGCGCGCAAGCCGCCTCGGGCCTCTCGCTCGCACAAAGCACGGCCGAGCGCTGGGAGAACCTGCGCAAGAAGGACGTGGTCTCGCAGCAGGACCTGGACGAACGCCGCAGCGCCGTCGCGCAGGCCATCTCGAACGTGGCCGCCGCCGATGCCAACATGCAGCGCCTGAAGCAGACCGAAGGCTTTAAGCGCGTCGTCGCGCCGTTCGCGGGCGTCATCACGCGCCGCAACGTCGACGTGGGCGACCTGATCGACGCGGGCGCGGGCGGCGGCGCCGGGCGCGCGCTCTTCATGCTGGCGCAGACCGATCCGCTGCGCGTGTACATCAACGTGCCGCAGGCCTACGCGCAACTCGTGAAGGCCGGCCAGCCTGTGGTGGTGACGCAGGCCGAGCTGCGCGGACAGACCTTCAAGGGCGAAGTGGCGCGCACCTCGGGCGCCATCGACGCGACCACGCGGATGATGCAGGTCGAGGTGTCGCTGCCCAACCGCGACGGCGCGCTGCTGCCGGGCGCCTACGTGCAGGTGTCGCTGCCGCTGGCCGCGGCCCGCACGATCACGGTGCCGGCCAATGCGCTGTTGTTCCGCGCCGAAGGCACGCGCATCGCGGTGGTCGATGCGCAGGGCCGCATCGCGCTGCGCGCGGTGACGCTGGGCCGCAACTACGGCGAGAACGTCGAGGTGATCGACGGCTTGGGCAACAACGACCGCATGGTGCTCAATCCCTCCGACTCGCTGGCCGAAGGCGACGTGGTGACGGTGGCGCCGGACGAACCCGCTCCAGCGGCGAAGGCGCCCGCGAAGAAGGAACCGGCGTGAGACTGCGGGTCATTGCCGCCGCCATCGCGGCATTGCTCGCCGCGGGCTGCGCGGTCGGGCCTGACTACAAGACGCCCGAGACCCCGCTGCCCGTCAGCTGGACGCTCGAAGCGCCCTGGCGCCAGGCCACGCCGAACGACGTGGCCGACAAGGGTCCGTGGTGGAAGCGCTTCAACGATGCGCAACTCGACGCGCTGCAGGACAAGGCCCTCGCCGGCAGCCCGACGCTGACCATCGCCAACGCCCGGCTCGCCCAGGCGCGTGCCAATCTCGATGTCAGCTCGGCCAGCCGGTTCCCGCAGCTGGGCCTCGGCGCCCGCGCCTCGCGCCTGAAGATTTCCGCCAACCGGCCGCTTACCAATTACGCGACCGCCAATTCCTCCACCGTGCAGAACGACTTTGCGCTGTCGCTCAACGCCAGCTACGAACTCGACCTGGCCGGCCGCGTGCAGCGCACGGTCGAAGGCGCGACGGCATCGGCCGAGCAGTCGGCCGCGGACCTTGCGAACACGCGGCTCGTGCTCACCGCCGACGTGGCGAACAACTACTTCAACCTGCGCTCGACCGACATCGAACTCGACGTGCTCTCGCGCTCCATCGGCCTGCAGCGCCGCGCGCTCGAGCTGGTCACGGCGCGGCACGACCTGGGCGCTGTCTCGGGCCTTGACGTGGCGCAGCAGCAGGCGCTGCTGGAAACCACGCTGACGCAGGTCGACGTGCTCAAGAAGCAGCGCGCGCAGTACGAGCACGCGCTCGCCACCCTCACCGGCACGCCGGCGCCGACCTTCACGCTGCCGGTGGACCTGCGCGAGATCCGCCCGCCCGCGGTGCCGCTCGGCGTGCCTTCCGAAATCCTCCAGCGCCGGCCCGACGTGGCTTCGGCCGAACGTTCGATGGCGGCCGCGAACGCGCAGATCGGCGTGGCCACCGCGGCCTTCTATCCGAGCTTCATCATCTCGCCGACCGTGGGCGTGGACAGCCGGCTGATCGAGTCGCTGTTCAACGGACCGAGCCTCCTGTGGTCGGTGGGCGTGTCGGCCACGCAGGTGCTGTTCGATGGCGGGCGTGTGCGCGCGAACGTCGATTTCGCCAAGGCCGGCTACGACGCGACCGTGGGCAACTACCGCCGGACGGTGCTCACCGCGATGCAGGAGGTGGAAGACGGCATCACCGGCCTCTCCGCGCTCGACAGCGCCACCACGCAGGCGCAGGCCGCCGTCGCCGCCGCGCGCCGCGTGCTCGACATGGCGACCAGCCGCTACGAAGGCGGCGCATCGACGTACCTCGATGTGATCACCGCGCAGCAGTCGCTGCTGACGGTCGAGCGGCAGGCCGCGCAGCTGCAGGGACAGCGCCTCTTGACTGCGGTGTTTCTCGTGAAGGCACTGGGCGGCGACTGGGAAGCGCCGGCCTGAGCGGTCGCGGCGCGCGGGGCGCCGTCGGACGGCGCGTGCAGAATCTCATCCGCCGCGCCAGTCGGCCCGCCTTCCCATGCCGCCTCCCACGCTCGAACCGTCCGAACCAACCGCGCCTCACGCCCGCTCCTCTCGCCGCGCGCTGTTTGCCTGGGTGGCGGCCGTGGCGATCACCATCGCGCTGATCGGTGCCGCGGGCCAGTGGGCGGCGAACCGCGAGACGGCCTTTCAGACCGACTCGATCCGCCGCGCGATGGAAGTCCATGTGCTGGGCCTGCGCGACACCGCCGGCAAGTACGGCTACCTGCCGCTCACCGCGGGGATGCATCCCGACGTGCTCGCCGCGCTCGCGCATCCGCAGGATGCCGCCGCGCGCCAGCGCGCCAACCGCTACATCGAGGAAGTGAACCGCGACGCGGGCTCCGACGTGCTGTACCTGATCGACCCGCAGGGCCTCACGCTCGCGGCGAGCAACTGGGCCACGCCGCAAACTTTCATCGGCGAGTCCTATGCCAATCGGCCCTACTTCATCGATGCGCTCGCGGGGCGCCAGGGCCTCTTCTACGGCGTCGGCCAGACCACCGGCGAACCCGGGCTTTTTGTGTCCGCGCCCGTGCGCTCGGAGAACGGCGCCGTGCTGGGCGTGATGGCGGCCAAGGTCATCCTGCGCCAAGCGGCATGGGCGTTCCTGCGCGACCCGATCCTGCTGACCGATGCCCACGGCATCGTGTTCCTGAGCTCGGTGCCCGCGTGGATGTACCGGTCCACGCGAGCGCTGGGCGACGCGGACCTGGCGGAGGTGCAGCGGCACCAGCAATACGGCGCCCGCAACCGCTTTCCGGCGCTCCCCTGGACCGTGGAGCGCAGCGATGGGCAACCCGCCTACCTCGTGCGCACCGACATCGACGGCCGCTCGCGCCACTTTCTCGCGGTGGACGAGGCGCTGCCCGATCTCGGCTGGACCCTGACGGTGATGGCCGACCACGCGGAGGTGACCGACGCCCGTGAGCGCACCTGGATGCTCGGGCTGCTGGGTGCCGGCGTGCTGCTGCTGGGCGGGCTGTACTGGCAGCTGCGCGAGCGCCGCTTCGCCGAGCAGCGCGATGCGCGGCGCGACCTGGAGCAGCGGGTGCGCGAGCGCACCCGCGCGCTGGACGAAGCGCACGCCTTCCGCAAGGCGATGGAGGACTCGTTGCTGGTCGGCATGCGCGCGCGCAACCTGGAGGGCCGGATCATCTACGTCAACCCGGCCTTCTGCGAGATGGTCGGCTACGGCGCCGACGAGCTGCTCGGGCGGCTGCCGCCCTACCCCTACTGGCACCCCGACGACGTGGCGCAGCACTGGCGCCACAACGACACCATGCTGAGCGGGCAGACCGACCTCTCGGGCTTCGAATCGCGCCTGCGCCACCGGGACGGCCACGACGTCATCACCCGGGTCTACACCGCGCGGCTGATCGATGCCGGCGGCCAGCACAGCGGCTGGATGAGTTCGGTGGTGGACATCACCGCGCAGAAGCGCGCCGAGCTGCGCCAGCGCGAGAACGACGAGCAGCTGCAGCATGCCCAGCGCCTGGCGAGCCTGGGCGAGATGGCTTCCACCCTCGCCCATGAACTGAACCAACCGCTGATGGCGCTGAGCAATTTCGCGAGCGCCGCCAAGGCCTTCGCGCAACAGGGCAACCAGGCACTGCTGGCCGACAGCCTCGACGAGACCGTGGCGCAGGCCCAGCGCAGCGCCGAGATCGTGCGCCGCATCCGCGGCTTCGTGCGCCAGCGCACCTTCGGCGCCGAAGACTGCGCGGTGAGCGCGCTGGTGGCCAATGCGCTCGCGCTGCTGCAAGGCGAAATGCGGCTGCGCCAGGTGCGCGCCGAGGTCCGCATTCCGCCCACACTGCCCGCCGTGCGCGGCGACCGCGTGCTGCTGGAGCAGGTGCTGCTGAACCTGCTGTCCAACAGCCTGCAGGCCATGCAGGCCACGCCGCCCGAACGGCGGACGGTGGAGGTCGACGCCGAGGTGGTCGAAGGCCGCGTGCACATCCGCGTGGCCGACCGCGGCCCCGGCATCGATGCGGCACTCGCGGAGCAGGTGTTCGCGCCCTTCTTCACGACCAAGGTGGGCGGGCTGGGCCTTGGCCTGAACATCTGCCGCACGATCGTGGAGGCCCATCGCGGGCGGCTGTCTTTTGCGGACCGGGCCGGCGGCGGCACGGTCTTCACCCTGGAGCTGGAGGTTTCGACGTGAATGCCACCCTTGCCAACAATCTGTGCGTGGTCGACGACGACGAGGCCGTGCGCCGGTCGCTGGGCCTGCTGTTGTTGTCGCGCGGCTACGCGGTGCAGACCTTTGCCTCGGGCGAGGCGTTCCTGGCCAGCGCCGACGTCCAGCGCGCGGGCTGCGTCGTGCTGGACCTGCGCATGGAAGGCATGAGCGGGCTGCAGGTGTTCGATGCGCTGCGCGCGCAGGACAGTCCGCTGGTGGTGCTGTTCCTCTCCGGCCATGGCGACATTCCGATGGCGGTCGAGGCGGTGCAGAACGGCGCATTCGGCTGGCTCGAGAAGCCCTGCAACGACGAACGCCTGCTGGAAAGCATCGCCAAGGCGCTGCAGCAGGCGCAGGACATTGCCGTGCGCCGGCAGGCCCGGCAGGCCGCGCAGTTGCTGTGGGCCAAGCTCACGCCGCGCGAGATGCAGGTGGCCCGGCTGGTCGCCGAGGGCAAGCCCAACAAGAAGATCGCGCTCGAACTCGCGCCCCTCGAGCTGCGCACGGTGGAGACGCACCGCGCCCATGTGTTCGCCAAGCTGGGCCTGTCGAACAGCCACGAACTCGACCGTTTCCTGCGGGAGCACGCGCTCTAGGTATTTACCCTTGCGTACACGTACGTAGCAGCGCGGCGGGCGGCTACGGACGACGGCGCGGCGTCAGCGGAAGAGACTCCCGGGCACAAGCTTCAGGCGGTCCCACGGGCCGCGCCCAGAGACAAGGACCCCAATGACCGCCATCGCCAGCGCCGGTGCCTCCAGCCCGGACGCATCCCTCCCCGACACCTCCTCCACGCCCTACACCTTCGAGGAAAAGCGCAAGCGCATCTTCGCGATCTTCGCGGCCTCGTCCGGCAATCTGGTGGAGTGGTTCGACTTCTATGTCTACGCGTTCTGCGCCATTTACTTCGCGCCCGCGTTCTTCCCCAAGTCGGACCCGACGGCGCAGCTGCTGAACACGGCCGGCGTGTTCGCCGCCGGCTTCCTGATGCGCCCGATCGGCGGCTGGATCTTCGGCCGGCTGGCCGACCGCAAGGGCCGCAAGACCTCGATGGTGGTCTCGGTGACGATGATGTGCGTGGGCTCGCTGGTCATCGCCTGCCTGCCCACCTACGCCAGCATCGGCGCGGCGGCACCGGTGCTGCTGCTGGCCGCACGGCTGCTGCAGGGCCTGTCGGTCGGCGGCGAATACGGCACCACCGCCACCTACATGAGCGAAGTGGCGATGCGCGGACAGCGCGGCTTCTTCTCGTCCTTCCAGTACGTGACGCTGATCGGCGGCCAGCTGCTGGCGGTGGTGGTCGTGGTGGTGCTGCAGCAGTTCCTGGACGACGCAGAGCTCAAGAGCTGGGGCTGGCGCATTCCCTTCGTGCTGGGCGCGGTGGCCGCCGTGGTGGCGCTCATGCTGCGCCGCTCGCTCACCGAAACCGCCAGCACGCAGACCCGCGCCGCCAAGGGCGCCGGCACCATGGGCGAACTGTTCAAGCACCACAAGCGCGCCTTCTTCATGGTGCTGGGCTACACGGCCGGCGGCTCGCTGATCTTCTACACCTTCACCACCTACATGCAGAAGTACCTGGTGAACTCGGCCGGCATGTCGATCAAGACGGCCAGCAACGTGATGACGGCGTGCCTCTTCATCTACATGTGCATGCAGCCGGTGTTCGGTGCGCTGTCGGACCGCATCGGCCGGCGCAGCAACATGCTGCTGTTCGGCGTGCTCGGCGCGTTGATCACGGTGCCGGTGCTGACCAGCCTGCAGAGCGTGACCAGTCCGCTGCTCGCCGGCGTGCTGATCGTCGTGGCGCTGGCCGTCGTGAGCTTCTACACCTCGATCAGCGGCATCGTGAAGGCCGAGATGTTCCCGCCCGAAGTGCGCGCGCTGGGCGTGGGCCTGTCGTACGCGGTGGGCAACGCCATCTTCGGCGGCAGCGCGGAATACGTGGCACTGGGCCTGAAATCGATCGGCCACGAGTCGTACTTCTATTGGTACGTGACGGCGATGATGGTGGTGGTTTTCGCGGTCAGCCTGATGCTGCCGCGCCGGGCGACCTACCTGCATCACGACAAGTAGGAACAAGAAGAAAGGAAGCGGCGTCCGCCAGCCGGCAGACGCCGCTTCTTCGCTTCAATCGCGCGTGAGGAACGCGAGCATCGCGTCGCCGAACTCGGCCGGCCGCTCCATGTGCGGCATGTGCCCGACACCCTCGAACACGACGACCTTCGCGTTGGGCATGGTGCCGGCGATGCGCCTCGCGTTGTCCGCGTTGAAGCCCATGCCCGCGCCGAGCTCGGGCGTCGTGTAGGGCTTGCCGGGCGCGTTGTGGTCGTTCGCGCCCATGATGAACAGCGTGGGCGTGCGCACCAACGGGTACTCGTGCACCACCGGCTGGTCGTGGATCATCTGGTAGGTCTGCACGAACGAGCGCACCCAGCGCGGGTATTCGCCGCTGAGTTTCAAGCGCTCGCGCAGCACCACGAAGGGCTCGACGGCTTCGGCGGGGAGCGACAGCGAATACGTGTCGCGCAGGAAGCTGCGATAGGCCGCTGCCGACAGCGCGTATTCCCGGTCGTAGAGAAACTGGTCGGTCACAGCTGGCACGGTCTGGCGGTAATCCTCCAGGCCCACGGGCGCCTCTAGCACCAGCTTGCGCACGCGCTTCGGGTAGGTCCGCGTGAAGCGCACCGCGAGCATGCCGCCCAGCGAATGGCCGACGACATCGACCTCGCCGATGTTCAGGGCGTCGAGCAGCGCGGCGGTGTTGCGCGCGTACATGTCGAAGGTGAAGTGCACGTCGGGCTTGCTGCTGCGGCCGAAGCCGATCTGGTCGGTGGCGATCACGCGGTACCCGGCGGCTGCCAGCTTTCGCATCACGCCTTCCCAGTAGCTCGCCGGGAAGTTGCGGCCGTGCAGCAGCAATGCGGTGCGGCCGTTGGCCGGGCCCGTGGGGGCGAGGTCCATGTAGGCCTGGCGCACGGTTTCGCCTTCGAGCGCGAACTCGTGAAAGCGCACCGGAAAAGGATAGGGCCATCCCTCCATCGCAATGCCCAGCGGCTCCAGGGCCGGCTGCGCCGTCGCCATGGCGGGTGCGCCGATCAGAGCACCCAGCAGCATCGGCACCGCGAGATGCCGCCACGCCATGCGGCTTCGAAGGCGGGTCGTGGCGGGCCCGTGGGAGACCTCGGTATCTGCTTTGTTCGACATATCCGGAAAACCTGTTCGATGTAGAAGCCATGCGGCGCATGCGCAAGGAGTCGAACTGTGGACCCGTTCCGGTTGCTGCGCGAGACACTGCGCGGAAAGCTGTCTTGCGGCAGGGGGAAAAACGCGACAGACGCCTCCGCATGCAGGCGCGCCAGCTAGAACAGATTGCCCTGCCCCGCCGCTCCCGGCGGCCGGAACGCAGTGAGGTCCAGCGAAATGCGCTCGCGGTTGAAGCCCAGCCGCTTCGTCGCTTTCTGGAAGCGCTGGTGGATCAGGTCGGCCCAGAGCCCGCTGCCCTTCATGCGGGTGGCGAAATCGGCGTCGTAGTCCTTGCCGCCGCGCATCTCGTGGATGCGCGCCATGATGCGGTCCGCGCGCTGTGGGTAGTGCAGCGCGAGCCACTCCTTGAAGAGCGGTGCCACCTCCCATGGCAGCCGCACCACCGTGTAGAACGCGCTGCGCGCGCCGGCCTCCCAGGCGGCTTCGAGCACATGCTCCATGTCTTCGGTGACGAACGGAATCTGCGGCGCCACGCTCACGCCCACCGGCACGCCCGCCTCGGCCAGGGTGCGGATGGTGCGCAGCCGCCGGTGCGGCGCGGC
The DNA here is from genome assembly GCF_017161115.1 of Variovorax sp. RKNM96. Taxonomy (GTDB): domain Bacteria; phylum Pseudomonadota; class Gammaproteobacteria; order Burkholderiales; family Burkholderiaceae_C; genus Variovorax. Next base: position 2,138,650 of record NZ_CP046508.1, on the reverse strand, counting down.
GGCGCGCGGCTCGAGCTTGCGGGCGAGTTCGCCGTCGAGCGTGGTCACGGTCACGTACACCGCCACGAGGTGCTCGGCCGCCATCGGTGCGATCAGGTCGAGGTCGCGCTCGATGGCGCTCGACTTGGTGACCAGCGCGAACGGATGCCGCACTTCCTTGAGCAACTCGATGACCGAGCGCGTGAGCCGCAGCTCGCGCTCGATGGGCTGGTAGCAGTCGGTGGCGGTGCCGATCGCGATCTGGCTCGGCCGGTAGCTCTTGCGCCCGAGCTCGGCGCGCAGCACCTCGACGATGTTGCGCTTGGCGATCAGCTTGGTCTCGAAGTCGAGGCCGGGCGAGAGGTTCAGATAGCTGTGCGTGGGCCGGGCGAAGCAGTAGATGCAGCCGTGCTCGCAGCCGCGGTACGGGTTGAGCGACCGGTCGAAGTAGATGTCGGGCGATTCGTTTCCGGTGAGCACCGACTTCACGTCCTCGAAGCGCACCTCGGTCGCCAGGGGCATGAGTTCGTCGGCCTCGGCCACGCCTTCTTCGAGCGTGCCCCAGCCGTCGTCGAAGGCGTTGCGCTCGTCTTTGGAGAAACGGTGCGCCAGCCGCGTGGCCGCACCTCGGCCTTTGATGATGTGGATGGGAACGGGGGATGCGGGTGGCATGGCAAATCCTCAAGACGGAATTTACTGTTTATTCATACAGTATTCCACCATTCACACGGGCATGTCGATTTTTCTATTTCTCTCTTGACAGAAATAGAAGAAATCCTAGACTCGACCTCATGGAACTCACAGAAATTCAACGCAAGTTCGTCGTCCATTGGGGCGAAATGGGCTCCATGTGGGGCGTCAACCGCACCGTCTCGCAGATCCACGCCCTGCTCTTCGCCCACGGCAAGCCGATGCACGCCGAAGAGCTCTCCGACACGCTGGGCGTGGCCCGCTCCAACATCAGCAACAGCCTGAAGGAACTGCAGGCCTGGAACCTCGTGCGCGTCACCCACATCCTGGGCGACCGGCGCGACTATTTCGAGACCAGCGTCGATGTGTGGGAGCTGTTCCGCACCGTGGTGCGCGAGCGCAAGGAGCGCGAGTTCGACCCCACCATCCGCGTGCTGCGGGAGCTCGTGTCCAGCCCCGATTTCCAGAAGGAGCCGGCCGATGCGCAGGACCGCATCCGCTCCACCATGGACCTCATGAACAAGCTCGCCACCTGGGCCGACGAGATGCTGCGGCTTTCGCCCGGCACGCTCGACAAGGTGCTGACGCTCGGGGCCAGCGTGCAGAAGTTCGTGCGCGGCGATGCGGCGCCTGCCGGCAAAGGTGACGATCCCGACGCGCACCACGCCAGCCTGCCGATGATCTAAACCCTTTTTTTGTCTATTCATTTCTGTTTTGACAGAAATATCGGGAACCAAGAACACTATGCCCCGCATCGCCGCCACGACCTATCCGCTGACCGTCTACTACGACGCCACCTGCCCGCTCTGCGTGGCCGAGATGAGCGCGATGCGCGCACGCGATGCCGGCGGCCGGCTGAACCTCATCGACTGCTCGCCCCCCGGTTTCTCCGCCGGCCCGGCGCCACGCGAGGCACTGATGACGGCGATGCACGCCGTCGATGCGAATGGCCGCGTGCTGTCCGGCGTCGCGGCGATCCGCGCCTGCCGCGCCGCCGTGGGCCTGCCCGCTGGCGGCGCACTGCTCGACCTGCCGGTCGTCGGCGCGCTCGCCGATCGCGCCTATGCCGTGCTCGCCCGCAATCGCTACAGGCTGCCGCGCTGGCTGGTCGCGCGCCTCGCAGGCCGCGGCGCCATCGCGCCGGCCACCTGCGCCAACGACCACTGCCGCCTCTGAACCGATCACGCTGTCACGCCCTCAGGGAAATACAAGAACCAACGTCAGAAAGAGCCTCGATGCCCAACGTCTTCCAGCCCGACTTCCGCATGCCGTCCGCCACGCCTCACGCACCTGCGCACGCCACGAGCGCGCCCATCACGGCCGAGGACACGCAGGACTACTTCACCGAAGTGGCGGTCGACTACAGCGCCTGGAGCCCGAGCTACAACATGCATTTCGGCTTCTGGCGCGCGGGGCTCAACCCGTTGCGCCGCGAGGGCATGCTGGTGGAGATGAACCGCACCGTCGGCCGCGCGTTGCGGCTCGATGAATCGCAACCCGCCGAGGGTCAACGGCGCTGCGTCATCGACATGGGCTGCGGCGCCGGCGCCACCGCGCGCACGCTGGTCGGCGACGATGCATCGCTCTACGCGGTCACCGTCACCAACGTGCCCGTGCAGAACCGCATCTCCGCACGGCTCGATGCAGCAGCCGGCGTGGCCGACCGCGTGGCCCACATCGAGGCCGACTACACCCGCACGGGCCTGCCCACCGCACAGGCCGATGGCGCCTGGGCACTGGAAAGCGCCTGCTACGCCGAAGGCACCGCCAAGGCCGACTTCGTGCGCGAGGCCGCGCGCCTGCTCAAGCCCGGCGCGCGGCTCGTGGTGGTCGATGGTTTCCTGCTGCGCAGGAACCCCGGCCGCATCGCCGATTGGCTGCACCGCCTCTGGGCCGACAGCTGGGCCGTGCCCACGCTCGCCACGCGCGACGACTTCACCGCGGCGCTGCGCGACAACGGCTTCGAGGACATCGAGTTCAAGTCGCTGCGCTGGCGCATTGCGCCGAGCGCACTGCACATCCCCGTGCTGGCCACGCGCTTCACGCTGACCGAACTCTGGAAGGCGCGCGGCAGGCTGAGCCCGTGGCGCCGCAAACACGTCGTGGCAAGTTACTGCGCGCTGGCGCTCGGCATGTTCTGGCGCGACTTCGACTACTGCATGGTGACCGCCAAACGCACCGGCTGATAAAACACAAAGAGGAGAAGACGTTTCCATGAGCACCGAACCCGAAGAAAGCAGGCTCTCCGAGCTCGCCCCTGTCAACGCCGATTCGAACGACGCCGAAGAGAAGCCCCGCCGCCGCATGCCCTTCGCCTGGTTCTGGCCGCTGCTGGTCGGCGCGGCGGCAGCGCTCGTGCTGCGCATCGCCTTCAGCGGCGGGCCGGGCCATCCGTTCTCGGCGATGCTCGGCGCCTTCGTCTACCTGGCGCCCGCGGTGTGCGGCGCGGTCACCGTGTACATGGCCGAGCGCATCGAGCGGCGCAGCTGGGGCTACTACATCTGGGCGCCGTGGGTGTCGACCGCGCTCTTCGTCATCGGCACGCTGCTCGTGTTCATCGAAGGGATGATCTGCGCCGTCGTCATCGTGCCGCTCTTCGCGGTCATGGGCAGCGTCGGCGGCCTCGCGATGGGGCTCGTGTGCCGCGTCACCGACTGGCCCAAGCCCGCGCTCTACAGCTTCGCGATGCTGCCGCTGGTGCTAGGCGCCATCGAGCCTCACCTGCCCAACCCCGACCAGTTCTCGACCACCTCGCGCACGCTCTTCATCGCCGCGCCAGCCGAGCGCGTGTGGCACGAGCTGAACAATGCGCGCGACATCCAGCCCGCCGAAGTCGACGACGCCTGGGCCTATCGCATCGGCGTGCCGCTGCCTCTCGCCGGCGTGACAGAAGAGACGCCCGAGGGCCGCGTGCGCAAAGTGCTGTGGCAGAAGAACGTGCACTTCGAGGAGGTCATCACCGAGTGGCAGCCCGGCCGCCTGCTGAAGTGGCGCTACCGCTTCGCGCCCGACTCCTTTCCCGCCGGCGCACTCGATGACCACGTGATGATCGGCGGCCAGTACTTCGACCTGCGCGACTCGGCCTTCACGCTGACCCCGCGCGACGGCGGCACCGAGCTGCGCGTCGATGTGGCGTGGCGCGTGAGCACGCGCTTCAACTGGTATGCGGACCGGGTCGCGGGGTTCCTGCTGGGCGATGGCGCCGAGCACATCCTGCGCTTCTACAAGGCGCGCAGCGAAGGCACCGTGGCGGTGGCGGCACGATGACGGCGAAGCAGTCACCCGTCTTCCAGCAGGCGCTCGGCGCGGAATGGGCGAAGCTGGGCGACGTGATCCGCCGCCACTACACGATGGCGCCGTTCTCCGACGATTACGTCTGCGTTCGCGGCACCATGCGCGAGGTGCATCACGCGCCATGGGCCGCGCTGCTGATGCCCTTCGGCCACCTGTTCGGCGCGCTCGTGCCCTACACCGGCACCGACGTGCCGATCGAGGTTCACTACCGCTGCCACCCCGATGATTCCAATCTGTACTGGGACCGTGTCTTCCATTTCGCAGGTCGCAAGCCCTTCCACTTTCGCTCGCACATGGAACACACCGCATCGCACGGTGCCGAGGTGATCGAGTACGTGCGATTCGGCATCGGCATGCGCCTGGCGGTGAGCGCGGAAGACGGCGCGCTGGTGTTCCGCGACAGGGGCTACATCTGGCGCATCGCGGGCCTGCGGATCCCGCTGCCGCTCGGCCTCTTCATGGGCACGGCCTACGTCGAGGAACGCCCCGACCCATCGAGCCCCGATCACTTCACGATGAAGATGCTGCTGCGCCACCGCTGGTTCGGCGACGTGTTCCGCTACAGCGGGCGCTTTCACCTGCCTCGCAGTTGAAGCCCCGTGAGGCCACAATGCACACACCATGCCGCGCCGCCCCGAAAACCTCTACCCCCAGTACCACGCCCACGTCTACTTCGCCCCCGCCACGGTGGCGCAGGCGCGCGAACTCTGCGAGCGTGCAGGCCATGAGCTGATGGTCGTCGTGGGCCGCGTGCACGAGCGGCTCGTGGGCCCGCATCCGCACTGGAGCTGCCAGCTCGCCTTCGATGCCGCCGAGTTCGACCAGGTGATCGAATGGCTCGATGCCAACCGCAACGGCCTGGACATCTTCGTGCACGGCGTGACGGGCGACGACCTCGCCGACCACACGACGCACGCGATGTGGCTCGGCGAAGAAAGCGCGCTCGACCTGCGGATGTTCCGGCGCTAGAAAAACAGGCTCAAAACTCCGCGTCCAGCTCGTCGATCTCCTCGGGCTCCTGCTTCGCCGCAGCCACCCACTCCTTCATCGCCGGCAGCTCCATCACGCGCTTGCAGTAGGCCGCGCACGCACTGTCGAGCGCCACGTCATAGCTCAGGAAGCGCGTGACCACCGGCGCATACATCGCATCGGCGATGCCCGGCTGCTTGCCGAACAGGAACGGCCCGCCGTAGGCCTTGAGGCATTCGCGCCAGATCGCCACGATGCGGTCGATGTCCGCCTGCGCGCGCGACCACACCTTGAAGTTCTTGAAGTGGGCCTTGATGTTCATCGGCAGCGCGCCGCGCATCGATGCAAAGCCCGAATGCATCTCGCCGCAGATCGCACGGCAGTGCGCGCGGGCGGCAGCGTCGGCCGGCAACAACCCGGCCTTGGGCTTGATCTCGTTGAGGTATTCGCCGATGGCCAATGTGTCCCATACCTTCACGCCACCGTGCTGCAGCGAGGGCACCAGCATCGACGACGAGAGCAGCAGCATCTCGGCCTTCATGGCCGGATCGTCGGGCGGAATGATCTTCTCGCTGAAGTCCAGCCCCGCCAGCCTGCACATCAGCCAGCCGCGCAGCGACCATGCGCCGTAGTTCTTGCTGCTGATCGTGAGAACGGGTTTGGCCATCGGGAAGCTCCTTGACGTTGCATGGTTCGCGTGCAAGCCCCATGCCACCCGGCTGGCCCGCAACTTGCCTGCATCCATCGCATGCTGTACCGGGCCTATCAGAACCAAGCCGACCTCCTTTCGCCCTCGCGGCTCGCGGCGCAGTACTGGGGCAAGGCCCTCTGGAAGGACGGCACCGACCGCACCATGATGCGGCGCCTCGCCGCCCAGTTCGAGGTTTTCTCGCGCATGCGGCTGACCCACTCGCGGCCCGCCTACGGCATCGACTCGGTCATGGTCGACGGCACGCAAGTCGTTGTCCACGAAGAGAAAACCCTGACTGCGCCTTTTGGAACGCTGTTGCACTTCCGCAAGGACATCCAGGCCGTGCACCCGCCCGTGCTGCTGGTTGCACCACTGTCGGGCCATTTCGCGACGCTGCTGCGCGAAACCGTGCGCACCCTGCTGCGCGACCACGACGTGTACCTGACCGACTGGCACAACGCGCGCGACGTGCCACTGTGGCATGGCGGCTTCAGCCTCGACGACTACACGCTGCAACTCATCCAGTTCCTCGAGGCCATCGGCCCCGGCGTGCACATGGTCGCGGTCTGCCAGCCCTGCGTGGCCGCGCTCGCCGCCACCGCGCTGATGGCCGAGGACGACAACCCCGCCACGCCGCGCAGCCTCACGCTGATGGCGGGGCCGGTCGATTGCCGCATCAACCCCACGGGCGTGAACGTGCTGGCCACCAGCAAGCCCATCGAGTGGTTCCGCCGCAACCTCATCAGCCATGTGCCGTGGCCGCATGCGGGTGCGATGCGGCGCGTGTACCCCGGCTTCCTGCAGCTCTCGGCCTTCATGAGCATGAACCCGGAACGCCACAAGAAGCAGTTCCAGGACATGTTCACCCACCTCGTCGAAGGCGACATCGAGAAGGCCAGCACCATCGGCACCTTCTACGACGAGTACCTCGCGGTGAACGACCTGCCGGCCGAGTTCTACCTGGAGACGGTGGAGCGCGTGTTCCAGACCTACGACCTGCCGCGCGGCGTGCTCACCGTGGGCGACCGCACGGTGAACCCCGCGGCCATCCGCCGCACCGCGCTGCTCACGGTGGAAGGCGAGCGCGACGACATCTGCGCAGTCGGCCAGACGGTGGCCGCGCAAGACCTCTGCAGCAACATCCGGCCGTACCTCAAGACGCATCACCTGCAGGCGGGCGTCGGGCACTACGGGGTGTTCAGCGGCAGCAAGTGGAACGCGCAGATCTATCCGCGGGTGCGCGAGACGATTCACGCGGCGGCCGAGCTGCACTGAGCCTGCGGTTGCGCCCCGGCACGCTGCCGCTCAGCCCTTCTGCTCCTTGCCCTTGATTGCCTTCTTGTCTTCGGTCGTCACAAACCCTATGGGTCGCTTGGGCGGATCGGGCGGCATCGTCAGTTCGCGGATCGCCTCGAAGACTTGCCTCAACTGGTTGCGCGTGTTTCGGCTGAACGTGTCGTGGCTCAACTCCAGCCGCTCTGTCTTCTCCTCGATTTCGGCCAACCGCTTGGCCAGGTCCTCATGCAAGCTCGCCGCTTGCCGCAGTCGCACGAACGCGCGCACCACGTAGATGCCCATTTCGACGGCCTGACTGGAGGCCAGTATGTTGGCCAGCGCCACTGCGCCGAACTCCGTGAAAGCGTACGGCAGTGATCTGGAAAACTTCAGCTTCGAAAGGTGGTCACAGTTTGTGACCACCTCGACCTTCTCGGCGGCATCGAGCTGAAACATGAAGTCCGGAGGGAAACGCTCTGCATTGCGCTTGACGGCCTGGTTCAGTGCCTTGGTCGGCACGCCGTAGAGTTCGGCCAGATCGGCGTCGATCATCACCTTGAGCCCGCGCAGCACCTGAATGCGTCCCTCGATACGCGGCAGCAACGCGCCTCCCGCTGTTGTGGTTGTAGTCATGCGTTCCCTGATCTCCGTCAATGGGTCTTGCTCACTATGTCACAGAGCGACTTTGCGTTGGGCTGCAGCAGAACAGCCGTGACGCCGGAAATGTCGCTAGCGCCGCGCACGCGTCCCCTTGGTCATCCGGCGCACCGCCACCTCCCCGGCCTGCGGCAACCTGTCGCGCAGGAACGCAATGAGCTCCTGCGCCACCACGTTGCGCATCGGCCCCGGCAGGTAGGCCAGCACCACGCGGCGCTCGATGCGCGGCTTCAGCAGCGGCACCACTACCAGCTCGGGATCGCGCAGCGACGTGGTGTAGAGGCGCGGCATCAGCCCCAGCGCCTGGCCGCTGCGCACCAGCGCATAGAGCGTCTCGGAATAGCTCACGCGGTACGGCTCCGCGCCCTGCGCGAATTGCGCGCGTGCCGGGTTGCCCAGGGCCGGCATGCTGCCGCTCTCGAACAGCACGAGGCGCTCCTTGCCGATGGCCTCCCAGGTCGCATCGCCCGCCGCGGCCAGCGGGTGGTCGCGGCGCACCACCAGCACCAGCGGATCGCGGAACAGGTCGATGCAGGTCAGCCCGTTCGGCGGCTCGGTGATGGCGGCCACCGCCATGTCGAGCTGGCCGCTGCGCAGCTCGGCCAGCAGGGTGGTCGAGGGCGCGTCGCGCCAGGCCAGCTCGACCTCGCGCTGGCCGTCCTGCTGGAGGAATTCGCTCACGGCCGCCGCCACGCGCGCGCTGGCCGACGGGATCACACCCACGCGCACAAAGGCTCGGCCGCGCTGCACCGTGCTCTCGATGTCGCGCAGCGCCACCTCGAAGGTGTTGACGAGAAAGTCGGTGCGCGCCAGCACCTCGGCGCCCACGGGCGTGAGTTCGAGGCGGTGGGTGGAGCGGGTGAGCAGCTCGGCGCCGAGCAGCTTTTCCATCTGCTTGATGGCGTTGCTCAGCGCGGGCTGCGTGATGGCCAGGCGCCGCGCGGCGCGGCCGAACTGCCCCTCCTCCACCAGCACCGAGAAGAACTGCAGCTGGCGCAGCGTGAGCGCACGCAGGGGCAAGGCGGCCATGGCATCTCCAGTCACCGGCGGTTATTGATCTGGTGAATCAAATTATAGAAATTCAAAATTTTCCTTATGGGCCTAGGCTCCCTAGACTGGTCAGCATGACCAGCACCTCCCCGTCTTCCTTCACGCTGGAATCGTTCCTCCGCGCGATCCCCAAGGTCGAATTGCACTGCCACCTGTTCGGCACCGTGCGCCACGAGACCTTCAAGCAGCTCAACCTGCGCGCCGGTGCGCCGCTGGCGGCCGACGAGATCGAGGGCTTCTATACGCGCGGCGAGAAACCCGTGGGCGTGCTGCGCGTACTGCGCGCGCTCGACGCGCAACTGGTGCGCGGCCCCGGTGACCTGTACCAGCTCACACTCGAATACCTGCAGGATGCGGCCTCGCACAACGTGCGCTACGCCGAGTTCTTCTGGAACCCGACCGGCACGGTGCATGGCTCGGGCATTCCCTACGCGATGGCGCAGGCCGCGATCGTCCGCGCGATACAGGACGCGCAGCAGGAGTTCGGCATCACCGGCCGGCTCATCGCCGCCATCGACCGCGAGGCCAGCCCCGAGGCGGCGGTAGAGATGGTCGAGTGGGTCAAGGCACATCGCTGCGACGAGGTGATCGGCATCGGCATCGACTACCGCGAGGTCGACCGCCCGCCGGAACTGTTCACGCAGGCCTATGCCGCGGCGAAGAAGGCGGGTCTCAAGACCACCGCACATGCCGGCGAGTTCGGCATGCCCTGGACCAACGTGCGCACCGCGCTCGACGTGCTGCAGGTGGACCGCATCGACCACGGCTACACGGTGGTCGACCAGCCCGACTATGCGCGCGAATGCGCCGAGCGCGGCGTGCTCTTCACCGTGGTGCCGACCAACTCGTACTACCTGCGCACGCTGCCGCCCGAGCGCTGGGCGCTGGACCATCCGATCCGCCGCATGCCGGCCCTGGGCCTGAGCATCCATCCCAACACCGACGACCCGACGCTGCACAAGGTCACGCCCACCGGGGCCTGGCTGATGATGGTGCGCGACTTCGGCTTCGGCCTGGACGACCTGCGCGGCTTCATGCACAACGGCCTGGACGGCGCATGGATCGACGACACACAGCGCCGCGAATGGCGCACGCAGTGGAGCGAGGCGTTCGACACGCTGCGCGCCCGCCTCGACACCGAACCCACGCCTTCTATCCCCGGATGAACCACGCCATGAACACGCCCCGACGCCTTCTCCTCGCTGCCGCACTTTGCGCCGCATTGCCCACCGCCGCGCTCGCACAGGCGTGGCCCACCGCCAAGCCCATCACGCTGATCGTTCCGTACACGGCCGGCGGCAGCGTGGACGTCAACGCGCGCCTCGTCGCCCAGCGGCTCGGGGAGCGGCTCAAGCAATCGGTCGTGATCGACAACGTGAGCGGCGCGGGCGGCGCCATCGGCGTGGCCAAGGCCGTGAACGCTGCACCCGACGGCTACACGCTGGTGGTCGGGCCGGACAGCGCGATCGCCATCGGCAAGCTGGTGAACCCGACGGCCTTCCGCTTCGATCCGCTGAAGGACCTGGCGCCGGTGGGCCTCCTCAACACGGCGCCGATGGTGCTGGTCGCGCGGCCCGGCCTGGAGGCGCAGACCTTCGCCGATTTCGTGAAGCTCGCCAAGGCCAAGCCGGGCCAGTACAACTACGCCACCTCGGGCGTGGGCACCGTGCTGCAGCTGGCGATGGAACTGCTCAAGGAACGCAGCGGCATCTTCGTCACGCACGTGCCCTACCGCGGCGGCGCGCAGATCGCCACCGACGTGATCGGCAACCAGGTCGACCTCGCGATGCTGGTGAGCACCAGCGCCATCCCGCATGTGAACGGCAAGCGCCTGAAGGCGCTGGGCATCACCAGCAACAAGCGCCTGGCCGCACTGCCCGGCGTGCCCACCTTCGACGAAATGCCGGGCCTGAAGGGTTTCGACATGGTGAGCTGGACCGGCATCTTCGCGCCTGCGAAAACGCCGCCGGCCGTGGTTGCGCAGATCAACCAGGAACTCAATGCGGTGCTGCAGGAGGAAGGGGTGCGCTCCAAGCTGATGGAGCAAGGGGCGCTGCCGGGGAGCGGCACGCCGGAATCGTTCGGCAAATTCGTGCAGGCCGAATACGCGCGCAATCAAAAAATCGTGCAGACCGCCAACATCAAGGAATGATGGCGGCGGCCGGGCCGGCAGGTCAGCCGGTCTTGCTCTCGTCTTCGGCCGGCCAGTCGCGGATGTAGGCCTTGAGCATCTTGTTCTCGAAGTTCTGGCTGTCCACCACGGCCTTGGCCACGTCGTAGAAGCTGATCACGCCCATCAGCATGCGCTTGTCCATCACGGGCATGTAGCGCGCGTGGCGCTCCAGCATGATGCGGCGGATCTCGTCGAGGTCGGTTTCGAGGGTGCAGGTGACGGGGGCGTCGTCCATGGCCTTGCGCACCAGCGTGGTCCCGACCTGGCCGCCGTTGCCCACGATGGCCACGATCACTTCGCGGAAGGTGAGCATGCCCACCAGGTCGCCGTGTTCCATGACCACCAGGGAGCCGATGTCCTTTTCCGCCATGGTGGTGGCGGCTTCTGCCAGCAGGTCGTCTGGCGTGATGGTGAAGAGCGTGTTGCCCTTGACGCGAAGGATGTCGCTGACTTTCATCGTGTGCTCCTCTCGGACTCTCGAACTCTCGTGCTGGGCGGTGTGCCGATTTGAATATAGCCCACAATCGACGCCGACCTGAACGCCCCTGTCGCCCACGCATGCTTTGCAGACGTAACGGGGCATTGCGAAGAGACAACAGAAAGGCCCTCATGCCCGGTTATTCCGACCCCGGTTTCGACACCCTCGCGCTGCACGCCGGCGCCTCGCCCGACCCCGCCACCGGCGCGCGGGCGGTGCCGATCCACCTGACCACCTCCTTCGTCTTCGAATCCAGCGACCATGCGGCCGCGCTCTTCAACCTGGAGCGCGCGGGGCATGTGTATTCGCGCATCAGCAACCCGACCAACGCGGTGCTGGAGCAGCGGGTGTCGGCGCTCGAAGGCGGCATCGGTGCCATCGCCACCGCCAGCGGCCAGGCCGCGCTGCACCTGTCGATCGCCACGCTGATGGGCGCGGGCTCGCACATCGTGGCGAGCACCGCCCTCTATGGCGGTTCGCAGAACCTGCTGCACTACACGATGCGCCGCTTCGGCATCGAAACCACCTTCGTGAAGCCCGGCGACCTGGACGGCTGGCGCGCCGCGGTGCGGCCCGAGACCAAGCTCTTCTTCGGCGAGACCGTGGGCAATCCGGGCCTGGATGTGCTCGACATCCCCGCCGTGAGCGACATCGCGCACGAAGCCGGTGTGCCGCTGCTGGTCGACTCCACGCTCACCTCGCCCTACCTGATCAAGCCCTTCGACTGGGGCGCCGACCTGGTCTATCACTCGGCGACCAAGTTCCTCTCGGGCCACGGCACCGTCATCGGCGGCGTGGTGGTCGACGGCGGCAGCTTCGACTGGGAGAAGTCGGGCAAGTTCGCCGAACTCACGCAGGCCTACGACGGCTTCCACAACATGGTCTTCAGCGAGGAAAGCACCGTTGGCGCCTTCCTCTTGCGCGCGCGGCGCGAAGGCCTGCGCGACTTCGGCGCCTCGATGAGCCCGCACACGGCATGGCTGATCCTGCAGGGCATCGAGACGCTGCCGCTGCGCATGGAGCGCCACATCGACAACACGCAGAAGGTGGTCGAGTTCCTCGCGAGCCATCCGTTCGTCTCGCGCGTGGGGCATCCGCTGATCGAATCGCATCCGAGCCATGCGCTCGCGCAGAAGCTGCTGCGCCACGGCGCGCGCGGCGCGGGGGCGGTGTTCAGCTTCGACATCAAGGGCAGCCGCACGCAGGGCAAGGCCTTCATCGAGGCGCTCAAGCTCTTCAGCCACCTGGCTAATGTGGGCGACTGCCGCAGCCTGGTGATCCACCCGGCCAGCACCACGCACTTCCGCATGACCGACGAAGCATTGGCGGGCGCGGGCATCTCGCAGGGGACGATCCGCCTGTCGATCGGCCTGGAAGACCCGGCCGACCTGATCGATGATCTCAAGCGTGCGCTGAAGGCCGCGGAAAAGGCGGGGGCCTGATATGCACTACACCGTCAACGGCCACGCCACCTACTGCTACACCGGCGGCAAGCCCTTCGATGCGGCAAAGCCCACGGTCGTGTTCATCCACGGCGTGCTCAACGACCACAGCGTGTGGATCCTGCAGAGCCGCTGGTTCGCCAACCACGGATGGAACGTGCTCGCGCTCGACCTGCCCGGCCACTGCAAGAGCGAAGGCCCGCCGCCCGCGAGCGTGGAAGAGGCGGCGCAGTTCGTGATCGCGCTGCTCGACGCGGCAGGTGTGCAAAAGGCCGCGCTGGTCGGCCACAGCTTCGGCTCGCTGATCGCGCTCGAAGCGGCCTCGCGCGCACCCGGTCGCGTGACGCATCTGGCGCTGGTCGGCACGGCGTACCCGATGGTGGTGTCGCCTGCCCTGCTGGACGGCGCGCTCAACGATCCGCAGCGCGCCATCGCGATGGTCAACACCTTCTCGCATTCGCTGCTCGCGCCGCCGCCCTCGTCGCTCGGCCCCGGCACCTGGCTCTACGGCAGCTCGCGCGCGCTGATGCGCCGCGTGCTCGCGAGCAACCGCACGCACAACGTGTTCCACATCGGCTTCAAGGCCTGCAACGACTATGCGAATGGCGAGGCGGCGATGGAAGCGGTCCAGTGCCCGGTGCTGTTCCTGCTCGGCGATGCAGACCAGATGACGCCGGCGCGCGCCACCAAGGCGCTGGTCGGCAAGGCGCGGAGCGCGAAGGTGGTGACGGTGCGTGCCGGCCACGCGCTGATGAGCGAGGCGCCGGACGAGACGCTGTTCGCGCTGCGCGACTTCGTCGGCACGCCAGCCGCCTGATCTCGCAGGCTATTCGGCCGCGACGATGCCCGCGCGGTGCGCCAGCGCACGGTAGCGCGGGATTTCCTTCTCGATCTGCGCCATGAAGGCGGCCGCGCCGACCATCGTCGGCTCGATGCCTTGTGCGCGCAGCTGCGCCTGCAATGCGGGGCTGGCCACCGTCTCCACGATGGCGCGCGTCAGCGCGGCGAGCACGGGCGCGGGCGTGCGCGGCGGCGCGGCAAAGCCATACCAGGCGTCGAAGCTGGCGTCGGGCAGCCCCTGCTCGGCCAGCGTGCGTACGCCGGGCAGGAGGCCCGAGCGCGCGGCGCCCACGATGCCCAGCGCACGCAGCCTGCCGGAGCGCACATAGGGTGCGACCGAGGCCACGGTGTCGATGCCCAGGTCGACTTCGCCGCCGATGACCGCCACCAGCGCCTGGCTGCTGCCCCGGTATTCGATGTCCTGCAGCCGGATGCCCGCGGCCAGCGCGAACAGTTCCCCCGTGAGGTGCGAGCCCGACGCATTGCCGAACGTGGCATAGCGGATGCGCCCGGGACGCGCCTTGGCCGCATCGATCAGCTCGGGCAACGAACGCCACGGCGTGCCGCTGCCCGCAACCAGCACCAGCGGCACCCGCGCGACGATGGCGATGGGCGTCAGGTCGCGCGATGGGCGGTAGGCGCGTTCGGCGCGCAACGCCGGATTCACGCTGTAGCTCGTGGAGCCCGCCAGCAGCAGCGTGTAGCCGTCGGGCCGGGCGCGGGCCACGATCTCGGTGCCGATGAGCGTGGAGGCGCCAGGCCTGTTGTCGATCACGACGGGCTGGCCCAGTTGCTGCGACAGGGTCTGGCCGATCATCCGCGCCACGATGTCGGTGCCGCCGCCGACTGCAAAGGGGATGACGAGACGGATCGGCCTCTGCGGCCAGGCGCCCTGTGCTGTCGCGGCTCGATGCACCGCCAGCGCCGCGCCCGAAGCCCCGCAAAGAAGCAGGCGGCGCGAGATGCCGGGAACGGTCTGCTTCATCGCGCGGGCAGGCAAGAAAAAACGCAGGGCTGCTGCCGCGTGTCGCGAGGGCCGGTCAACGCAGGGCGTTGATGTCCGCCGGCTCGAGCAGCACCTTCGGCGCGCCGCCGCGGGCCACGGCCAGCATGGCCAGGCCGATCTGCTCGGAGGTCGTCATCTTGTCGGGCCAGAGCCGGTAGGCGAGGCTGAGCAGCGGCGAGATCACCATGTAGACACTGTGGTACAGCGGTGTCTTGGAACGCACGCCATGCAGCGGCTGGATGATGCCGGGGCGGAACATGTAGGCCGCCTTGAACGGCAGGCGCAGCAAGGCGTTTTCGGTCGCGCCCTTCACCCTTGCCCACATGCTGCTGCCGCGCTCGGTGCTGTCGGTGCCGGAGCCCGTCACGTAGGTGAAGGTCATGCCCGGGTTGAGCCGCGCGAGCACGGTGGCCGCGGCCATCGTGAGGTCGTAGGTGATGCGGCGGTAATCGTCTTCCTTCATGCCGACCGACGACACGCCAAGGCAGAAGAAGCAGGCGTCGAAGCCCTGCAGCTGCGGCTCGACGGCGGAATAGTCGTACATGTCCTTCACGACCAGATCCTGCAGCTTGGGGTGCTGCTGCCCCGTCGCATTGCGCCCGACCGCGACGACGCGTTCCACGTCGGAGGCCAGAAGGCATTCGCGCAGCACGCCCTGCCCCACCATGCCGGTGGCGCCGAAGATCAGGATGTTCATGGGAGGAAGGGTCCGGTTAAACCGAGAACGTCGCCGGCTTCTTGTCCAGCACGGCGAGGAGCAGATCGACATCCAGGCTCGAAGGCTGCGGCGACTGCAGGGCGCCGAGCATGCGCGACAGCGTTTCGGCGTGCGGCAGCAGCGGGCCCAGGAAGCGCGTGCCGTCGGCACCGGCGACCAGCAGCGTGGGGAAGGTCTCGACGTCGAAGCCGTCGGCGATGTCGGCGTGGTCTTCGATGTCGACCCAGCCGAAGCGCAACTGCGGATGCGCGCGCGCCACCTGCTCGAACAGCGGCCGGTAGTCGCGGCAGGTGCCGCACCATTCGGCGCACAGGCACACGACCCACAGCGCGTCGCTGGCCGGATCGGCGGAATCGGTGGCGGTGGGCAGAGCGCTCAAGGCTGATGCGTCAGTGGTGTGAAGGGAGACCGGGGTGGTGCGGCCGCAAGGTCGTGGCTATTATGGACAAAGCCCACACAAGGCGCTCCGGCGCCAGGAGACAAGCCCATGAACACCACGACTGCCCCGGAATCTGCCGTCGATCCGCGCCGTTTCAAGAGCTTCGCGGAGTTCTACCCGTTCTACCTGACCGAGCACGCCAACCGCACCTGCCGCCGCCTGCACTTCGCGGGCTCCACGCTGTCGCTGCTGTGCCTCGTGGCGCTGGTGGTCACGCTCAACCCGCTCTGGCTGCTGGCGGGGGTACTGGTGGGCTATGCCTTCGCCTGGGTCGGGCACTTCGGCTTCGAGAAGAACAAGCCGGCCTCGTTCAAGCGGCCGCTCTATTCCTTCATGGGCGACTGGGCGATGTACCGCGACATCTGGCTGGGCAAGGTCAAGATCTGACCTGCTTCCAGACTTCTAGATGAGGAGCACGTCGCCCAGGCGAAGCGACCGCAGCGGCCCCTTCTGCCAGAGGTCTTCGAGCGGCTCGGCCTGCGGCATCAGCAACTCCTTGAGCAGCGGTTCGATGGGCGTCGACGGGTCGGCCAGCAGCACGTAGCGCGGGTCCTGGTCGGCGGGCTCCTCGGCCAGGGGGGCGATCCAGTCGAGCGCCACCAGGGTTTCGAGCACCGGCGTGAGTTGCAGCGTATCGACGCGCATGCGCGTCACCAGCTCGGTCGCCCCCATGCCCTTGGCCGGCGTGGCCTGCGCGCGCGCCAGGTGCTGCAGCGCCTCCATCGCCAGTTGCAGCGGCCAGCCCGCCGTGCCGCCGCGTCGCGCCACGCCCGTGAGCAGGCTCGGCAGGTAGGCCGCGATGACCGCCCCTAAAAGCACGATCACCCACGCCACATAGATCCACACCAACAGGATCGGGAAGGTGGCGAAGGCGCCGTACAGCACCGAATAGGTCGGCACCAGGCTCAGGTAGTAGCCCAGCACGCGCTTGGCGATCTCGATGGCCGCCGCCACGAAGATGCCGCCGGCCCAGGCATGCGACCAGCGCACGTTGGTATTCGGCACGTAGTGGTAGAGCGCGGCCATGCCGGCGGCGAGCAGCAGGAATTCGAGGCTGTCGAAGGCCAGCTTGACCATCGCGCCGCCCACCACGTCGCGCGAGGCCGCGAACACGTACGAGGTGGTCGACAGGCTCACGGCCAGGATCAGCGGGCCGAGCGTGATGGTGGCCCAGTAGATCAGCACCCGCTGCGCCAGCGGCCGGGGCCGGGGCACGCGCCAGATGTTGTTGAGCGTCTTGTCGATCGTGAGGATCAGCGCGATGGCGGTGATCAGCAGCACGATCAGGCCCGCGATCCCGAGGCCGCTGGCCTTGCTCGCGAACTGGTTCAGGTAGCCGAGCACCTGGCGCGCGATGTTGTCGGGGATCAGGCTCTCGATGAGCCAGCGCTGCAGACGGCCCTGCATCTTGGCGAACATGGGGAACACGGTGAAGAGGGCAAGCGCCACCGTGAAGAACGGGACCATCGCGATGGTGGTCGTGAAGGTCAGGCTGCTGGCCGTGAGGCCCAGGCGATCTTCGCGGAAACGCTCGCCCAATACCGCCGCGGTGTTGCGCCACGGAAAACGCGAAAGATCCCTCCAAAGCTGCCTGCGATTCATGGCCGGTATCATAGGATCTGAACTCTCCCCCAGTCTCCGCGCACTTCGTGTCGCTGCGCCAACCCCCTTCCGGGGGCAACACCAGCGGCCCGGCGAAGCCGGTTCCGCGGTGTCCGCCCATGCATCCCAACTCGCCGCTCCCGCCCTCTTCCGTCCGCGCCACCCGATGGCTTGCCGTGGGCAGCCTCGTCGGCCTGATCGTGCTGGGCCTGGCCTGGGAGCTGTGGCTGGCGCCGCTGCGGCCCGGCGGCTCGCTGCTGGCGCTCAAAGTGCTGCCACTCGTGATTCCGCTCGCGGGGCTCTACAAGAACCGCATGTACACCTACCGCTGGGTCAGCCTGATGATCTGGCTCTATTTCACCGAGGGCGTGGTGCGCGCCTGGAGCGACACCAACGGCGTGGGGCAACTGCTCGCGCTGGTCGAGGTGCTGCTGTGCCTGGTGCTCTTCGCGGCCTGCGCGTGGCATGTGCGCCTTCGCCTGCGCCACGCCAAGGCTGCCGCTGCCCGTCAACTGGAGGCTTCCGCCCAATGACTTCTTCTTCCACTGCATTGATCGACCAACTGCGCGTCATCGTCGGCGCCTCGCATGTGCTCAACGAGGGCGACCTCACCGCCTACGAGCAGGACTGGCGCAAGCGCTCGCGCGGCAAGTCGCTCGCGGTGGTGCGCCCGGCGAATGCGCAGCAGGTGGCCGACGTGGTCAAGGCCTGCGCCGCGGCGGGCACGGCCATCGTGCCGCAGGGCGGCAACACGGGCCTGGCGGTCGGCTCGATTCCCGACGACAGCGGCACGCAGGTGGTGCTGAGCCTGCAGCGGCTGAACGCGATCCGCGCCATCGACGCCGCCAACCTCACGATGACCGTCGAGTCCGGCTGCATCCTGCAGACGCTGCAGGAGGCCGCGGAGAAAGAGGGCTACCTGTTCCCCCTGAGCCTTGCGGCCGAGGGCAGTTGCACCATCGGCGGCAACCTCGCGACCAATGCGGGCGGGACGCAGGTCGTGCGCTACGGCAACACGCGCGAGCTGTGCCTGGGCCTGGAGGTGGTCACGCCGCAGGGCGAGATCTGGGAAGGCACGAGTGGCCTGCGCAAGGACAACACGGGCTACGACCTGCGTGACTTGATGATCGGCAGCGAAGGCACGCTGGGCATCATCACCGCCGCGACGATGAAGCTCTACCCGCTGCCCGCCGCGCAGCTCACGGCCTGGGCCGCGGTGCCATCGCTCGACCACGCGGTCACGCTGCTGGGCCTCGCGCACAAGCACCTGGGCTCGGGGCTCACGGGCTTCGAGGTGATGGGCAAATTCGCGCTGAGCCTGGTCGACAAGCACATGCCGCAGCTGCGCGTGCCCTTCATCGCCGACGAAGCCGTGCCCTACTGCGTGCTGCTGGAGAACTCCGACAGCGAATCCGAAGACCATGCGCGCGCACGCTTCGAAGCGCTGCTGGAGACGGCCTTCGAGGACGGCTGCGTCACCGACGCGGTGGTGGCCGAGAACCTCACGCAGGCGCACCAGCTCTGGCACATCCGCGAGAGCATTCCACTCGCACAGGCCGAGGAAGGCCTGAACATCAAGCACGACATCTCGATTCCGGTGTCGCGCATTCCAGCCTTCGTGGCCGAGACCGATGCGCTGCTGCAGCGCGAGATCGCCGGGGTGCGGCTCGTGAATTTCGGGCATCTCGGCGACGGCAACCTGCACTACAACGTGCAGGCGCCGGAGAACATCGACACCAAGGCGTTCTTGAAGAACGAGGAAGACCGCATCAACACGCTGGTGTACGACGCAGTGGAGAAGTTCGGCGGCTCGTTCTCGGCCGAACATGGCGTGGGCTCGCTCAAGGTCGACAAGCTCGAGAAGCACAAGTCGCCGGTGGCGCTGGAGATGATGCGGGCGATCAAGCGCGGGCTCGATCCGAAGAACACGCTCAATCCGGGGCGCGTGATCCGGGTTTAGGTTTTTCTCCCTCCCCCTCTGGGGGAGGGCTGGGGTGGGGGCACGCGGCGCTCGATGAAGCACTGCGCCGAACTGGCGCCGCTTGCCCCCATCCCAACCTTCCCCCAAAGGGGGAAAGAGCAAGACAAATCAGCCCGGGAAGTCCTCGCCGCGCAACTCGATCGGCTGCCCGTGCGGCGTGCGGTCGGCCGCGTGATCCCAAGCGTGGCGGTAGCGCGCGAGTTCGTCGCCCGAGCTGGCGCCCTTGCGGGCCACGAGGCCTTCGAGCGCGCCGAGCCAGTGGCGGTAGTAGGTCTCTCCGGTGTCGGGGTCGCCCGCGGCCTGTGCGGCGGCGATCTGCGCAGCAAGCGCCTCGGCCCACTCGACCCAGGTGAACAGGCTGCGCTCGTGCAGCGCCAGCGTCATCGCGAAGGCTTGTGCTTCCCAGGGCTCCTTGAATACCGGGCCGTCGGCATCGCGCGGCATGCCGGGTGCAAGCGCGAGCGGTGGCATGTCGTTCTTCATGCAGTGGGCTCCAGATAACTTTCCCACGCATCGACCGACACCCAGAGGTTCTGGCGCGGCGCCGTGCTGCCCCAGAGTTCGGCCTCGTCGAAGACCACTGTGTAAAGCCACTGCGGCTGTTCGCCCAGGCCTTGCGCATGCGCATCGGCGAACACATGCGCGCCGTGGATGTGTTCGATCGTGCCGCGCTTGTCCTGTACATAGCCCGGAAGCCGCGTGTGATGGTCGACCTTGCCCAGGTGCATGCGCACGGCCTGCCCGACGGCAAAGCGCGCGGGGCCCGGCTCGTGGCGTTCGGTAGGCGAGCCTCTAGCGAGCACCGCCGGCACGTTCGCGGCCTGCAGCACACGGGCGACCGGCGCCGGCGGATGCTTCATCTCGCCGGACGCGATCTCGTCAGGGAAAACCTGCGCGCGCTGCAGCATCAGTTGCTCCAGCGCGTCGAGCCAGATCTGGTAGTAGCTCAGGTCGCGGTAGCTCGGCAGCGTCTCGCGCACGGCGCGGCTTGCATCGATGTTCCAGGAGCCGGTCGCGCCCATCGCCAGCGTGAGGGCCAGCACGCGCGGCTCCCAATCGGCATGGAAGAGTTCGCCCTCGGGCTCGGGCGTGACCGGCCCGAAGCCCGGCTGGCCGCCGAGATCGGCATGCGTGACGTAACTCATGTGGCGCTCCCCGTCGAAGGCGTGTCTGCGAGCCGCGTGCCGATCATCGAATCGCGCGAGACCAGCGTGGCCAGTTCTTCTTCGCTCAATCCCTCGGTGCCGGCGGGGCGCTGCGGAATCACGAGATAGCGCACCTCGGCGGTCGAATCCCACACGCGGATGCGCGTGGTCTCGGGCAGCGTGGTGCCGAAATCGGCCAGCACGCCGCGCGGGTCCTTCACGGCCCGCGACCGGTACGGCGCGCTCTTGTACCAGGTGGGCGGCAAACCGAGCACGGGCCAGGGGTAGCAGCTGCAGAGGGTGCAGACGACCATGTGGTGCTGTTCGTCGGTGTTTTCCACCGCCACCATGTGCTCGCCCTGCCGGCCGGTATAGCCCAGCGAGGCGATGGCAGCCGTGGCATCGGCCATCAGCCAGTCGTGGAACGCCGGGTCGACCCAGGCTCGCGCCACCACCCGAGCGCCGTTGCGCGGGCCGATGCGGGTCTGGTAGGTGTCGATCAGCGCGTCGAGCGCGGCGGGGTCGATGTAGCCCTTCTGCGTGAGCACGCTTTCGAGGGCACGGACCCGCAGGTCCATCTCGCCGAGTTCGCTGTGATCGTGCGCATGATCGTGGCCGTGTTCGTGGCCCTTCGTGGGGTGGTCTTGGCTCATGGCCGCCATGCTAAGCCCGGGCACTTAAAATTCGAAAACCCGCCTCCGAGAGCCCCTCTTGCCATGACCTCCACGCCCACCCGCCCCGTCCGCTCCCAGTACGAAGATTTCATGCGCCACGTGGACACCCACGGCGTGTTCAAGAGCGACCGCACCGGCACCGGCACCAAGAGCGTGTTCGGCCACCAGATGCGCTTCGACCTGAACGAGGGCTTTCCGCTGGTGACCACCAAGAAGGTGCACCTCAAGTCCATCATCCAGGAACTGCTGTGGTTCCTGACCGGGTCGAGCAACAACAACTGGCTCAAGGAACGCGGCGTCACCATCTGGGACGAATGGGCGCGCGAAGACGGTGACCTGGGCCCGGTGTACGGCGTGCAGTGGCGCAGTTGGCCCACGCCCGATGGCGGGCACATCGACCAGATTTCCGACGTCATCAAGACCCTGAAGACCAACCCCGATTCGCGCCGAATCATCGTGAGCGCCTGGAACGTGGCCGAGCTCTCGAAGATGGCGCTGATGCCCTGCCACGCGTTCTTCCAGTTCTACGTGGCGCCGCCGCAGGCCGAGGGCGAGCGCGGCAAGCTGAGCTGCCAGCTCTACCAGCGCAGCGCCGACATCTTCCTGGGCGTGCCGTTCAACATCGCGAGTTACGCGCTGCTCACGCACATGGTCGCGCAGCAATGCGACCTCGACGTGGGCGACTTCATCTGGACCGGCGGCGATTGCCACATCTACAGCAACCACGCCGAGCAGGTGAAGCTGCAGCTGAGCCGCGATCCGTACCCGTATCCCACGCTGAACATCAAGCGCAAGCCCGACTCGATCTTCGACTACCAGTACGAGGACTTCGAGGTGCTCGACTACAAGCACGGCGATCCCATCAAGGCGCCAGTGGCAGTGTGAGCGACATGAGCGAGCCCCGCATCAACCTCATCTACGCCCGCGCCGCCAACGGCGTCATCGGCGCCAACGGCGCGATCCCCTGGCACCTGCCCGAGGACATGGCGCACTTCAAGCAGCAGACCGCCGGCGCGCCGGTGATCATGGGCCGCAAGACCTGGGACTCGTTGCCGCCGCGCTTTCGCCCGCTGCCGGGACGACAGAACATCGTGGTCACGCGGCAGGCCGACTGGCGTGCCGAGGGTGCAGTTGCGGTGGGCAATCTGCGCGACGCGCTCTCGCTCTGTGCAAAGGCGGCATCGCCCGAGGTGTGGGTGATCGGCGGCGCGCAGATCTACGCCGAGGCCGAGCCGCTGGCACAACGCGCAGTCGTGACCGAAATCGCGCGCGACTACGAAGGCGATGCGCATGCGCCCGTGCTCGATGGCGCGGCATGGCGCGAGACGCAGCGCGAATCGCATGTCTCGGCCAAGGATGGCCTGGCCTTCAGCTTCGCGACCTACGAACGCATCGCACCCACGCGTGCATGAGTGACGAACGCCCTGCCCCGTTGCCCGCGCCGCCACTGAAGCGCCGGTCCGTGGTGATGGGCGCGGCCTTGCTTGCAGGCCTCGCGCCACTGCAGGCGCTGCAGGCCGCCGAACCGCTCGAACCCGACGAAGAAGCGCTCTTCATGCCCGGCACGGCGCGCCCCACCGACGATGGCCGGATCGAGGTCGATATCCACGCCTGGATCTTCGAGCGCGAACGGCGCTGGGGCCTGGACGCCGCGCTGGCGCGCTACCTCGGGCTGAACCTCAAGAAGCTCTCGCCCACGGCGCGGTTGCGCTTCAACCAGCGCACCGCGCTGTTCCATGCGGAGTCCGAAGAAGGCAAGCTGATCGACGTCGTCTTCGACGGCACGCAGACCCGCGTGAAGATGCCGGCCTCGGCCGCGGACGGCCGCACCAACCTGCGCGTGGTGGTCGATGCGCCGCGCACCGCGGCGCCGGTGCAGTGGCTGCAGTTCCACGGCGTGACGGGGCCGGGCGAACTGCTGCACCGCTTCAGGGGCCAGGCGCTGGTCGTGCCGGCGGAGGGCGTGTCGGTCATCTCGGACATCGACGACACCATCAAGCGCACGCAGGTGCGCGACCGGCGCGAGATGCTGCTGAACACCTTCGCGCGGCGCTTCGAGGCGGCGCCCCGCATGGCGGCGTACTACCGCGCGCTGGCGCAGGTGCCCGACACGCGCTTCCACTACCTCTCGGCGAGCCCGATGCAGCTCTATCCAGCGCTCGCGGATTTCGTTCGCGACAACGACTTTCCCGCCGGCAGCATGCACCTGCGCGAGAGCACCACGTGGCGCACGCTGATCCCCGGCGCCGAAGATTCGCGCGCGCACAAGCTCGGCGTGATCGGCCGGCTGCTCACCGAATTTCCGCGACGCCGCTTCGTGCTGGTGGGCGATTCGGGCGAGGCCGACCCGGAGATCTACGCGCAGGTGTACCGCGCCAACCCGCAGCGCATCGACAGCATCGTGATCCGCGACGTGACCGACGAAGGCCGCCTCTCCGATCGCTACCGCGCGACCTTCGAAGGCATCGATCCGGTGCGCTGGCACATCCTCACGTCCGACACCACCGCCTGGCCGCTGCAAGCCAGCAAATAGCTTGCTGCAGTGCAGCGGCAAACGGTTGCGCCCGCATTGCACGCTCAAAGTGAAAACTTCAGTACACGCGTCAAAAGGACATGCCTGCCGCAGGGATTAACCACAGCTAATTGTTTGTGCGCAAAATGTCCGGACCGCCATCAAGACAAGGAGACGGCTCATGTCCATGGAGTTTCTTCGGGTGATCTCCGAGCAGAGATTGCCCTATGTCGTCCACACGGCCGCAGACATCGACAGGCTGCGCGTGCTGCGTGCGGCCGACCTGGTCACCGCATTCATCCCGCCTTCCGAGCGTGCGCCCGATGAGCGTGCAATACGCCAGCTCGCGCAGGTCGAATCGATCACCGCCAAGGGCAAGCTGGCGTTGAACAAAGCCACGTCGGCATTCATCGAGTTGTGAATTCGCAGCCCTTTCGTCAGGGCTGCGCACCTTCCAGCGGATGGCTTGTCGCATACCGCTCCAGAAACACATACAGCACCATTCCCCCGGCCAACGGCAACAGGTAGTAGAGCGCGCGATACGCGAGCACCGCACCCATCAGCGCGCCCTGCTTCACGCTGCCCGAGAGCAGCGCGAGGTAGACGGCTTCGAGCACACCGAGCCCCGCGGGAATCGGCGTGATCACACCGACGATCGATGCGGCCAGCAGCACGCTCAGCGTGGTCGCGTACGGCACCTGCTGGCCGAGCAGCAGATACATCGCCGAACCCATCAACGCCCAGTTCGCAGCCGACAGCCCCAGCTGCACCAAGGCAAGCCGCGCGGTGGGCAGCTTGAGTCGCCGGCTCCTCACGCGCCATTCGCGTCCGCGCAGGACGGCGCAGGCCACGACATAGGCCACGGCCAAAAGGATCATCACGACGCCGATCGCACGCAGCGCCCCCGGCCCGATGGGCGCGCGGCTCGGCGGCGCGATGGCGCCCGCCGCGAACAGGCCACCCGCGAGCAGCCCGTAGCCAAGCCAGTTGGTGGCGAGGCTGAGCCCGACGACCTGCGCCACGGTGGCCTCGTCCAGGCCCGCGCGCGCATACAGGCGCGCACGCATCGCAATGCCGCCCACCAACGAGCCGAGGTTGAGATTGAAGGCGTAGCTGGTGACCGCGATCGCCCATGTGCGCCAGCGCGGCAATGCATGGCGCGTGTGGCGCCGGCCGATCAGGTCGAAGCAGCCGTACAGCGCATGGCTGGCCGTGGCGAGGCCCAGCACGCCGAGCAGCAGCCACGGCGAGTAGCGCTGCAGCGCATGCCAGGCGCCGGCCCAGTCCACCTTGTGCGCATGCGACAGCAGGAGGCCGAGGACGGCGATGCCGACCAGCGGCAGCATCCAGCGGCGGCTGCGTTGCCAGAGCGACGCGGCCGGCGTGGGCGCGTCGACGTCATCGACGGTGGCTGCGGTGCCGTTCATGGGCGCGATCCGTAGCCGCTGCGTCAGGATTTCTTCTCTTCCGGCTTCTTTTCTTCCGCCGGGCCTTGCTCGTGGAGCTTGCGGTTGCCCACCTTCTTCATCATTTCCTCGCCTTCGGTGTCCCGTCCGTCGCTGGGCACGGACTCTTCCTGCGTGATCTCGGGCTCCTCATGAGCGGGCGCTTTGGAATTCATGGGCATCTCCTGTTGAACGCCCGAGTTTCCGGATGTGCGGCGCGCGGCTCGCCAGTCGCCGGCGATGCGGCGTGCAGGACATTGCCCCTAGTTGCGTCGCCTCAGGCGTTGCTGACGAGCTGCCACAGCCCCTCGGCCACCGGCGTCATCGCAGCGAGCTGCCGATAGAGGCGGATGTCCACCGGCACCCGCCAGCCGCCCGCGCCGGCATCCACCAGCGCGCCGCTGCGCAGGTCGTCCGCCACCAGGCTCATCGGCAGCCACGCCAGGCCACGGCCTTCGAGCGCCATGGTCCTGAGCAGCGCGGCATGGTGCGCCGTGAAGACCACCGGGAGGGACGACGCGAAGCCCTTGCCGAACTCGCTGTCCTGGATCGACCGCATGATCCGCCCGAGACCCGACGCCTCGCTGTACGCCAGCACCGAAGGCGCACGGTCCGCGCCCAGCGCGTGCTGCGGCGCGCCATTCGCATCGGGGGCCGCGACCGGCACCAGCACGTCGTCGCTGAGGCGCTGCACCGGGTACTGCGCTTCGTCGAGCCGCCCGGGCGCACCGGCATGGCCGTGGCACAGCACGAACTGCACGCGGCGCTGCAGCATCAGGTCTTCGCAGGCCTGCGAACTGTCGGAGATGGTCTGGATCGGCCCCATGCTCAGCCGCGCTTCCACGCTGCCCAGCCAGCGCGGGAAGAAGGTGAGCGAGAGCACGTGCGTGGCGGCGAAGCTCAGGCTCGCCGCGTCCAGGTCGTGCGCGTCACGCGCCTCGACACGGGCCGCCTGCAGGCCGGCCAGCACCTCCTGCAGCAGGGGCTGGAAGCGCTTGCCCGCCGCGGTCAGCGCGACCGGGTGCGCGCTGCGGTCGAACAGGTCGACGCCCACCCACTCCTCCAGCGCGCGGATGTGTCGGCTGAACGCGGGTTGGGCGATGGAACGCGCCTCTGCCGCGCGCGAGAAATTGCCGGTCTCGGCCAGGGCCTGGAAGTCTTCCAGCCATTCGAGATCGAGGGGTCGGTTGCCAGGGCCCATGTGCGGCGCAGTTGAATGAATAGTTGTATGCGTTTCGAGTATTGGACGGTGCAGGCCCCGCCGGAAAAAGATGAACGCCTTCCTGCACCTTGAACCACGGCGGAGATTCTCCCCCACCCTCCTCATGAAAATCGTCGACATCCTCGAATCCACGCGTCCCATCAAGTCGGACATCCGCAACGCCTACATCGACTTCTCGAAGATGACCCTGAGCCTCGTGGCCGTAGTCACCGACGTGATCCGCGACGGCAGGCCGGTGATCGGCTATGGCTTCAATTCGAACGGCCGCTACGGCCAGGGCGGCCTGATCCGCGAGCGCTTCCTGCCGCGGCTGCTGGAGGCCGAACCGGCATCGCTCCTCGACGAGACCGGCGAGAACCTCGATCCGCACAAGATCTGGGCCCGCATGATGATCAACGAGAAGCCCGGCGGCCATGGCGAGCGCTCGGTAGCCGTGGGCACGATCGACATGGCCGTGTGGGATGCGGTTGCCAAGATCGCCGGCAAGCCGCTCTATCAGTTGCTCGCCGAACGCTACGGCAACGGCACGCCCGACCCGCGCGTGTTCGTCTATGCGGCGGGCGGCTACTACTACCCCGGCAAGGGCGTCGAGGGCCTGCAGCGCGAGATGACCAGCTACCTGGAGCGCGGCTATTCGGTCGTGAAGATGAAGATCGGCGGCGCCACGCTCGCACAGGATTGCGAGCGCATCGAGTCGGTGCTGAAGATCCTCGGCCCCGGCCAGCAGCTGGCGGTGGATGCCAACGGCCGCTTCGACCTGCCCACGGCCATCGACTACGGCCGTGCGCTGTCGCAGTACCCACTCTTCTGGTACGAGGAAGCCGGCGATCCGCTCGACTACGAACTCCAGGCGAAGCTCGGCGAGGTGTACGCGGGCCCGATGGCCACGGGCGAGAACCTGTTCTCGATGCAGGACGCGCGCAACCTCATCCGCCACGGCGGCATGCGGCCCGACCGCGACTGGCTGCAGTTCGACTGCGCGCTGAGCTACGGCCTGGTCGAATATCTGCGCACACTGGAGATGCTGAAGGAATATGGCTGGTCGCCCTCGCGCTGCATTCCGCACGGCGGTCACCAGATGTCGCTGGCCATCGCCGCGGGCCTCGGCCTCGGCGGCAACGAGAGCTACCCCGACCTGTTCCAGCCCTACGGCGGATTCCCCGACGGCGTGAAGGTGCAGGACGGCTACGTCACGCTCCCGCCGCTGCCGGGCATCGGCTTCGAAGGCAAGGCCGACCTCATCGCGGAAATGCGCGCACTGGCCAGCTAGCGGCGTCGCGGCTCAGCCGATGCGCCAGGCTTGCGTCCACAGGGCCAGGCCATCGAGCATTTCGTCGAGCGCCTCCTCGTTCGAGCGCCCACTGCGCTTGGGCACGCTGAACGAGTGATCGGCGTCTTCGATTTCCATCGACGTGGCCAGTGGTCCGAGGCCATGAAGCACAGGCCGCATCTGCTCGGGCTCCGCCAGCTTGTCGCGCGTGCCGTGCACGAACAGCATCGGCACCTCGACCTCGTACAGGTGGGCGGCGCGGTCGATGGAAGGGGCTCCCGACGGGTGAAGCGGGAAGCCGAGAAAGACCAGTCCCTCGACGCCCTGCATCGGATCGAGCGCCTGGGCCTGCGACGTCATCCGGCCGCCGAACGACTTGCCGCCGGCGAACAGGCGAACCCCGTCGAAATGTTGCGCGGCGCACCGAACGGCCGCTCGCACGGTGGCGTGGGCGAGTGCCGGCGAGTCCACGCGCTTCAGGCCTTTTTCCATGTACGGGAACTGATAGCGCAGCGTCGCGATGCGCCGTTGCGCAAGGCCCGCAGCGACGGCGTTCATGAACGGATGCGCCATGCCCGCGCCCGCACCGTGCGCCAGCACGAGGCAGGCTTCAGCATCCGTCGGCGCGACCGCCAGGGCCGAGACGTCGATACCGGATGCGACGGAGATTGCGATCTGCATTGTTTTCAAGGTGAAGTCCCGATCCTCGGCCATGGACGCATTCGGTTGTTCAAGCAACGAGGCTCTCGCGGCGCTTCTGTTCCAACTGGCGCCGGCGTTCCGCCACGGCGAGCGTCCTGGCCTTGTCGTAGCCATGCTCCGCCACTGAGAACGCCTTGCTCACCGAGCCCTTTGCCGCGCTGTAGGTGATGGCCATCCAGTAGCCCGGATGCTCGGACCGGGGCGCCTTGAAAGTGACGCCGGCGACGCCGCTGCGGTTGTTCTTCCGGACGATCTCGGATGGCGAGCGTTTCGGCAAAAGCCCTGCGGTCGGGCGCACAGGCGCGTTGCGGATCGCCTCTTCGGCGGGATGCACCTTCGCCAGCCCGGACATCTGGCCCAGCTGCCGCTCGCGCTCCCGGATCGCCATCGACCGCGCGACACCGCTCTGGCCATCCACGACAAACAACGCCCGCAGGATCTGGTCGCGAGCGATGTAGGTCCTGGCGAGCCACCCCAGCATCTTTCCGTTGGCCGACAGCAGGCGGAACACTCCGGGCACGCCGGTCTTGTTGTTGGGCCGGATCTTCTCGGCCCGGGAGCGGCGCGTGGCCGGCGGCAGGCTTTTCACTATCGCATCGCGCCACTGCTGCGCGTGCATGAGCGCCTGCGGGACGCCGCCGTAGCTGGCCCAGCCGAACGCCGCACGATGCCGCGCACCGGCCCTGACGATCGACACCTCGAAACCCCAGGGTCGGCTGTAGATTCCATACATATCGGCCGGATTCGGAACACCTTTTGGCATGCGTTGAACAGTGCGAAGTCGTGTGTCGGGTTGCTTATCGTAATAACGGGCTGGCGAGCAGCGCTTAGGGGGCTCCGGCATCGGCGCTCACGGCAACCACCCCAATACCGTCGGAGCCGTCCGAGCAAACCCCGTCCTTTCGACAGGGGGATGGCTAAACAATTCCCGACAACAGCGGATAGATTGCCAGTTCACCCAAGGACGTGAATGCGGCAAACGGAGGGATTCGGTCCTGTTCTGCAATGCCGCTCGGCACGACAGTGGACAATGAACGGCCCGTTTCCGACGGGCTTCGCCGCCACCACAATGGCGATTCCTTACTCGCAGCGCCACTTCAACCCATGAAACAGCCTGAACCCACTTCATTCGACGCTCTGATGTCCCAAGGCATGGCTGCAAGCCAAGCGAACGACGGCGCGCAAGCCGTCGAGTGGTTCCAGAAAGCCAGCGCAACCGAACCGGGCGCAGCCTTGCCGCAGTTCCTGCTCGGCGCTGAATTTGCGGCGTTGGGCCACATGGACCAAGCCGAGGCGGCGTTCGCCAATGCAACCTTGCTGGCACCGGGATTCCCGATGGCACGCTACCAACTGGGCCTCCTGCAGTTCAGTTCGGGGCGGGCCGCCATGGCCCTGTTGACTTGGCAACCGCTTCTCGACCTGCCCGCCACCGACCCGTTGCCGCATTTCGTGAAAGGATTTGCGGCGCTTGCACAGGATCACTTCGAAGAGGCTCTGCGCCACTACCAGCAAGGCCTGGTACTCAACACCACGAACGAAGCGCTGTCCGGAGACATTGAAAAAGTCATCTCGGGCATCCGCGCACTGGTTCCGGGTACGCCCCAGACCCCGGACGCTTCGGACACTTCGGACACTTCGGACAACCATGTGCTACTGGCGAACTATCAACAGCAGGGACGAGCGCATTGACGCTTCAGCGCGTCCTTCACGGCCAGCACACGCTTCATGATCGATCCGTCCAATCAACTGGCCGCACTGATTCGCGCCCAGTTCGCAGCACAGCTCAAGGCCCAGGGCAGGCATCGCTCGCCCGCAGGACAGGAGGCCGATTCACATCCCGCGCGAACGGCGCACACCGAAGAAAAGGGCTTCGCCCCTGCCGGTGATCAGCCACGGGCCGATGCTGGAGACGGCGAGGCACAGATCCGGCAGCTGGTGGCATTGCGGGTTCGCGCCCTGTCGCCCAACGATCCACAACGGCAGAGAAAGGCATTCCGGCTTTTTCTCGAATCCGTCCTGATGCAGGAACTCGGCCGCGACCGGCTCGACAACAAAGGCTTCGATCAAATGGTCGATGCGGTCCTGCAGCGCATGGAGAGCGATGCAGGATTGAGCGCGGCGCTGCATGAAGCGGGCGAGCTTCTTCTCAGCGAAGCGGCACCGCCCCCCGCCTCTGCGCGTCAAACCTGATCGGACGGGAAGAGATCGGCCATGTCGCCTCCCAGAGGCGCGGCCCTGCCCCCGAACACCCGTCGGGCGAAGCGCTGCAGGTCTTTGGCATCCTTGATTTCGCCGCTCAGCAATGCCTGCGCGTACCTGCCTGACAGATTGCTCTTGTCGAGCCGCAGCGCAAGCTCCGAATGCTCCTCGGCCTCCTGCCGCAGCGACTGCATGGCCAGCACGACTGCCAGACCGCCGTGGCTCTCGGCAAAATTCCGGTCCAATGCGAGCGCGGTATCGAAGCTTGCGCGTGCACCGGGAAGATCGCCCTGCAGTATCTGCGTCCACCCCAGGCCGTGCCAGGTGCCTATGTGGGCCGCCATCGCCGATGTCGCTTGCCTGAAGGCGCTGTAGGCGGCCGCCAGGTCGCCAGCCAGCAATGCCGCAAAACCTCGCGTTGACCACGCCCGTCCGTCACCCGGCTGGCGCTGCAGGGCCGCATCGGCCAACTGGCCCGCACGCACCGCATCGCGCGCGGCAAGTGCGACGGAAGCCTGCGCCACCAGCGCTTCGACGGGATGATCGACCGGAGCGCCGCTTCCCAGGCTGATGCCGGACCAGCGCTGCGCAGCGCCAAAATCCGATGCATCGATCGCGATCAGGCTGGCGACACCGGCCGCCTGGGCGTCGAGCACACCCTGCTGTTCGGCAGCGTGTGCCCATGCCATCGCCCGGTCGAGTTGGTTGTCGTGGTGCAGCGCGCGCAGCCAGAGTTGCTGCAGCGCACGGGTCGCCGCGACGGGGAGGTCGCGAGGTTGGGACGTGGCCCCGGCCGACGCCTCGAGCGTCGGTGCCAGCCGTGCCACGCAGTCCGCATGGTGGCCTCGCCGGAACGCGATGAAGGCCAGGTTGTGGAGCAGCACCTCGGCAAAGCCGGAGGGTGGCTCGGGCGTCTTCTCCAAAGCCTCGAGAACGCCGAGCGCTTCGTCATAGCGCTGCTGCGCAAGCCAGAAATCACCCTCGCGCAGTTGCCACGCGAGCGGCTCGGATTTCAGGGTCTGCCCATGCTGCAGATGAAAGCGCGCGCGCTCCCATTCACCGCACGAAAGTGCCGTCTCGAAGGCGTCGATCAACAAGGGGCCGTTCGAGGGATCTTCCCGCAGAAAGCCCTCGAGTCTGCCCAGGCGTTGGCGCACTGCAGCAAGGCGGCTGTCGTCGGACGAGGCGGAGACTATGGAAGGTGTGGTCGAGTCTGTCATGAGAAAAAAATAGAGATGTTTGCTCGGTGCTGGCGTGTGTCACCAGGACACGTCGCAGCGTGCATCCTTGCGGAGCAGTTCGCGCAACCGCGACAGGCCCTCCCGATGCAACTGCGAAACGCGCCCGCGCGTGATGTTCATGGATCTGGCGATCTCGTCGAACGGGATCTCCTGCAGATAGTGGTAGCGGATCACCGTTTTCTGCCGCTCGCCCAATTGGTCCACCAAGCCGCGCAAGACCGCGTGCAACTGCAGGATCTCGGATTTTCGAAAATAGCTGACCTCCGGCGAAGCGACATGGTCATTGTTGTCGAAGGCCTCGGCATCCACCATGCCCGTGCCTTCGAGCAGGACACCCAGCGCAATCCCGATGCCGACCTCCGCCAGGTACCGAAACAGCTTGTCTGCACCCGGGGCCTTGTCATCGACGATGCTTGCGTTGTCGCCGGCAACCTCCGCCGAGGCGGCCTCCTTGACGGCCTCGAGCCGCTCCCGCCGCAGGCGCATCTGGGCGCTGATCTGCTGATTCTTCTCGGTGAGACGTGTCAGCCCGTTGAGAACGGCGCCCTGCACGCGCCTCGCCGCGAAGGTCTTGAACCGAGCCCCCCGATCGGGATCGAAACGGTCGACGGCCTCAAGCAATCCGATACGTGCCAACTGCAGGTAGTCCTCGAACTCCACGTCGTTGTGGGTGCGGCGTCCGTAGACCATCGCCGCCATCATCCGTGCATAGGGCAGATAGTGATCGATCAGTTGTTCGCGAGCACCTTCGTCGCCCTGCCTGCGCCAGCGAAGCCAGAGCGAGGCCATGGGATCCGGCGCCTCCGGGAGCTCTCCCAGGATCTTTCCGGTCTCGGCCTCGAGGTCCGGGAAAGGCTGGAGCAACGCTGGCGGCGCTGGACTCAGGCGAGGCATGGTCATGCGTGCGGCACGTCAGTGAAAACTGCCCACCAGCGCCTTGAGCACCAGGCTCCAGCCATCGACCAGGACGAACATCAGTATCTTGAGCGGCAGCGCAATCGTGGTCGGCGGCATCATCATCATCCCGAGCGCCATGAGAATGCTCGACACGATCAGGTCGATCAGCAGAAAAGGCAGAAAGATCACAAAGCCGATCTGGAACGCAGAGCGCAGCTCCGAGAGCATGAACGACGGTATGAGCTGCACGTTGCTGATGTCGTCCATCGACTTGGGCGTGGGCGCCTTCGATAGCTCCACCATCAATGCCAGGTCGGCTTCTCGCGTTTGCCGCACCATGAACTCGCGCAGCGGCGCAATGCCCTGGGTGTAGCCCTGCTCGGTCGAGAGCTTGCCTGCCATGAAAGGTTCGAACGCGTCCTGGTTGACCTTTTGCAGCACGGGCGACATCGTGAAAAGCGTGAGGAAGAGCGCCAGGCCGATCAGGACCGTATTGGGAGGCGTCTCGTTCATGCCGATCGCGTGGCGAAGCATCGACAGCACCACGATGATGCGCAGGAAGCTGGTGAGGCAGACCAGCAGCGCCGGCAGGATGGCCAGCACGGTCAGTCCCAGAACCACCCGCAGCGCCTGGGCGGTTTCCGTCGCCGGCGTCGCGGCCGCTGCGACGGGATTCGCGGCTGGCTGCGCCTTGGGTCGGGCAGGATTCGGCGCCGGCGCCGCGGACTTCGGCGCGGGCGCCGGCACGTCCGCTGTCACGGCGGGCGCCGGAGAAATCACGGGCGGCGGCTCGCTGGGGGCGGGCACGGTTTCCGACACAACCTCTTCCTGTGCCTGGGCCCGCGCATCGCTGACAGGCCAGCCCAGCAAAACGGCGACCCACAGCGCGAGGGCGAGGACGGCAACCCAAGATTGTTTCGTGCGCATGTCCGAACCGGCAACGACACGCCTCATTGCGTCACTCCGAGTTCGGTCGTTTCGCCGGCAACCGGCGACTCCGCGAGCAGTTGAACGGATTGGTCCGTACAGCCCAGCAACAGCTGCCGCCCGTTCCAGACCACCACATGCAGGCTGTGGCGCGGCGTCAGGCGCGTGCTCGAGACGCGTTGAATCTCGTTTGACGACGCGGTGCCCGGCAGTTTTCCGAACCGCATTCGCCAAGCGCCTGCGGGCTTCGCCGACTGCCCATTGCGTCGCGCGGCGATCACCGCGAATGCAAGAAGGCCCGCTGCAACCGGAATGACCATCCACCACCGACTGCCGCTATCTGCTGCGCCCTCGACCGAGGGCTCGCGCTTGACCGGAATGCTGGCGGGCAGGCTGGTTCTGCCGGACGACGCCGTTGCGCCGTCCTGCGCGTCCTGAGCATGGCTCTGCCCCCATGGCAACAACCCCGCCGCCGCGACAAGGCAAGCAATGACCAGCCCGCGGATCGCGGCCCGCATGGATCGAAACGCCGGTTCGCCCATCCCTCAGGATCCCGACGCCAGGCCCAGCGCAACGGGCAGCTCGGTGATGCGCACCGCAAAGTGCCCATCCACGGCCACCAGCTGACCGCGCGCCACCACCTTGCCCTCGATGGTCAGGTCGACCGCCTGATCGATCTCGCGGTCGAGCCGCAGGACCTGATGCTCCCTGGCGCCGAGCAGTTCCCCCACCGAGATGGTCGCCTCTCCCACGCACACCTGCAGCTTGGCCTTGATCTGATGCAGGGGATTCCAGTCCTTGAGGATGGTGGCATCGCCCGCATGATTCGCAGCATCGCCGTCGGCGCCGACATGGAGGTCGGGCAGCGCGATGATCTGCGCGGTGGGCGCGTGGTTGCCCGATGCCGGGCGTGCCCGGCTCTCGCCGCGTGATTCGGTGGCACTGCCGGATGCGCCGACACGGTGATCGGCGACGATGCCTTCCAGAGCTTGTGTCATTGGATTTTTCCCTTCGATGGATGAATGTTCGAGAGCGGCGCCATGGCCGCGGCAGGGGCTGGTACGAGCACGGCGAGCTCGACCGCGATCCGCCCCTCGCTTTGCCCCAGCCAGCCTTCGCAGACCGGCGAGCCGTCTGCGCTCACGACCCGAGCCGGGTCGCTCAGCGCGTGCCCCAGCGGCACGACGTCGTGGAGCCGCAGTTCCTGCAGTTGACCCAGATTGAGTTCCACGCCCTCGAGCATGACGCGAAGCGCAAGGCGCTGGTCTGCCAGGGCCCGGTCCAGGCGCTCCTTGGGTGGGCTCTCCGGATCCGGACGAGGTGGTGCGGGCTTCGATGCGGCCTGGCTGCCCAGCAACGCCGCGATCGCGTCATGCGGCAGCCCCAGGCTCCAGGCTCCGCCGCACCAGGACCATCGCACGCACAGCACACCGGACCACGCGCCGGAAGGGACACCCGCTCCCTGCGTGCCAATGGGCTCCTGGTTCGTGAGCGAAAAGCCTTCCAGCATCGCATCGATGCGATGCAGCCAGTCTGCCCAGGCCGCTCGGGCCACCGCG
This sequence comes from Variovorax sp. RKNM96, assembly GCF_017161115.1. Taxonomy (GTDB): domain Bacteria; phylum Pseudomonadota; class Gammaproteobacteria; order Burkholderiales; family Burkholderiaceae_C; genus Variovorax. The sequence goes on along the minus strand of NZ_CP046508.1, from coordinate 2,103,573 downwards.
GGAGCAATCCTTGCGGGCTCCTGTGCCAAAGCAGTCGTCGTGCCCATGTCGAACGCGAACATCCGGTCTGCAATCGCGCGGATGGCGGCCTGGGCCGCGTCGAGATTCCGCGCGCTGGTGCCGCGGCGCGACGGGTCGGCAAAAGACCAGCAGGCGATGCCCTCGGCAGGAAGCACCATGGTCCCGTCGGGCTCGCTCACCCGGACCTCGGACGCCACGGACACGCCTTCGCGCGTGGGCATCCATTCGGCGCTCCAATCGCGATGCAGCGCCGCGAAGTGCTGGCGCACAGCCTCTTTCTGCGCGTCGCGCCAACTGCGCAAAGGCCGCGCCTCGAGGGCGGATTCGACCGGGTCCAGCAACGCCGAACCGGACGGGGCGTGAGAAGCCAGGACGTTCATTTGCTCTTCATCGAGAACAGTTCCTGCAGCATGTCGTTGGCGGTCGAGATCACCTGCGAGCTGGCCTGATAGCCGCGCTGCATGATCACCAGATCGCTGAACTCCTGCGACAGGTCCACATTGGAAATTTCAACCCGGCCCGACACCACGGCGCCGAAAGCGCCCTCTCCGCCGGCACCGAAATGCCAGGCGTCTCGGTTCAGGATCTCGAACTGGTTGCTGCCCAGTGCGCCGACCGCGTCGGGCGAGTCGAACCGTGCGAGCGCCAACTGCTTGCCATTGACCGTTCTGCCGTTCGTGTAGGTCAGCTTCAAGATGCCGGCGCCGTCGAAAGCGGTGCCGCTGAGAGAGCCGGGGCCAAGACCGTCCTGCTCCTGCACCTCGATGCCGTAGTTCCCGGCCAGAAAACGCGTCTCCGAGAGATCCAGCTTCAGGGCCATCGGGTCCATCCCGGGCGGCGTGTACGCGATGGATACCACCGCTGTTTCGGGTTTCGGTTTCCCCGCCTCGCCATAGACCAGTTGGCCGCTGCCGACCACCGTGCTCCCATCGAGAAGTTCGACCTTGATGTTGGCGCCGGCCGTGGCCGATGTGCTGAGCGTCGTGAATCGGGGAATCAATACGTGCCGTGCCCCGATTGCATCGATCACTGGAATGGTCATCTTGTCGGCCGGCGAAGCAGGAGGCTGCTGGACGGGCGGCGTGCCAGGCGGCGTGCCAGTCGCGGTGGCCGAAAGGTTGCCGATCAATTTGAAGGTGGAACTCGGCCTGCCACCGTCGGTTGTCTGCCCGGCCAGCGAGATCTCGCTGAACCCGCCGCTTTCATCGAGCCCCATGACCTTTTCGCCGCCGGCCCTGCTCACGAGAACACCATTGGTATCGAATTTGAACTGCCCGGCGCGGGTATAGCTGACCTTCCCGTCGGCGTTCTCGAGGACGAACAAGCCCTGGCCGTCGACGGCCAGGTCGAGATCGTTGCCGGTCCCGCGCAGCTCGCCTTGCTTGAACGACATCGTCGTTCCGAGCGTATTGAGGCCGAACCCGACCTGGCTGTAGTTCTGGTTCGCACTGCCTCCGCCCAGGTTGCCGCCCGTATAGAACAGATCCGCGAACTGGAGACTCGAGCTCTTGAAGCCCGGGGTATTGAGGTTGGCCGTGTTGTTGGCAATCACGCGCAAGCCGCGCGAGTAGCCCAGGAGGCCTGTCATTCCGACGTAGATGGATTCAAGCATGGAGGATGCTCCGGAGGTTCGGGCTGCGAGGCTCGCTCATCGCACCGCCACGAGCTGGCTCAGCGAGATGTCGTTCAAGAAGGCTCCTGCCGACGTCTTGACGGTCAACAACGGCGAGTCACCCGACAGCGACAACGCACTGACGGTGCCGGTGAGCAGCCCCGATGGCGTCGACACATCGACGGTCTTGCCGATCAGGCCAACCGATTGCAGGGCCGCCTGATTGGTGATGAGCGTTTCGATCTTGTTGTTGAGCTGCTGGGTCTGCTCCAGGCTCGTGAACTGGGCCATCTGCGCCATGAACTCCTGGTTGTCCATGGGCTTCAGGGGGTCCTGGTAGGTCAGCTGGGTGAGCAGGATCTTGAGGAAATCCTCCATGCCCAGGCTGTTGGCCTGCAGGTTGGGGGTGGTGCTGCTGGAACCGGTAATTGCTTCAATGGCCATCACGCCTCCTTTGGGTCGATCGAATCGAAAAACGCCCGACGGTTGTCGTCGATACGGGAAATGAACCTGTCGCCCGGCAACGCGGACGCTCCATCGCGCCAGACCAGGCGCCCGTTGCACACGACCTGGTGAAGCCGCTCGCCACGTTGCAGCAAGCCATGCTGCAGGTCTGCCACCAGTTGGGGCAGCATGGCGGCCAATGCATCGTCGTCGGCGCGCATGGCGATCCAGACGGCTTGGCCTCGCGGCGTTGCTTCTTCATGCAGTCGCACGGGTGCAAGCTGTTCCAAGGGCTTCGTCTGAAGCGCATCGGATGCGGCATCTGCGCCGTCTTCCAGCGGGGAAGGCGTCTGCACTTCCAACCCGGCGTGCGCCTGCGCTCCCGGTCGAAGGGGAAGACGGGGTTCGACGCGGACATCCCTCGTGGTCTTGGGCTCGACTTCGACGGCCACCGACGGCTGGGTCGACAGGCCGACTGCCACACGGACTGCAAACGCCCTTGCGCCCATGCCCCCTCCCGTAGGCTGGCTCACAACCGGCGACACCGCTGCGGGTTCCGGCATCAGGCTGGCAGCATCCAGCAGGTTCGCTGGAAGAAAGCGTCCCCACGGCCCATTGCGCTGTGTGCCGTCGCCCTGGCCACGGGTGCGCTCGTCGGGTGCCTGGTTGACAGCTTCCGGCGCACTGTCCGTTCCTCCGGCGCCGACCGGTTTGAACCAGCCCGTCATCTGCGCGCGCTCCATCTCGCGCTGCCATGCCAACTGGCGCTGTGCTGCATCGTCAGCGCCTGCGGGCGTCGACGTCCCGCCACGCCGCGCAGGCGGCATCGCGCCAGAGGCGCCAGTGGATTCCACGGTCATTCGGCCTCCCGAGGCGGACGTGCGAACGGCGAACGCGCGAGCCAGTCGCGGTCCTGCTCGTTGCTGTTGCGATGGCGGATCTCGTCCGCGTACTCTGTCAGGGCATCCTCCTTGTGACGCGCCAGGCCGTCGAGGCGCACCTGCTGCGCCAGGCACTCCTGCCGCAGGCGATCCCTCGCGACGCACTGGTCTTTGCGCTGCACGTCCAGCTGCTGTCGCTGCCCGCGCAGGTGCGCAAGGTAGTCCAGCGCGCGCCGATGGGCGGCCGGGTCCAGGCGCAGGGGCAAAGCCTGGGCCACCGCCGTCGCCTGCCGATCGTGCGCGTGCTGCAGGCGGGTCATTTCGGTTTCCGTTTCCAGAATCGCCTGTTGCGCCCGCGCAAGCTCAGCCATCGACTTGTCAAGGCGCCACTGCTGGCGCTGCCGGATGGGTTCGAGCGGATAGATGAAGCCACGCACATCGACATCGCGTGCGGCACTTGTGGTTTCGGTCATGGCTTGCGTCCTGCAGAGACTGCGACGGCGGGAACGGGACCGAGAATCTCGCGCAGCCCCTGGATCGACGCGATCCGCGGCACGCCACCGATGCTCTGCCGCAGCCACGCTTGAAGTCCCGGCTCGATGCCGATCGCTTGATCCAGTTCCGCGTTCGCGCCCTTCTCGTAGGCGCCGATGTCGATCATCTGGCGATTGCGCTCCAGCACGGCCAGCTGCTGCACGGCCGACACGGCCAGCGCGCGCTGTTCCTTGTCCGCGAGTTCGGGCATCAGCCGGCTCACGCTCTTGAGCACATCGATGGCCGGGTAGTGCCCGCGGTGCGCGAGATGCCGCGACAGCACGATGTGCCCGTCGAGAATCGCGCGCAGCGCATCCGAAACAGGTTCGTTGAGATCGTCGCCCTCGACCAGCACGGTGAGCAGCGCGGTGATGGAACCGCCGCCGGGCGCCGTGCCGCAACGCTCGCAAAGTTCGGGCAGCTCGGCAAATACCGATGGCGTGTAGCCTCGTGCCGTCGGTGGCTCGCCGGCCGACAGCCCCACCTCGCGCCGCGCCATCGCAAAGCGGGTGATCGAATCCATGGTGAGCAGCACGTTGCGGCCCTCGTCGCGAAAGTATTCCGCGATGGCCAGCGCCGCATAGGCCGCGCGCAAACGCGCAAGCGCCGGCTGGTCGGAGGTCGCGACAACCACCACCGAGCGCGCCAGACCTTCGGGACCCAGCTGCTTCTCGATGAACTCCCGCACCTCGCGGCCGCGTTCGCCGATGAGCGCGATGACGTTGATGCTTGTCTGCCCGTCGGCGCCGTCCTGTGCCTTCACATGACGCGCCAGCAGCCCCAGCAGGGTGCTCTTGCCGACACCGCTGCCCGCAAAGATGCCGACGCGCTGGCCCTGCCCCAAAGTAAGCAGCGCGTCGATGCTGCGGATCCCGGTCTCCAGCACGCGCTCGATCGGGGGACGCTGCATCGGATTGATCGGCGCAGCCTTCAGGGAGCGGCGCAGACGGGTAAGCGGCCTGGGCATGCCGTCGAGCGGCTTGCCGAAGCCGTCGATCACGCGACCCAGCAGCGCGGGGCCGACGTCGATCTGTGAATCCGCGCCCAGTGCGCGAACCTCGCAACCGGCCGCAATTCCTTCCACCGAACCATAGGGCATCAGCGTGACGCGGCCGGGCTTCAGTCCCACCACCTCGGCAAGCACACCGGCCGGTTCTTCCCCCCCGTGATCGGCAGTGCCGTCCGCGCCCTGCCTGCGGTGCGTCCTCACCATGATGCGGCAGAGCTCGCCCACCGCCGCATCGGGACCGATCGCGTCGATGGCCAGGCCCTGCATCTCGCGCACCCAGCCGATCCGCCGATGCAGATCGGTTACCTGGAGCGCCTTGCGGCTGAGGCGGAGGGCTTCCATCTCAGGCCTCCTGATGCCGGGCCAGGGCCCGGGACTGCAGCAGAAGATCGCGCAAGGCATGCAGCTGTGTCTCGAATCGCGCATCGAGCCCACCCTCGGGCGATTGAAGGATGCAACCGCCCAGCGCGACCTCGGCGCTGGCGATCCACTGCACGTCCTCGCCTCCCGGCAGGGGCGATGCATCCTGCGTCCTTTGCAGCGCGGCCAGATCGTCGGGGTGGAGATGAATCGCCACCAGGCGCCGGCTTCGCAGCCGGCTCATGGCCTGCACCAGCTGAGCCCGCACCAGTCCGGGCTGCGCCGCGGCCTCGCCCAGCATGCAGCAAACGGTTTCGAAGCAGAGCGCCAGCATGTCGTCTTCCGCATCGGACAACCGGGCCTCGATCAGCGGCGGCAGCCCGTCGATCAGACCGTTCAGTGCCTGCACGCGAGCCTCCACGGCAGCCTGGGCCTGCTTCTGGAGCTCCTGGGTCAGCCGCTCGGCGCGCGCCTCCAGGTCTCGTGCGGCCTTGTGTTCGGCCTCGGCCGCAGCTTGTCGCGCGTCCTCTGCCGCACGTTCGCGCCCTTCCGCCAGGCCCTTGGCAAGACCTTCCTCGTGGCCTCTGCGCCTGGCTTCTTCCTCGATCTGCACGGCGGCGGCCTGCGCCGCCGGTTCGGCCACCATCAACGCCTCGGAGGCCGAAGGCGTCCCGGCCAACCGAGGCTCGCCCCTGTGGCCCGCCGGCACCGGAACCAGACTCGGACCCTGCGGCCGCGGCTGCGAAGAGCCCGCATGCCGGTCACCCGGTCGCGTCAGCGCGACCTGTCCCTGCATGACCACGTCGCGCAGCACGATCGGCATCGCTTCGGCATCCCCGTAGGACTGTTGGCCTGTCACCGCTGTGCGCTCCGTTGCGGCCGTGCACCTCGGAGGATGCGCCCCATCGAATGCTTCAGCCGATGCCATGGCGCGGTGAACATGGCCCCCACCGGTGGCAGACCCTGCAGGCGCTCGGCCACGGCCGAGATCATGGCTGCGCGCATGCCCGGCGGGGTCTTCGACGCGGCCGCCGGAGCCGACAGGATCGCCTCGATCCTGCGCCGCTGGACTGGCTCCAGCGCAGCGAGCAATTCCTCGCGCCACGGCCAGTCGGCGAGCCGGAGCCATTCGGCAACCAGGCCGGCGGGCTCGGCACGCATGCACTGGATGAGCGCCTGCAGCCGGTCCGCGTCGAGCGCATGGAGCCACGCCTCGTCCGACAGGGGCACCAGTTGGCGCACGTCGGTGTCGAATTCGGGAAGGGAGGTAACAGCCGGACCGACAGGATCTGCGGTGGCCTCGGCGACCAGCGCAGGGTCGCGCTCGATGCCCAGGGCGTCGAGTTCCGCGAGAAGACTCTGCAGGCCGTCCCGTTCTGCTGGCGGCAACGCGTCGAGCATCCAGGCGCGATCCACCGGCGCCATGGCATGAAGCAACAGCGCCGCGTGGCGGGCACCGGTGGATTCGGAAAGCATCAGGTGCTTCTCCTCGTTCCCGGCACTGCGGCGGGCATGCCGGCAGCAGGGCCGGAGGCCGTGGGGCCTGCTGCGGTTGCCGGCGCCGCATCGCGCATCCAGTCGCGCACACGCCGCAGCGCGATCGCGCGCTCCGCCTCCGAAAGCGGCGCTGAGCCGCGTGCGCCTCCTGCCCACACGCCGCGCCGGCCGGCCCGCAAGAGCAGCACGACAACCAGCGCCACCAGCACGCCCGCCACCAGCCATTGCCAGAAGGATGGCCCTCCCATGGAAAACGGAGCGATCGCCGCCGGACTTCCCGCACTCTCAGCCTCCGGAACGGATGCACCCACCGAACCCGGGGGAGCCGTTGCAGCGTCGGCACCGGAAATCGCGCCGTTCGCCAGCGACTGGACCACCACGGTATCGCCACGCTCGATGGAAGCGCCGACGGCCGCGGCGATCACCTTGCGCAACTGGTCTTCCTGCACTGCATCCAGCGCCTTGCGCACCACGGCCACGACCTGCACGCGCCGGATGGAACCGGGCTGGCTGACCACCTGCTCGACGCGGCGACCCACCGCGTACTCGACATCGCGCTGCGCACTGCCGCCGCGCGGGCCGCCGGTGTCGCTCACCTTGGTGTCGAGCGCGGCGCCGGTGTCGCGAAGGACCTCGCGCTCGCGCACCACCACGCCCGTGGCCTGAAGGCCGGAGCGCGACGCAGCTGGCAACACGTCTTCGGTCGTGGTGCGGATCTGGTCCATGTTCAAGGTCACGTCGACGCTGGCCAGCGCCTGCCCTGCGCCAAAGCTGCGATCGAGCACTGCCGCGACCTTGCGCGACAGATAGGCCTCGGTGTCGCGCTTGAGATCCAGCCGGGCGCTGTTCATGTCGAGTTCGCCGTTGCCGCTTTCCAGCCGCGTGAGCGCCACGCCGTGGCTGTCGACGATCGTGACGTCCTGCGTTGCCATGCCCGGAACGGCTGCGGCCACCAGGCGCTGCACGCCGATCACCTGCTCCGCGCGCAGCGCCTGGCCCTGCCGCATCGTGAGCGTGATGGAGGCCTTGGCCTTCGACGTCGCCTGCTTGAAAAGCCCCTGCTCCGGCAACGCCAGCAGCACGCGGACCTCGCGAACCTCCGACAGCGACTGGATTGTGCGGGTGAGTTCGCCTTGAAGCGCGCGCTGATAGTTGATCTTCTGCGCGAACTCCGTCATGCCGAAGTCGGTGTTGTTGAACAGCTCTAGCCCCACCGCGCCCTGCAGCGGCAGTTCCTTGCCCATGAGCTTGATGCGCGTGGCATGCACCGTGGCCTTGTCCACCAGGATCGACGTGCCGCTGTCGCCCAGGTGGTACGGAATCTTGAGCCGCTCCAGCTCGGTCGTCATCGCCTGGGCATCCTGCGGCTTCAGGTCCACGAACAGCACCTGGTACTCGGTGCGCAGCAGCCACCACGCCATGGCGGCCGTCGCCAGCAGGATCACCACGGCACCGCCGACGAGGCCGATGCGCGCACGCTGCGTCAGTCCTTGCCAGAAATTCATATCGGCATCTTCATGATGTCTTGATAGGCCTCGAGCAGGCGGCTACGCACCTGCATCATCAGTTGGAAAGACAGGCGGCTTTCCTCGAGGTTGATCATGATCTGGTGCAGGTTCTGCGCATCACCGACCGCGAGCTTCTGCAGGTCGACCTGGCTGCCGATCAACTGGTTGTTGACCTGTGCCAGTCCGTTGGACACGAGTTGACCGAACGAGCCCGTTGCCGATGCGGACCCAGCCGCGGACGGCATGGAAGGCTCGGACTGGACCATGGCCGGCTGGTTGGCGGCCAGCATGGCTTGCGCCTGCTGCGACAGCGAAGACAGTGCTTCGACGGGAATGAAAGCTGTCATGCGCCGCTCCCGATGTCGAGTGCCCGCAGCGCCAGGGCGCGCGTGGTGTTCATGGCCGAGACGTTGGCCTCGTAGGCGCGGGTCGCGCTCATCATGCTGACCATTTCGGTCGCGGTGTCGACGCCGGCATAGGCGACGAAGCCGCGCTCGTCGGCCAGCGGATGGCCCGGCTCGTACACGAGCCGCGGCGCGATGTTGGTGGGCACGATGCGCACCGTCGGCGCCGTCAGCGGCACCACGTCCGCGCTCTCCAGCCCCTGGCCGACCAAGGCGCCGAATGCGCCGGCATCACCGCCCGCCAGCGTGCCGCCGGGCATGCGGGCTTCGGCCAGCACGCGCAGCGGCTGGTAGCTGGTGCCGCCGACGCCCTGAACGGTGTTGGCATTGGCCAGGTTGAGCGCCGCGACGTCGACACGTGTGCGCTCGATGTTCATGCCGATCGCACTGATGGCAAAGGATTGGGTGTAGTCCATGATTTACTTTCTGCCGTCGCCTGCCGCCATCGAAAGAATCGAGAAGTGCCGCGAGAGGCCCTTCACGAGTGCCTGGTAGTGCACCGCGTTGCGCGCCATCTCGGCCGCCTCGACGTCCAGTTGCACCGAGACAGGAGCACCGGCGCCATCCACAACGGGTTCAATGCGCGGACGCACCTGGCTCAACGCGAAGGCATCGAGCCTTCCCGACTGCGCCATGCTGCGCCGGGCGTCGTCCAGCTGGGCTTCGAAGCTCACTCGCTGGGGCACGTAGCCGACCGCGTTGGCGTTCGCGATGTTGGTCGATATCGCCTGCTGGCGCATGCTGGCCGCATCGAGCGCCAGGGCCAGCACCGATCGGGTCACGGCCTCAATTCCGTCTGTCATGTCTGTCTCCGAGGCATTACGGTGGGGATGAATCTGTGGGCATCGCAGTGCTACTGCACGACGAGTTCGCCGTGCAACGCGCCCGCCGCCTTCACGGCGCGCAGGATCGAGATCACGTCGCGCGTGCTGGTCTTGAGCCGCGCGAGCGACTGCACCAGATCGGAAACGGTATTGGCGCCGGTCACGAAGCCGGTGCCGCTGGGCTCGTCGACATCGACGCGCGTGTTGGTCACGATGGCCGTGCGGATGTCGGAGCCGCCGTTCCAGATGTTGATCGGCTGCGAGGCCGTGTTCTGGCTCGAGATCGCGATCTTGATGTCGCCATGGGAGATCGCGACCTTCGATATGCGCACGTCGCCACCCGAAACCACGGTGCCCGTGCGCTCGTTGATGACCACCTTGGCACGCCGGTCGGGTTCGACGGTCACGTTCTCGATGCGGGTGAAGAGGCTCACCAGCTGGTCGCGCTGTGCGGTCGGCACGGCGATCTCGATTCCCGAGGCATCTCGCGCCTTCGCAAGGCTGCCTCCGAGCTGGCTGTTGATGGCGTTGGCCACGCGGTTGGCGGTGGTGTAGTCGGGCTCCGAAAGCACGAAGGTCACGCTCTGCTGAGCGTCCAGCATGTCGGCCTTCACGCCCACTTCGACGGTCGCGCCATTGGGGACCGATCCGGCGGTCGGGTGGTTCTTCTGCACCACGTTGCCGTTGGCGTCGTAGCGATAGCCGCCTACGGTCAGGCCGCCCTGGGCCAGCGCATAGACGCGTCCATTGGCCCCTTTCAACGGCGTGACCAGCAAGGTCCCACCGACCAGGCTGCGCGCATCGCCCGCAGAGCTGACCGTGACATCGAGCGTGTCGCCTTCGCGCGCGAAGGTCGGCAGCGCGGCGCTGACCATGACGACGGCCACGTTGCGGCTCTGCACCGCTTCGGGCGCGATCGTCAGATTGAACTGGGACAGCACGTTGGCCAGCGATTGACGCGTGGTGCGGTTGGAGGGCGAGTCGCCGGTGCCGGCGAGGCCGGTGACGATGCCGGTTCCGATCAGCGCGTTGTCGCGCCAGCCCTTGAGTTTGCCCAGATCCTTGACACGCACCGCATCGGATGCGGCCGCTTCGACCGTTGGCGATCCGGTGCACAGGGCAACCGCGATCGCAATCATCGCGCCGCCTGCAAGAGTGGAATTGATTCGACGCATCACAGCCCCAGCCAATCGAAAACCTTCCGCCATACGCTGCGGCGCGTGCGGTCGGATACATCGCCTTCACCCACATAAGTGATGCGTGCATCGGCCAGCCGCGTGGAGAGAACCACGTTGCCGTCCGAGATGTCCTGCGGACGCACACGGCCTTCGAGGTTGACCTTCTGCAGCTCCTCGTTGACGGTCAGCAGTTGCTCGCCGGCCACGCGCAGTTCGCCGTTGGCCAGCACCTCCAGCACGGTCACGGTCAGCGTCGCCAGCAGCTTGTTGGCGCGCTGGGTCTTGCCGCCGCCGTCGAAGTCGCCCGTGACGCCGATGCCCAGTTGCCCCACCACGCGATTGCCGGTCTGGGTGACCGAGCCGCTGATGTCGTTGGCACGGCGCGTGCCGGTGTTGGCGCTCGTCGTCGCCGAGGAGTTCTCGAAGACCTGGATCGTGAGCGAATCACCCACGCGAAAAGCCTTGTTGTCGGCGGTCAGCGAGCGATAGCTGCCTTCCTGGTAGAGGCTCTCTGCCACCGCAGGCTGCGCGAGCGACAGAACCGCGGCAAGCGCCAGCGACAACAGGCCGCCCGGGACCAATCGAATCCGCGCGCTCATGGTTGAACCTCGACCTGGCCTGGGCCCGTCACGCGCGCGAGCACCTCGCCGCTGGAGCCGGGCACCTTGACGCGCACGACCTGGCCTTCGCGTCCGTCCTGCAGCACTTCGACACGGCTCTCGACCGACACGTCGCCGCTGCGCGCCAGCAGGTGCGCCCACTTGCCGCGCACCACGGCGGGCGTGGCCTCGAGATGCGCGTCCATCAGCACTTCGCCCGCCTTCAACGGCCTGCGCAGCCGCTGGCGACCCGTTTCGAGTCCTGACGTGCCATCGGCCGCGGCCAGCAGCGGCGTGCCGTGCGGGATCTTCGTGAGATCGACTTCGCGGGTGGTGGTCGCACCTCGCAGCACGATGCCATCGACGGCCGTACCGCTGCTCACGCCTGTCGTCGCCACGGTCACCGGTGCCCAGGCGTCCACTTCGAAGGTCACGGCGGTCGTCCGCACGAATCGGTTGTCGACCCAGGCATCGACCCAGACCAGCATGCGCTTGGAGGGCGCGGCCTGGCTGGAGAGCGGCCGAACCCGCAGCACCGGCGTGCCGGCGGGCAGCACGAGATCGCGCGCGATGGACACCGGCTGCACCTCGGCCCGCACGCTGCGCTGGGACAACCAGGCAAGCAGCGCCGAACGCGCCGCATCGACCACCGTCTCGCCGGACAACTCCTGCGCGGCGGCCTCGATGGTCGTCTCGGCAGACCCGCTCCATCGGATCGCGGGCAATGACGCCGCTGCGCGCTCGACCGACGGCATGCCGCTGCGCGCCTCCACCCATTGCGCGAGGGTGTCGCGATCCAGCACGGCGGGAGACCCGGGCCGCGGCGCGGTGCCGATGGGCAACGCCATGAGCCGGCGCAGCGTCGGCAGGTCGCGCGCCGTCAGAAAGGCGATGTCGCCCAGGCGAACGCTGGCCTGGTCCACCTTGACCCAGGGGCGCAGTTCGATCGCGACCGAGGCGTCGCCCGCAGGCGATGCCGCGAAAGCGCCGGCCGGAACACCGGCCATGCACAGGACCAGCAGCGCGGCCCCGGCGTTGCTACTTGCGCAGGCCATTGATCATTCCCAACATCTCGTCCGATGCCTGCATGACCTTGACGTTGGCCTCGTACACACGCTGGGCCACCATCAGGTTGACCATCTCCTCGGTCAGCTTGACGTTCGAGCCTTCGAGGAAGCCCTGGGCCAGGCTGCCCATGCCGTCCTCGGTCGGCTTGCCGGAGATTGCCTCGCCCGAACCCGGGCTCGCACGATAAAGGTTGTCGCCCTGGGGCATGAGGGCCGACGGGCTGGTGAAGCGCACCAGGTCGAGCTGGCCCACTTCGATCGGCGTGGCCTGCCCCGCCACCTGGATTCGCACGCGCCCTTCGCTGTCGATCTGCATGTTCTTGGCGTTGTCCGGAATCGCGAGGTTGGGCTTGAGCGCATAGCCGCCCGAGGTCGCCAGCAGGCCCTCGTTGTTGACCTTGAAAGTTCCGCCGCGCGTGTAGGCGCTCGAACCATCGGGCATCGACACCTCGAGAAAGCCCTCGCCCTGGATCGCGATGTCGAAGGCCGACTCGGTCTTCTTGAGATCGCCCATGTCGAACAGCTTGGAAACCGACACGATGCCGACACCCGCGCCCAGCCTGTTTCCCTCGCCGAGGATGCCGGCCTGCTCCTGCGAAGGCATCAGGCGCGCGGCCTCGCGCATCATGAGATCGGTGAAGCCGACCTTGCTTTTCTTGAAGCCGGTGGTGTTCACGTTCGCCAGGTTGTTGGCGACGGTGTCGACGTTGAGCTGCTGCGCCTGCATGCCGGTGGCGCTGATGTAGAGGGCGTCGAACATGATGGGTTGTCCCTGGAAGATGTGAAGAATTCGCTGCTGTGGATTCGGCTCAGGAAAGCTCGCCGAGCTTGCGGACCGCGCCGCCGATCATTTCGTCGTAGCCCAGGGCCACGCGCTGCATCGATTCGAAGTGGCGCATCGACTGGATCAGCTGTGCCATCTCGCGCATCGAACTCACGTTGGAGTTCTCGAGAAAGCCTTGCTTGATCTGCACGTCGGCGTCGAGGAGTTGCGTGGGCGTCTGCTCCGTGCTCACCATGCCGTCGCCCATGCGCCGCAGGTTCTGCGTGTTATCGAATTGCACGACCTTGAGCTGGGCCACGGGCGTGGCTTCCGCGCCGCCGCCAGGCTTCGACTCGAACACCTGGCCCGTGGCGTCGATCACCGGGTTGGGCCGCGTGAGCACGATCTCGCCGCCGCGCCCCATCACCGGATGGCCCTGCGCCGTGACGAGGCGGCCGCGCGGATCGAGTTGCCAGCTGCCCTGCCGCGTATAGGCCAGGCCGTTCTCGGTGGAGACCTCGAAGAATCCCGGCATCGCGAGTGCGACGTCCAGGCTCTGGCCTGTGGTCTTGAAGGTGCCCGGCCGCATGTCGGTCTGGACCAGCAGTGAGCCGGTTGCGGCGAGCTGGCCCGCAACGCCGTCGGCTTGCTGCAGCCCCGCCTGTGCGGCCTCGATGCCGCGCATCGCATCGGCGAAGCTGCCCGCACCCATCGGCAGCGAGGTCGCGACCTCGCGCTTGTAGCCGGGCGTCGTGGCATTGGCCATGTTCATGCTGATGCGCTCGAGGCGCGCCATGTCCTGCTGCATGCTGTTGAGGCTGATGGCGAGTACGTCGCTCATGGGTGTGCTGCTCCGGGTCTCAAAGTTGGACGACGCTGAAGGACTTCAGCTCGATGGTGTTCGGCACCTCGGCCATGGAGAGCACGCGCAGGTGCGGCATCACGCGCTCCGACAGCGCACGCACATGGCGGCGCAGCTCGGGTGCGCAGAGCAGCACCGGCAGCATGTTGCTCTTCATCATGCGTTCGGCCTGCTGCACGAGGCGCTTCATCAGTTCCTCGGACAGGCGGGGGTCGAGCACAAAAGGCTGCGCGCCTCCGGCTTCCGTTGCCGCGTGGACGCTCTGCATGAACTGGCTTTCGATCGCAGGGTCGAGCGTCAGCACCTGCAGCGATGTCGCTTCGCCGATCAGGCCCTGGCAGATCGCGTGGCCGAGCCGCTGGCGCACGATCTCGGTGAGATGGTTGGCGTCGCGGCTCGTGCGCCCGGCGTCGGAGAGCGTCTCCAGAATGGCCTCGATGTGGCGGACCGAGACCTTCTCGCGCAGCAGGTTCTGCAGCACTTTCTGGACGTCGCTCGACGACAGGACGGTCGGAATGAGCTCCTCGACCAGACCCGGCTGGCTCTGCCGCACGCGCGCGAGCAGTCGGTCCACCTCGGCGCGCGTGAGCAGCGTGGCCGACTCGCGCCGGAGCATTTCGGTCAGGTGCGTCATGAACACCGTAGGCGCATCGACCAGCGTGTACTTCGCGCGGCTCGCCGCCTCGCGCTGGCTCTCGTCGATCCAAAGCGCCGGCAATCCGTAGGTCGGGTCCCGCGTGGGTTCTCCGGGAATGGATTTGGTGTCTCCCGCGGGATGGATGGCCAGCAGCTTGTCCGCGCGTGCCTCGCCTTTGCCGACCAGGACGCCGTCCAGGTGGATCTCGTAGCGATCGGCCGACAGCCGGGCCGAGTCCTTGAAGCGCACACGGGGCAGCACCAGCCCGAATTCCTGCGCATGCTGCTTGCGGAAGGTGGAGATGCGCTCCATCAGGATGCCGCCGGGCTGGTTGACCACGGGAACCCAGTTGCTCCCGATGTGGACTTCGATGGGCTCCACCTGCAGCAGCGCATAGGGATCGTCGCTGGCAGCACCCGGCGCGCCTTCGGCCGACGACGGCATGTCGCTCTTCGCCGAACCGGCGGCCGCCTGTGCGCCGCCCGCTTCCAGCGCCTTGCTCTTCGAAGCGCGGTACAGCATCGTCGCTGCGAACAGGAAGCACACGGTCAGCGCGAGGGTCGGCACTGCGGGAATGCCGGGCAGCGCCAGAAGTCCGCCCAGCGCCATCGCCACCAGCAGCAGCGTCTTGGGGAACGAACTCACCTGCCGCAGGGCTTCGCGACTCAGGTTCGCATCGGAGGACGAACGCGTGACGATGATGCCGGTGCCCACGGCGATCACGAGCGCCGGCACCTGGGTCACGATGCCGTCGCCGATGGTCAGGAGCGTGTAGGTCTGCAGCGCCTGGCCCCAGGGCATGCCGTGCTGCATCACACCGATCACCAGGCCGCCGATGATGTTGATCAGCAGGATGATGATGCCCGCGATCGCATCGCCCTTGACGAACTTGCTGGCGCCATCCATGGCGCCGTAGAAGCCGGCTTCCTTCTCGATGTTCTTGCGCCGGCGCTGGGCTTCGGCCTGGTCGATGAAGCCCATGTTGAGATCGGCGTCGATGCTCATCTGCTGGCCCGGCATGCTGTCGAGCGTGAAGCGCGCAGCCACCTCCGACACGCGCTGCGCGCCGCTGGTCACCACCACGTACTGCACCACGATCAGGATCAGGAACACGATCAGCCCGATGACGTAGTTGCCGCCCACCACGAAGGCGCCGATGGCACCGATGACCCGCCCGGCATCGCCGTCGGAAAGGATGAGCCGCGTGGCGGCCACGTTGAGCGACAGCCGGAACAAGGTGGCGATCAGCAGCAGCGACGGGAACGTCGAGAACTCCACCGGCCTGGCCATGTAGAAGGTCAGCAGCAACACCAGGAACGCGAAGCTGAAGTTGCTCAGGATCAGGAAGTCGAGCAGCCCGCTGGGAATCGGCGCGAAGAGCACCACCAGCACGCCGAGCACGAGCAGCACGAGCGCGATGTCGCTGTTCTTGCCGAGGATTCGGCCGAGCGCGTTCATGTCGAGCCTCCCGCGGCCGCACGGCCTTGCCGCTGCTCGCGCATCGCGAAGACCCAGACGATGATGCGCGCAACCTGCGCGTACAACTCTGGCGGCACTGGGTGATCGACCGGCAGTTCCTTGTAGATGCGCCGCGCCAGCGCGGGGTTCTGCACCACGGGAATGCGATGGCGGGCCGCAATCTCCCGCATCGCCGCCGCCATGTGTCCAGCCCCCTTGGCCAGAAGCTGCGGGGACGCCATCCGACCATGCTCGTACTTCAGCGCGACGGCCAGGTGGGTCGGGTTGGTGATCACGACGTCCGCATTGCGCGTCTGGCGCAAGGCCTGGCTTCTCTTGAGCGTCTCCCTGCGCAGCTCGCGCAGCCGGGCGCGAATGCGCGGATCGCCTTCGCGATGCTTGGCCTCGTCTTTGAGTTCGCGCTGGCTCATGCGCATCTTCTTGCTGAACTCGCGCCGCGTGTACATCAGGTCGAGCAATGCGATGAGCCCGAGCACCAGCGCCATCTTGAGCCCGACGCTGGACAGGTCATCCAGCAGGATGTGCAGGTAGCCATTGGCCGAGAGCGAGGCCAGCGCATAGAACTGGCCGGTCAACGCCTTGAGCGCCAGGACGGCCACCAACCCCAGCAGCGCAAGCTTGATGACCGCGCGCGCCGTGTCGAACAGCACGCGCATCGAGAACAGCTTCTTGAGGCCGTTGACCGGATTGATCCGGTCGAAATCCATCTTCACCGGCTCGAAGGAAAGTATCGGGCCGGTCTGCATCATGTTGCCGATGATTGCCGCGAGCATGACGGTCGCAAAGAACGGGGCCGCGAGCATCAGCGCCGCGCGCAGTGCGCGCTCGATCAGCGGCCACAGGCCCGCGCCGGAAGCATCCATGCGGCCCGCGTGGATCAGCAGCGCCTGGTCGAAGCGAAACTGCCCCGCCACGGCCTCGAAGCCGCGCCAGGTGAGATAGACCACCGCCACCGCGAACACGATGGCCGACACCACGTCGGCGCTCTTGGCCACCTGGCCGCGCTCGCGTGCACGCTGGAGCTTGTAGGGCGTGGCCGCTTCGTTGCGGTCCAGGTCTTGCTCGGCCATCAGCGCACCGGCCCTTGCGGCGATGGCGCCGCGATGAAGATGCCGTCCCAGGTGGTGGCGATGCTCGCGTAGACCCGCGTCATGACACCGCCGATGCCGGCAAACCAGAGCGACAGCGCGACCAGGCCCACCAGGATCTTGACTGGAATGCCCATCGTGAACATGTTCATCTGCGGCAGGTTGCGCCCGACAACGCCAAGCGCGAATTCCACGAGTAGGATGCAGAACACCACGGGCGCCGCGAGCGCGAAGCCCAGGCTGAACAACCCGGAGGCCTGCTTGATTACCGGCTCGGCTGCATGCGCGATCGACCAGGGCGCCCCCACGGGAAATCGCTCGATGCTGTAGCTGATGCCGCGCAGCAGCGCGTGGTGCCCATTGACCAGGAAGAACAGCAGCACGGCAAAGTAGCCGAAGGCGGAAGTGAGGATGGGAACGGGGCGCTGCGTGACCGGATCGAAGACCTGCGCGATGCCAAAGCCGAGCTGGACATCGAGCAGTTGCCCTGCCACCGCGAACGCGCCGAAGGCCAACAGGATCCCCAGGCCCAGCGTCGCACCGAGCACGAGTTCCGACAGGGCAGCAGAAAGAAGCGCCCCCCAACCCATCGAGGGGCTGGCCGTCACAGGCAACGCGGAGGCCATGGCCACCGACAGGCCAACCACCAGCAGCACACGCACCGAGGCCGGCAACGGCACCGCATACAGCACAGGCGTCATGGCAAAGGTGGCGGCGACACGCAGGGCCAGCAGTCCAACCAGAAGCAGCCAGGACGTATCCATGCCGTTGGCCACGACCCCAGGCAGCGCAGACGCGGCATACAACGGCAAGGCATTCACTGGACGTTCCCGATCGATAGTCAGAACATCGAAGGAATGCCGCTCCAGAGCTGGACCGTGTACTGGGTGAGCTTGCCCAGCATCCACGGACCCGCCACGATCAAGACGGCACCAGCGGTGAAGAGCTTGGGGACGAAGGTCAACGACATTTCCTGAACCTGCGTCACCACCTGCAGCACGCTGATCAGGACGCCGACCAGCATGGTCAGACCCAGCAGCGGGACGCACAGGAGCAGGCCTGTCCAGAACAGGTCCGCCATCATTTTCAAAGCCAGGTCGGCATGCAATTCAGTTCCCCCTCGATCACTCTTTTGTGGCCTTTGTGTGCAGAAATTCACCGAGCCAGTGATACATAGCTATCACTCGGTTACATCAATATCGGAACAACTCGTTTCGCAAACACTGAAAAACGGATTGCCGCTTCACACAAAAACTTAGGAATAGACACAAAAGCGTAGTCCCTCTCCTACAGGAAGGATACACCGATCCAGTGCCAACCATTTTTCAAAGAAAAGAACCTGCTGGGAAGGTTTCTAAATCGTTTCCAAAGTGAAATCTTAAGTAACGATTGTTCGGCTGTTTTTGCCGAAAAAATAGCACCTAATCATTAGTTTTCTGGACTTCCTATCTTTTTTACCAGTCCAGAAATCGCGCGTTGCGTGCTTCCGACATCGGCTGCTTCAAGCCCACGCCAGGCGCTTCGCGATGGAGATGGTGGTGCGCGAGACGCGAACCTTGGGCGTTCGCGCCTTCTTTCCTCGTGCGTTCTAAAGAGGCCTGAGCTCGGAACACCCGCTGCAGCCCGGCGGCACCTCACCGCGAGCCAGGGACTGCTTCAGTTGCGGGATCGATTCGATGCCCGTCGTGTCCTTGATGAAGCAGCACGGCAGCTCCTGCCCCTTCCACGTATAGAAGCGCATGAGGTCGCTTTGCACGAACCTGCAGGTTGACGACGGACGCACGGCCGATTCGGGCTGGCGCCTAGGTGTGAAGCGGATGGCGGTGCCGTAGTGCCTGGCGTAGTCGTCCTTGCGGGCAAGGGGCTGGATCACGTGGCGGCCGAATCCGCGCTGGCGCACCCAGGCGCGCAATGGGCCGAGCGGCTGGCCCATGTCCACGGACATGACCGTGATGCGGGACGGGCTCATGACCGCGGTGAGTTCCTCGAGATTGCGCAGAACCTTTGTCAGGTTGTGGCGGCCGATGCGCTCTGCGGTGGATGCATCCAGGGTGTCGAGGGAGATGCCGATTCGGGGGAATGTTGCGGCGATGCGGGCTGCGTCGAGACGGCTGCCGTTGAGGATCGAGTAGGGGGTGTGGCCGCTTGTGGTTACGTAGTCGGCCATGCACCAGAACAAGGGGTGGAGGGAGGGCTCACCCTCGCCTTGTAGTGAGACCGTGCAGTGTTGATGCTGCGGCGAGAGACCGTCGACGATGGCTTTGAAGGTTTCCCAATCCATGTCCTGCTGGTCCATGGAACGGCCGGCGCAGTAGCTGCATGAGAAGTTGCAACGGGTTGTTATCTCTATTTGATGGAATAGATTCCCCAGTTGAACCAAAAAAACTCCAACAGCTATTTGAGCTAAAAACGGGTTACAAAATTGACCCGCAGTCGTAAAGAAAATTTCCTCCGAGATGCAAGCTGCGTATAACTCCGAATGTCTCAATAAACAATCAAGGTACCATTTTTCAATCGGCCACAAGGCCAATACCCCTGGCAGTAGATATCCAACAAATCGCACCAAACCCCAGGCCGACCCACAACAACCTCAACTGCCGCCATTCGGGAACAATAAAGCGCCGCACCTTTCGCCACCTCTACGTAGTTGTGTGGGCCTGATATTAATTTTGACTCTTCAATATGGCGAAGTGACTTCAACGCAATTGAGTAAACCTCCTTCAAATCTTCTTTGTAATTTGAATTTTTCAAATCCAAAGCATGCCGCAAAGAGTCCCCATAAAATGGATCAATCTCATCCTTCGTACTTGGAAGCCAATCCATTTCTTCGGCGATAGCCGCATGCTCTTGATCAAGTCCAACCTTGAAGATGGTCTCATCCCAAGCATGCAAGTTTTTTATCGAACGCTTACCCACTCCGCCGGGGTACGTACCAATCGCGGCAAACCAATTGGCAGATTTGATTTTTTCCTTTAGATTTTCCATCTTAATCAATTATCTGACGCAAATCTGTTGTTCTACCGTAAGGAAGTTGCTTGGGGCCACCCTGAATTGTACTTCGAAGAACACCGCCAGCAGCGTGGGGCCCGGCAATCCCAGGCAGTGAATGATTGGGGAGTTGCCCAAATGTCGGCATTAAATTCCACCATTTGTTTGCACCACCACTTTCGAGTGGATATATATGATGCGGCGTGGCGAGCTTAAGACGCCCATCAGGATCTACTCTCGTTGGCCATGTTGCACCCGTATTTTCCTCCCACCGTCTAATCAAATAACTTTGATCTCTTTCGAACTCAGTTCGGGCAAATCCATTTTGAATTGGATTTCTGCGTTGAACAACAGGTGAATTTTGTTGAAGCAACAACCGCTGCTGAGGGGATATCTCCCCTCCAGCGGCTGCGACGCGATTTGCTTCGTCAATGATGCTATCAGCACGTGTTCTGACCAAGCCCCCCTGAGCCCGAGAGGTCTTTATGTCCAACAGAGCATCGCTTACAGACGAGGTGTTGTGAACCCAAACACCGCGCTCGCCAACAAAGTAGGTGTGGTCGTCAGCTACTTCAAAGTTGTAGACCAGGTGCTTGCCATCGTCCGGCGTTACTTCAATGACTCTGGATTGAGCGCCATCTAACAACTCTAACGAATCTCCCGGCTGCAGCGAGTTCGCTCCACGCCAGCCTTGGCCCGTCACAAAGAACGGATGTTCCGTAGTGGCTGAGACGATCTCTCGCGCCCCGTCTGGGTGTTCGACCTGAACATGAACGACGTCCTTGTCCTTGGATGCAAACACCTGAAGCACTGGACGCCATTGAGTTTGCTGGTTGAACTGATTGCGTGCGGCCACCAAGTCGCCGGGCTCAACTAGCTCGATCAGCTTAGTGCCTTGCTTCGTGTGCACAAGCGTGCCAGGAAGGAAGCATGCCCCCCAGAGCGGAGGCGGGGCATTTGCGACTTCGGAAAGCGCTCCTACTCTTCCAGCAAACAGAGCCTCGCCCATGCCGCCCAGCGCACGCAATCCCGTTACTGTGGCGCCCGCCTCTAACGCAAATTGGACTCCTCCGAAGAGCACGGTGGTTGCGCCATCCCCGATGTAGCTGCTAGTAAAGTCCCGCGCAGCTTGCAGTCCATTGCCGACTCTTTGCGCGACGGGCGCCAAGCCTTGCATGATGGCTCGTGCACCATCGCTGCGGGGGTTGTAGCCCCAACTTTCCGCGAAACCCTCCTGTACGCCGACTGCGGCATCGGTACCCGCGAGGGTGTAGGGAATGGAAGCTACGCCGCCGAGGATTCGGACCACTCCGTTGTAGCCGCCTCCGATCACCAGTTCTGCAGCGCCTACAGCGAAGTTGGCCGCCTGCGTCAGAGGAATATTGGCGCCGGCGTTGCTGAAGCGATTGGTGCTATCGGCAAAGCCTCCACCTTCGACCGGTTGAGCCACGGAGGCAGCACCCGCAGCGTAGTACGCCTTGGCAAACTGCCCGTCCGGCGTGTCCCACATGCGGTTGAGCATTCTCTGCGTGTCGTCATAGATGGTCGCCACATAGGTTGGCCGGCTGAGCCCTTCGTTGCTGTAGTTTTCGTTGCGATAGGTCACAGCCTGCGCCGCTTGCGCTTGCCTCAACGCCTCACGTCGACTGTCGATACTGCTCTCTGCGCTGGTGAGTTGCCTACCTGCGCGATCAAGTTGTGCAATTTGATCCGCATTCAGACGAGAGAGATCAGCGTTGTAGGTCTGCCCCGCTGTCGTGATCCAGCGATTAGCACTAGCGCTGTACGAAGCCTGCCCGGAGCCGGCAATGAAGGCCGCAATCGCGTAGCGGTTGGTCGGGTCGATGCCATCAGCGATCGCCAGCGGACCCTCGCCGCTTTGGGCTGTGTAGCTCGTCGGTGCTGCGCCTGCAGGCATGCCAGAGGTGGCGTACCAATTGGCCGAAGCCTGCCTATAGGCTGCCCGCTGTGCCATGGCCACAATGCCGTCTTCAGAGTCCGTGAAGTTAAAGCCGGCTCCCCCCGAAGGGCCGACAGATGTGCCGTCGTTCCTCTCCAGCACCCAGTCAGCATTCGAGCCCGGAGCGACTTCCATCGCCAGCGTCAGCGGATCTGCCTGCAGCGTGTTGGCACCTCCGGCCGTGCGTGCGCTCTGTCCCATTGCATCAGCCAAGGACTCTCCCAACGCATTGCCAAACGCGTCGGCAGCTACCTGCATCACACTGACTTTCCCGCCCCTCATCACAGCGGTCGTCAATCCACCCGCGAAGCCTCCCACAGCCCCGCTCACAAAGCGCGCCGCCGCCGGACTCACCGAGTTAGCCCATGCGCTGGCGTAGTAGCGTCCGCCGTCGTTCGGACTCGCACCTGGCATCAAGTTGCCTTCGTCGTCGAATCGCGCATAGTTATCGCTGCCTGCCATGCCGCCAATGGCCGTGCTGATCGCTTGACCCACGCCCGCCCCCGCGGCGGCAGCAACCACGCCCCGCCAACTGAACTTGTTCTGAAGTCCCGTCGCGACCCCTATTCCCTGGGTCAATGCACTGCCGACTGCGGCACGCACCACTACGTTGGGTATATCGGTTGCGACGCCGCCCAATGGCGTGGGCATCACTTCGCCAAGACCCGCTGAAACCCCAGCACTTACCCCTGCAAGAGCCACCTGCTTCCAACTGATGGTGTCCTGCACGCCCATTGCAACACCAGCGGCCTGCCCCACCACCGAGCCCAGCATGGCGCCCCCGATGCCGCCGGTGTAGACAGCGACAACCACCGAAATCACTGCCACGATGATCTGCCCAACCGCCCCGCACCCCTTCTCGTCCTGCGGCTTCGCCGTCATCGTCGGCGTGTCGTTCGCAATCTTGCTCGGGTCGTACGGCTTGAAGGTGTTCGCGTTGTTCGCGCTTGTCACCCGCGCCGACACCGTGAGCACCTGGCCCGCGCGCAGGTCCGCATTGCTCATCAACCCGTTCGCATCGGCAATCAGGTACCACAGATTCGCATCGCCGTACGCTCCCTTGGCGATGCTCTGCAGCGTGTCGTTGACCTGCACCGCATAGGTGCCCGGGCTGCCCGCGGGGTAGTTGCCGTCGATCGGCTGGTAGCCGAAGCTGAAGGCCACCTCGGGCTTCCACATCTCGCTGCCTGGCTGGAACGGGTTGCCCTGCGGGAAGCGCTGGTCCATGGTCTGGCCGTAGCGCCCGAGCATTTCGCCGTTCACCACCACCTGGCGCTGGCCGTTGTACTGCGTGTTGGGGTCCATGCTGCTCGTGTAGTACGCGTACAGCACGTTGCCCTGCGCGTCGTTCACGAAACGGTGCTGCTGTTCCGACGGGATCGTCTCGCCCGCATCACTCACCTGGACCAGGTACCCGTTGGCGTCGTAGCCATAGCCCAGTCCGCCCAGCGCGGTCGTCGAGCCTGTGCGCCGCAGTTGCACCTGGTAGCCCTCGGCACGCTGCAGCCAGGTTTCTTCGACGCTTTGCGAGGTGCTCACGGGCCCGCCGGGCGGCATGCTGGTCGCCGCGCTCTGCGACCGCACCATGTTGCCCGCGGCGTCGTACTGATACTGGGTCTGGGCCGACACGGGCGTCACGCCCACGCTGTTGCTGATCTGTCCGACCAGCCTGCCGTTGGCGTCGTAAGCGTTGATGTCCCCGCGCAGCGGACCGCCCGCCAGGTCCACCGGCAGTTGCCCGCCGTTCAGGAGGTTGTGCGCGTTGATGTAGTTCATGTCCACCCCGCCCACGCCGATCATCGTTCCGCTCACGAGCACGCGACCGGCGCCGTCGTACGTGCGCGTGTCGATCTGCGCGCCATCGCGCGTGGTGGTCTTCAGGCGGTCCAGCGAGTCGTAGGTGTAGGTCTCTGTGGTCGCGCCGTTGTCCGCGAGGGGCGTCCACTGGCCATTGACCATTACCACGCGCGGGCCGTTGTGCATGTCGCTGGTGCGCCGACCGTTCTTGTCGTAGCCCAGCACGTGGCCTTCGGTGCCCAATGTTCCGTTGGCGTCCAGTGCATTGACCACCGTCTGGCGGTTCATCTCGTCGTACTGGAAGTACTGCTCCACGTCCTGGTCAAGGGCGGGGTTCAGCGCCTGGTCGTGCACGTGGATGCTCACGTGCGTGCGGTTGCCGACCTTGTCGTAGTCGACATCCACGAGGGCGCGGCCGTCGTTGACCCAACGCATGCGCCCCAGCGCGTCGTAGGCCAGGTCGTTGTCTTGGTAGGTCACACCGCCCTGCACCGTGGTCTCGCGCAGGTGGCGTCCGGCCAGGTCGTAGTCGTAGCTGGTCACCTTCTGCGGCTGCCCCGCACCGTTGTCCTCGATGCGCACCAGCTGGCCGGCCGCGTCGTACGCGTAGCCCAGGTTCTGGCCGCGCGTGTTGGTCTGGGTCAGCAGCTGGCGCGCGTTGTCGTAGCTGAAGGCGTAGTCCGCGCCGCCGATGTCGGTGCGGCCCTGCAGCTGGCCGAAGTAGTCGTACTTCCAGGCGGCCACCGAGCCGTTGGCGTCGATCTCGATGACCTTGTGGCCCCACTCGTCGTAGCCGGCCTGGGTGGTCTGGCCCATCGGTTGGGTGGTGCGGATCAGGTTGCCGCGCAGGTCGTAGTCGTACTTGATGGTGTTGCCCGCACCATTGGTCTGGCTGAGCTTGCGCCCGGCCTGGTCCCAGCGCTGGTTCTCCACGATGGCGTCGGTGCCTGCGCCGCGGCTGGTTCGCGTCAGGCGGTCGAGCTTGTCATTGAGGAACCAGCTGGTCTGCCCCATCGCATCGACGGTGCGCACCTTGTTGCCGAAGGCGTTGTAGGCGTGGC